>QIAL01000347.1 GCA_003225535.1 Acidobacteriota bacterium | reverse complement strand
CGAACAGAAGCACTGACATCTGCACCGGCGCTGGGGAAATAGTTTTCGCGATTCACAAGTGCTTGAATCTATTTGGGAAACTAATTGTCATCTCAATTTGAGTCAAGGGAAATGGATGACGAGGTGCCTTGATGTGAAATCCCGTGACTCGGAGTGAGATTTTGTCTCACCGTGAGAAACAGTACTCGGTTTTTGCCGAATGAGACAACGCTAATTGCGAGCAGGCACAAAAAGCACCCCTCCATCTTGAAGTAACGCTTTGTTGTTCAATCGTTTACAGCCCATTACTTTGGTTTTTCCAAGAAGGTTCCGTTGGCCTAGGCATTGCACTCTTGCCTTTGCCAGTTATTGGAATCGGAGGAGGATTTGTGTCTCAGCGAATCGCGGCCGCAGTTTTGGCAGTTGTAACAATTGTGGCGGCTTTCAGTCTGTCCTACGCAGGAGCCCAGACAACGCAGAGTGACGAAATCAATCGTCGAGCGAAGACTAAGGTACAGCCTTTTTACCCGGAATTAGCACGCAAGATGAATATCGCGGGAACGGTAAAGATCGAGGTAACGGTCGCCCCCAAATTCTGCCCTCGACGCGGCAAAGAAGTGGCGCTTTGAGCCTGCGCCGTCAGAGAGTACGGGCGTCATTGAGTTCAAGTTCGAGCCGCGGTAACTCGGATTACCGCGGAGGAGACAGGCATGACTATCGGCAAGAAGTTATACGTGAACTTCGGCATCATCCTCACCATGGTGGTTGTGCTGTTCCTGGTGAACTGGTCTGCGGTGCGACGTGAACACGCGGCCAAAGAACTGGCGGATACCACCAACGCCGTCCGCTTCCAGATGATGCAAAATCGCCTCTACCTGAGCAACTACTTGCTGAGCGGCGACACGCGCGAAGTTGACCGCATGAATGAGGGATTGCGCACCTTGAACGAGAAGCTAGAACAGGGCACGAACAAGGCAAACTCGGACCAGGTCAAGACCTCACTTGCGAAGGTGCAGCAACTCGAGCAATCCTGGGGCAAGGAATTCGCCCAGCCGCTGATCGAGAAGCGCAAAGACGTCGACTCCGGCAATGCCACGGTCGCTGAACTCCAGATCTATTACCTGCAGAAAGATGCGTCCTCCTGGGTGAAGAACTCTACGGATTCTCTTGACATCGCCGACGGCGAGAGCCGCAAGTCCGACGAGAGTGCCGCTAACTGGACGATCGCAATTTCCTTGATCAGCACGCTGGTCGCGGTGATCGCCGGCGTCATCATCGCTTACCGCACCGCGAAGTCGATTACCGTACCGCTTACTACCCTGATGAACGTAGCCCGCGCCATCGGCAACACCGGCGATCTCGAGCACAACATCGACCTCGGCCGTGACGACGAGATCGGCGAACTGGCCCGCACCTTCCACAAGATGGTCACCTACCTGAAGGAGATGGCGGGAGTTTCCGAAGCCATCGCCGGGGGCGATCTGACGCTCGAAGTGAAGCCGCGTTCTTCGCACGATACCCTGGGCAACGCCTTCGCCAAGATGGTCGAAGGACTGGCCGGGCTGGTGCGGAGCGTCCGCGACGCCTCGTCGCAAGTCGCCAGCGCCTCGAACCAGGTTGCTGGAGCTTCCGACGATTCGGCCAAGATTGGGCTGCAAGCCTCGTCTGCCATCGATGAAGTCACCAGCACGATGCACGAGATGAGCGTCAACGTGCAGAACATGGTGAAGAGCACGCAGGTGCAGGCTTCTAGCGTCAGCGAAACTTCGGCTTCGATCGACCAGATGGTCGCCTCGATCCAGCGCGTAGCCGATACCGCCAAGGTGCTGCTCGACATCTCCAACCGCTCGCGCGAAGAAGTCCACAGCGGCATCGGCACCATGGAGAAGGCGACCGATGGCCTGAACCGTATCAACACGACCATTAACTCCTCGGGCGAGATCATTGGAGCCCTCGGACAGCGCGCTGACGACATCGGCAAGATCATCGAGGTCATCGACGATCTGGCCGAGCAGACCAACCTGCTCGCGCTGAACGCCGCCATTGAAGCCGCACGTGCTGGAGAGCATGGCTTGGGATTCGCTGTGGTCGCCGACGAGGTCCGCAAGCTGGCGGAGAAGTCCGCGCAATCCACGAAGGAAATCTCGGAACTCATTCAGAGCATTCAGAAAGAAGCCCGCAAGGCGGTCGAGAACATGGATCAATCCACCGCCATTGTGAACGAAGGACTGGATCTGGGTTCCGAATTGAATTCCGCCTTAAAGAAGATCTCGAACGTGGTCACCGAAGTCTACAAGTTTGCGCAGGAAATCGGCGCGGCCACCAACGAGCAGTCGCACGGTTCATCGCAGATTGCACGGGCAACCACGCGGCTGAACGAGATCACGCACGAAATCAACTCAGCCGTCGAAGAGCAGGCGTCCGGGGCTCAAGCGGTGGTCAAGGCCATGGAACGCATGCGGGAACTGGTGCAGCAGTCGACCTCGAGTTCCACCGAACTGGCCGCTTCATCCGAGCAGATGTCAAAGATGTCGCGCAGCCTGCTTGACTTCATGGACCGGTTCGCGTTGGCGGAAGCTGCGCGGGAGAGGTCTGCGGATACCGCGGGCCGCAACGCCAAGCGGGCCGCTGCCGCCGGAGCACAGTTCTAACCTCAGGAGCCCAAGACCATGAGCCGCGAACTCCATATCGTGGGTTTCCAGGTGGGCCGCGAGACCTATGGCGTCCCCATCACTTCCCTGCACGAGATCGTACGGGTGCCGGAGATCACCGCTGTGCCTGACGCCCCCGACTATCTCGAAGGCGTCATCAACCTGCGAGGCAAGATCGTTTCCGTCATGGACCTGCGCAAACGTTTTGGAGAAAAGCAGGCCGCCGCTAAGAGGACCAATCGCATCCTGGTGGTCGAGCACGCCGGAAGGCTGGCGGGGCTCATTGTAGATTCGGCGTCCGAAGTATTGAAGATTCCAGCCGACGCCGTGGAAGCTCCGCCTGCCGTTTTTCAGGAGGGCGGGCTCAATTGTGTTACCGGTCTGGGGAAGGTCTCAGGGCGGTTGATCGTACTGCTCGATATGAGCAAGCTGCTGGCCCCTGCGAGCCTCGTGAGCAAGGGCGAGTCAGAGGATAAGAAAACAGCAGCCAAGGCCGGGGCGCGGTAATGGCGGGCGTTATTACAATTCAGCGGCAGGCAAGGCGAGAACAGGCATGAGCACATCCGGAGCGGCACCCGCTCCCATACTCACCGATGCGGAACTCAAGCTGTTGCAGGCACTCATTTACCAGGAGTGCGGCATGGCCTTCGACGAACGCCGCACCCATTTCCTTCAGGACCGGCTCTTGCGCCGGCTGAAGGAGTGTCGAGTCGACTCTTTCTACGCCTACTATCGCCTGCTGATCAGCCAGCAAGGCAAGGAAGAACTTGCCAAGCTGCTGGAGAACCTCACCGTCAACGAAACCAGCTTTTTCCGTCACAAGGCGCAACTCGATCTTTTCCAGAAGACCGTCCTGGAAGAACTCCTGAAGCACAAAAGTGCGCGCCGGGAGTACTCGATCCGGATTTGGAGTGCGGGCTGCTCCACCGGACAGGAAGCGTACACCCTGGCGATGCTGGTCACCGACGCGCTGGCGTACTACTACCTGCGCAATCCGCTGCCCATCGACATGCCCTTGCCGAAGCCGCTGGTGCCTCCACCGTGGCGCGTCGAGATCCTGGCCAGCGATATCAGCTACTCGGTTTTGCGGCACGGGCAGGAGGGTGCCTATAGCGAGCATCAGATGTCGATGGTCGACTACGGCTACCGACTGCGCTATTTCGATAAGGTTTCCGATCGCTACGCCATCAAGAAGGCGCTGAAGGAGATGGTGCACTTCGACTTTCACAACCTGAAAACCGAGTACCTGCCACAGCGCAACGATGTGATCTTCTGCCGCAACGTGATGATGTACTTCGATGAAGCCGAGCAGAAGCGGCTGATTGAAAAGTTTTACCGCTGCTTGAATCCGAACGGCTATCTCTTTGTCGGCCATGCCGAAAGCCTGCTGGGTCTTACCCAGAAGTTTCAGATGGTGCACAAGGATAGCGGGACAGCCTATCAGCGGCTTGAGGTGAAAGAGTAAGCATGAGCAATTCCCCCGATGAGCGCGGCGTGGAACTGCGGGAACTCTTCTATGAGACCTCGCAGGAGCTCGTCCAGGCTCTCAACGAAGAAGCGCTGAAGCTGGAGAAGAATCCCGCCGACGAGGAGATCGTGCGCTCGATTCGGCGGACGGTGCACACTTTGAAAGGAGATTCAGCAGCCTGCGGCCTCCGCGAATTGAGCGAACTCGCGCATCAGTTCGAAGACGCGCTTTCGCTGGAAAGTGCAGCTTCGCATGCAGCCGTCGCTGAAATCGCCTTCGCTACAGCCGACATTTTCAGCGAGATGATTGCGGCCTATCGCAATGGCACGAAGCTGCCTGCCACCAAGGCCTTAAGTAAGAAGATTCAAGAACTGACTTCCGCGCCGAAAAATGGCAAAACACGGGGCAAAAAAACAGCCGGCAAGACGTCAAAAAGTAAAGAGTCGACGGGAAAAGCTTCTGTGAGCAAGTTGGCGAGCAAAGCAGACGCCCAGTGGACCGAGTACGAAAGACTGGCCATGTCCAAGGCGCAAGCCTCCGGACAAGATGTTCTGCACGTGGTCACCAAAATTGATGCGCACTGTGCCATGCCCATCGCGGGACGACAGCTGGTTCACAACGCGATCGGCACCATGGGCCCCGTGATTGCCGTTCGTCCCGATGCCAAGTCTCCGGCAGCAGCGAAGTTCATCGAATTCGTAGTCGCCACGGTACAAACCCCGGAGCAAATTGCGGCCAAGTGCAAGATTCCGACCATCGTCGAAGAGGTGAGTGTCGAGGTATTGCTGCATGCCAATGCGGCACCGCAACCTGTTGAGCCGGAAGCTTCGAGCGAGGCCGGCGCGCACGATGCCGACGCTGCAACCGAAATGACGCTGCCTGAGCCGTCCACTGCGGCGATGCTGCCTGCCGGTTCCATCCCCGTGCCGCAGGAAAATCTGCTGCGCGTCGAGGCCGGACGGATCGATAACGTTCTCAACCTGGTGGGCGAGCTGATTATCGGTAAGTCGATGCTGCAGCAGGCATTGAACGAATTCACCAAGCGCTTCCCCAAAGAGGCCCTGCGCGGAAAATTTGCCGACGCCATGGCCTTCCAGGCTCGCGTCCTCAACGACCTGCAACGTTCGGTCATGAAGATTCGCATGGTGCCCGTCGATCAACTCTTCCGTCGCTTCCCGCGCATGGTGCGCGACGTCGCACGCCAGTGTGGGCGCGAGGTGGAACTGGCGGTCAGCGGACAGGACACCGACCTCGACAAAGGGATCCTCGACGCAATCGCCGAGCCTCTCACACATCTGGTCCGCAATGCGATCAGTCACGGCATCGAGTCTCCCGAGGAACGGCGGAAGCTCGGCAAGCCAAGTCAAGGCATCGTACGTCTCAACGCCTATCACCAAGGCAACCAGGTCATCGTCGAAGTCACCGACGATGGGCGCGGCATCGACGTCGCAAAAATCCGGACCAAGGCGTTCGAACTCGGCCTCACGACACCGGAAGAAGCCTCCAAAATGAGCGAACTGGAGGCTCTGAACTTTATCTTCCGCCCCGGCTTCTCGACCGCCGAGCAGGTCACCGAGGTCTCGGGACGTGGCGTCGGCATGGATGTGGTCCAGAGCGTCCTGCATCGGCTGAAGGCCTCGATCAGCGTCGACACCCGCCTCGGACAGGGGACAACGTTCCGCTTGAAGCTGCCTTTGACTCTCGCCATCATCAAGGCGCTGCTGTTCTGGGTCGAGCAGAGGCTTTACGCAATCCCGCTGAACGCGGTGCTGGAAATCGCTCGCACCTTCGAAGGGGAAGTGCATCAGGTCGACAACTACGAAGTACTGCAACTACGCAACCAGGTGCTGCCCTTGCTCCGCCTCGGACGCCCGGCGCCGGAGGGAGACCGCAAAACCAAGCTTTTTGTGCTCATCATCACCGTCAGCGAAAAAAAATATGGCCTGATTGTGGACGCGCTCGAAGGCGAAGAAGAACTGGTCATCAAAGCTCTGGACGAGCAGACCTTCTCGACCGATCTGGTCTCCGGCGCTTCGATCCTGGGAGACGGCCGGGTCGTGCTGATCCTCAACCTGCCCGCGGTGGTGGAACACGTGGCCCGTTTGCGGCCACAGGAGATGGGACAGGCGAATTCCGGCCTGTTGTTGACGCACACCGATCGCATGCGTCTGGCGCTCACCCCGGAAGTTGGAGGCCAGGTATGAAGCAGGTACGGGTGCTGGTGGTCGACGATTCGGCGCTCATGCGCAAGCTGATCCCGCAGATGCTCGCCGTCGACGAAGCGATCAACGTCGTGGGAACCGCGATGGACGGGTCGTTCTGTCTGAAGAAGATCGAGGAACTCAAACCCAACGTGGTTACGCTCGATCTGGAAATGCCGGGCATGAACGGCATCGACACGCTGAAAGAGATCATGCGGCACAATCCGGTTCCCGTCATCGTGTTCAGCTCGCACAGCACCGAAGGCGCAAGCGTCACGATGAAAGCTCTGGGGCTGGGAGCGTTCGACTTCGTCACCAAGCCGAAGGACGCGTCCGCGCACATGGCGGAGACCGCGCGGGAATTGATCGCCAAGGTCAAGGCGGCCGCAGAGTGCAAGCTGAAGCCGCGCATGATAGCGGGCTTGCCTTCGAAGCCGGAAAAGCCCCCTGCTCCGGTGGGATCCCCGAACAAGATTGTTGCGATCGGCGTTTCGACTGGAGGCCCGCAAGCTCTGGAGTTCGTGCTGTCGTCGCTGCCCGGAGACTTCCCCGGGGCCATCACTGTGGTGCAGCACATGCCTGACGGTTTTACCGAAATGTTTGCGCGCCGATTGGACGAAGTCTGCCCTCTGCGTGTGAAAGAGGCGCAGTCCGGCGACATGCTTCTCCCCGGCCGGGTGCTGATCTGCCCCGGAAGCCGCCACATGAAGGTCAAGCGGCTGCCGCTGGGCGACATTGCGGTGCTCAGCGATGAGCCGCGCGTCAACGGACATCGACCCAGTGTCGACGTCCTTCTCAGGAGCGTCGCGGAAGAATTCCGCGGCAATGCGGTCGGCGTGTTGATGACCGGGATGGGCGATGACGGCGCGGAAGGATTAGGCGCCATTAAGAAAGAAGGCGGCATGACCATTGCGCAGAGCGAGGAATCCTGCGTGGTATATGGCATGCCGAAGGCGGCAATCGAGCGTGGCTACGCCATTCGTGTAGTCGGGCTCGACACCATGGGATCGACGCTGCAAGCCCTCTGTGGACGCGGCGAAGGCGGTCCTGCAGGACGCGCTGTGCGCGCCGGTAGCTGAGATCGGGCACGAAAAGCCGATGACCAGCGTTATCTGGTTACGGCTTACGGCTCATGATATGCAGTAGAAAGGGGAGGTCTGTTATGGAGCAGTTCGCACCAGTGAAACGCAGCAAAGACGGGCAGCCGGTCCGCTATTTAATCGTGGACGATTCCGTATTTGCACGTAAGAACTTGGCCCGCATGATCGAAACGTTCGGCGGACAGGTGGCGGCTGAAGCCGGTGACGGCTTGACCGCTATCAGCGAGTTCGACCGCACACATCCTGACATCGTGCTCATGGACATTACCATGCCGCAGATGGAGGGGATCGAAGCCGCCGAACGGATCGTCCAGCAGCATCCGGAAGCGCGCATCGTAATGGTCTCCTCCGTCGGATATCAGGAGAACATTGTCGCCGCGCTGCAACGGGGTGCTCGCCATTTCGTGCAGAAACCGGTGAAGCCGGAAGTGCTCTATGAAGTGATCAAGTACGTGCTCGGTGAAGACGGCGCAGTGTCGAATGCCGCAGGAGCGGGAGCCTAATTCAATGAAGATGGAACTGATCCAGCCTTTCATCAACGCGGCTGACGCCGTGTTGTCGCAAGGCCTGCAGGGATCGACCAAGGTAGGCAACCTTACCATGGAAGAGGAAGCCTATCGCCGCAAAGGCGTGGCGGGCATGATTGCTTTGACGGGCGACATCGAGGGCCGCATTATCCTCGATCTCGAGCCGCAGACCGCCGTGCGCGTGGCCAGCCATTACGCTGGCGCGGACCTCCCCGAATCCGACGCGCTCATCAAGGAAACCATTTTCGAATTGGCGAACCAGGTCGTGGGCAACGCCATCTCGGCGCTTAACGACCAGGGCTTCCATTTCCGCGTTCATCCGCCGCTACTGCTTACTGCCGAGCAGGGCGACAAGACCAGCGAAGACACAGAGGCCCTGATGATCTTGTTCGAGACCTCCATGGGCAACGTCTTCATGAATGTAGCGCTGCGCTACAGCAAGCGCCGCATGGCCGATCATGCCGCCGCGCGGGCTTAGCGTCCACTTTGCTGGTGTTTGTCTGACTCAGGATCTCGTTGCGTCGTTGGGCTCCGGGTTGTCGGTCTTTGGCTGACGCTCTCCGTCTACTTATCGGGCCACAACTTGCGTTTCATTTTGGGAAGCAGATGGATTTTCGGGGTACCCCTCCCCCTCCGGTCTAGTGGAATCATTGATTTAGCTGAAAATCTTGAAATGATCGTATGGAGCTCAAGCGTTTAGGGGCAAAATCTTGAGCCGGAGGGACTTAGAACCCATTGACCGATGCCTGCTTACACGGCTTTCGCTTTGGCGATGATCTGCTCTAAGGATTCTGCGCGCAAGGGCAGGTGTCACATGGGGCTGTGATTTCTCTCACGTTCGCTTCAGGAACTGGTGAACGTCCTCAGGTTTCCAAGTTTGTTTTCCGAAGCGGGAACAAGATAAGGAAATCAAAATCCCCGCCCTGTCGCACAAAACGCGAGAAGGGCAGGGCACCCTCTACGGCAGAATTTTAGGAAGAGACTGGCCAGCCCACTCGTCCCCGGTTTTCGATGGCAGGGTTTGAGTGTAATGGGGATTTTTCGTCAGTTACAGCTTCGCTTATCCAAATGGATGCGCAGACAGAGGCGCGACTAGCATGTCGTGACGGACATGGTAGGAGATCTTTTGTGATTGCGAAGGCGAATTCCAACTGCATCTCCGATGACGAACCCATGAGCATTGTGGGAAAAAGAGTGTCCGCATTCCGTCACTTCTCAGTGGGTCGTTCGACACGCCGAAGCAAAGCGCGCAGCGCGGCTCGGATGACCTGCGACTGTTTGAGCCCGGTAAGCTCGTTAAGTCGTTGCAAAATCTTGCGGTCGGCTTCAGTCAGCCGGATCGTGGTCTTCTGCAACTTCAACAGATGCCGCATGACAAAGCGGGCGCTGCAATCCATCTGCCGAATTGTGTGGCGGAAGTATGGCGGAGGCGGAATCGGACGTAGAACTTAGGCTATGGTACGTAGGTCTCACTGATTTAAGCAGTTCCCCGCACGCCTTGATCGACGGCTGGTTCCAGCCACCATCGAAAGGCAAGTGTTCAAAATTAGGAGAGTTACCACGGTGTCCTGCAAGTCGTGTCAATCACAGCACCAGCGCAATTTCGGAGCAGAAATTGCGATCCACTTCCCCGGACTGAAGGGTCTTGAGAAACCGCTCGTGTGGCTGTTTCCAAAGCCTCTGGTCTGTTTGGATTGTGGCTTCACGGAGTTCACCGTTCCTGAAGAAGAATTGAGGGTGCTCGCGCAGGGTACGCCCCTGTAAAAGGGTGCCGTGGTTTGGCCAAGAGACCAGCCTGAACGCTTGCCAAGAGACCAGCCTGAACGCTTAAGATGCTCAACTGGTGAAATCAACTGTTGAAAACGGCGATTGCACTCACCCAGTTCTGAGGCGCGGGAATTGCAGCTATGCCATCTCGCGATTCGCGTATTGTGTCGCGACGGAAGGAAATCTACAGTTCTCAACGCAGCTCATGTAGGGTAAATGCCTGATTGGCGGCTCATCTCCCTTACCGCAGCATTCTGTCAGCGGATGCCGTGTATTCTCCCGGTTGCAACACCGCCACCTTGCGTGTGACTGAGATCGCAAAAAAAGGGGGCCCCGCCCATGATGGATCTGCTCGCTCTCGCCGCCGTTCTTGCGGTCCGTGTTTCCATTGCACCGATTCGTTATTTCGAGCGTGTTTCTATGCCACCGATTCGTTATTTCGAACCTTATCCCAGGGTCGGTTGTCCTAAAGTTATTCCGTATGGTGGCCTGCGAACCGGGAATTCGACAACGACAAGTACGCCGAATGTGTGAAATATGTTGCGCCAGCAAAAGCGTCGGCGCGTAAGCGCCCACACAAGCCGGCAGAAAGCCAGCGCTCCATGATGAGGGGTGTTGGGCAGGTCGCGGGAAGCAAGTGACCCCGTCCCCCGGCCAGTTTGCCCTGGCAGAAACTCTTGCCGCGCGGCAGACGAAACATCATCGCTCTTGCACGGTCGTCATTCAAGAAAGGTCCGATGCCGCTCGGGGAAGTTCTGGTGCGTGAATTACTAGGGCTCCCGTCAAGCAAAG
>QIAL01000630.1:4187-4773 GCA_003225535.1 Acidobacteriota bacterium | reverse complement strand
CACCCACTCGAAATCGAAGAGCGCAAGTATCAACCCCAACGAGGCGTGGGCTTCCGCCAGGCCATCCTCAATCGCCAGCGCCTTGAGTATCGCGGTGCGGGCTTGCGGCATCGTCTCCGTCGCTCGCGACAGGCGGTCGTAGATGGGCAGCAGACTGTAGCAATTGGCGAGTCCCGTGAACGCCAGGGCGTAATCAGGTTCAACGGCAATGGCCCGCTGAAAGAAGGCGATGGCCTTTCTGAACTCTTCCGGCGAGCGGCGATTCCAATGAAAATGCCCGCGCAGGTAGAGTTGATAGGCTTCGGAATTCAGCGAGGCGCTCCGCGTCGGCAGCGTGGCGCTCAGCAGGGCATCGCACAGAGAGCGCACGACCGCGCCGGCAATCTCGTCCTGCACCTTGAAAATATCATCGAGCGTGCGATCGTAGGTCTGCGACCACAGGTGATAGCCGGTGTCGGCCCGGATCAGCTGAACCGCGATGCGTATCGTGTCGCCGGCCTTGCGTACGCTGCCTTCGAGCACGTGGGCGACATTCAGCGCCCGCGCAATATCGGAAATCGTCGCCTGTTTGCTCTTGAAGTAGAAG
>QIAL01000630.1:0-4177 GCA_003225535.1 Acidobacteriota bacterium | reverse complement strand
CCTTGTTCTGGCTCATGTCCAGGAACGGCAGCACTGCGATCGACTGCTCCGAGCAGGGGTTCTGCTGAAGCACGGGTGATGGAACTGCCGGCGTCATCGGCCGGCTCGTTACTGCCGGCGCTGCGCCTGCCAGCGGCACGTACTCACCGAGCGCCAGCAGGCGCGACACTTGCTCGACGAACGCGGCGGAGGTCTGCCCGCCACTCAGCCACGTCCACTGTACTTCGTGGAACTTGTCGGGCACCCGAGCGTCGACCTCATCGGTGCCGTCAATGACGACCGGCAGCAGAAACGCCTTCTCGGCAGCCATGAGGTGGGAGCGATCAACCGCGAGTTTCCATTCGAACCGGAAATATCCCTCCACGCGAGCGCGCGAATTTGCGGAAATGATCGGGATGAACAAGGCGCAGGTCTTGATCTGTTTCTTGATCGCGGAGTCCCAGGCAGCCCCGCCACGCAGTTCGTTCTGGTCGAACCACACTTCAATACCTGCATTGCGCAGGCTGGCGCAGATGCGCGCCGCCGCTTCCGCGTCCTCCGAGGCGTAGCTGAGGAAGACGGCTCGATGCCCGTCCGAGGCGGGAACCGGGTCGCCTTTAGGCCCAGATTCGTCGGTCACGGAGTGCTTCGAGGTGGCTGTTTTGAAGTCTCAGAATGTACTACGGCGTCTGATTGCGCAAACCGGGCGCCGCGGGGAGCTCGCAACCGCAGGCCATGGTGGCCAGGGGTGGAATCGAGCCCCCGACACGCGGATTTCCAGTCTGGTTCAGGGATCTTTTGCGGGCTTAGTAATCAATCACTTGCGCTGCTCGTTCTCGACCGTCTCCGGGGACCCTTCTGCAGGATTCGCCGCATTCGCGGCCTGCGTAACGATTAAAATCGCCGCATGATCGTGCAAAAGGCCAGCGTCTGTCCGCTCGACTGCCCGGATACCTGCAGTCTCGCCGTGACCGTGTCCGGTGATCAGGTGCTCGCCGTGCGCGGATCGAAGGTCAATCCCATTACCCACGGCGCCATCTGCGCCAAGGTGGCCAACGGTTATCCCGAGTTTGTGCATGGCCCCAATCGCTTGCGATATCCCCTCAAGCGCATCGGCCCGAAAGGGAAAGGTAACTTCGAGCGCACCTCCTGGGATCAAGCGCTGGACATCATTCATGATCGCGTCGGAAGCGTAGTCGAGCGCTACGGCCCCCAGGCCGTGCTGCCGCTCAATTACGCCGGACCGCATGGGATGCTGGCTGGCGATTCCATGTCGCTGCGCTTTTTTCACGGTCTGGGCGCCTCATTGCTCAGTCGCAACCCGTTGTGCGGCGGCATTCGCAGCGCCGCCTACGCGGGTACCTTCGGCGCAACCCCGGGCACCCCGCTGCAGCAGGTGAGTCTCGCCAAACTCATCATCGTGTGGGGGAATAACGCCACGGTCTGCAACCTGCACCTGATGCGGCAGATCAACGCCGCCAAGCGCAAGGGTGCCAGGCTGGTGGTTATCGATCCCCGGCGCGTCAAGGTCGCCGAACAGGCGCAACTGCATCTGCCGGTCCGGCCCGGAACGGACGTGGTGCTGGCGTGGGCGATTGCGGTGGAGCTGGAGAGACTGGGCGGCCTCGATCGTGCCTTCATTGATGAGCACGTGCTCGGGTTCGACGCCTTCATGGAAGCGGCACGCGGTTACCCACCCGAACGCGCGGCGCAGATATGCGGGGTTGAGCTCAACGACATCCGTACCCTGGCGCGCTGGTACCAGGAGGCCTCACCCGCGGTGATCGCCTGGGGGAACGGACTCGAGCGCAATCAGAACGGCGGCTCGGGGCTGCGCGCCATCGCCGCTCTACCCGCACTGGCAGGCAAGTTCGGCGTGGCGGGCGGTGGACTTGTGGGTGGCGCAGGTCATGCCTTCCCGAAGACCCTTGATCGATTGACGCGCGCCGATTTCGTGCCGCCGAAGACGAGGACGATCAACATTCTCGACGTCGGTCGGCTGCTGCTCGATGAGCATCTGAATCCGCCAATCAAAGCCCTGTTCATCTACAACCACAACCCGCTGATCGTCCATCCAGACCAGAATCGGATGAAGCGCGCGCTGGCGCGGGAGGACGTATTTGTGGCCGGCATCGAAGTCGCGATGACCGACAGCATGGCGTATGCGGACGTGGTGCTCCCGGCTTGTACCCATTTCGAGCACGACGATCTCTACTGCGCATACGGACAGCAGTATCTGCAGCGGGCTGAAGCTGTCATCCCGCCGGTCGGCGAGAGCCTGCCCAACACTGAGATCTTCCGACGGCTTGCCGCCAGGTTCGGTCTGATGGACCCTGCATTCAGGGCGAGCGACACCGAACTGATGGACGCGGCCCTTAACTCGGACGATCCCCGCATGCAGGGTCTCAAGTCGAGCCAAATCCCGGTCGATCAGTCGATCAAAATGGAGTACGGCGGCGCCGAGCCCGTCCTGTTCGGTAATGTCGCACCGCGAACCCGCAGCGGAAAAATTGAACTGCTGTCGGCGGATCTCGGCGATCGCTACGGTGCCCTCCTGCCTGGCTACCGACCCCTCGTGTCACACTATCCGCTGACACTGATCACGCCCGCCTCCGATAAACGCATCACCTCCACCTTCGGGGGCCTCGCGCTAAGCGATGACACGCCGGTGCTCGAGATGAATCCGGACGACGCCGCAAGGCGCGGGTTGACCGACGGAACGTGGGTGAGAGTGTGGAACGATCTAGGTGAGGTGTTTCTGCCGCTGCAGATCACGACTGTGGTACGGCCAGGTGTGGTCTGCTCCGAAAAAGGCGCGTGGCTGCGGACCAGTCCGAACGGGCAGACCGTGTCTGCGTTGGCTCCCACACACAAGGCCGATCTTGCCGATGGCGCCTGCTTCAACGATGCTCGAGTGGAAGTGCAAGCACGCTGATTGCCGTCTCGATTGCGCTGGCTAAACTGACTTAGCAGCGTCCAATATTTTCTCCGCATGCGGACCGTCCTGGGCCGCGCGCCCCCTATTCAGGAACGTCGGGAACACCCGCTGCGACGCTCGAGGGAATAAATCCCTCCCTGTCCAGGTCCTCATGCGTGCGAAAAGACTGCGGCGTACATCACGCTCGAGCGGCTTTCACGCAATTTAAACGGAGGGAGAAACTCATGCTGCGATTCTGGACCTCGCTCGCACTACTGTGCGCCACCCCGCTCGCACACGGTGCGGTCGACGAGGTAGTACAGTGGAACAAGACACTTCTGACGATCGTCCGCACAGCGGGCGCGCAACCGGCAACCGTACACCCGACACGCAGCTTCGCGATCATGCACGCTGCGATTTATGACGCGGTGAACTCAATCGACGCGACCCACGAGTCTCACCTCGTCCGCATTGAACGCGTTTCGCCGCGCGCCTCGCAAGAGGCGGCGGTCGCAGCAGCGGCACACGAGACGCTCGTCACACTGTATCCCGCGTTTCAAACCGAGCTCGATCAACAGTTCGAGCAATCGTTGGCACAAATCCCCGACGGCGCCGACAAAACCGCCGGAATTGACGTTGGCACGGGGGTTGCGCTGGCCACCCTCGCTCTACGCAGCGACGATGGATCAGCCGCGACACCGATTCCCTATATCTTTGGCGACGCCCCCGGCGACTACCAGTCCACACCCCCTAATTTCCCCAAGCAACCCGTGTTCACGCATTGGTCCCGGGTAACCCCTTTCGCTCTCGAGAGCGCGAGGCAATTCCGCCCTCGGCCGCCACCGGGCCTGACCAGCGCCGAATACACCGCCGCCTTCAATGAAGTGAAGTCGCTGGGCATGGCGAACAGCACCGCGGCTAGTGCGGACCAGGCGCTCATCGGCCGGTTCTGGAACGGAGCGATTCAGAATTACTGGAACGAAATCGCTCAGACGGCCGTTCTCGCGCATCACCTGACGAGCGCGCAGAGCGCCCGTGTATTCGCGTTGCTGAATCTGACTTTCGCGGATGAAGTGATCGCATTTTACGATGCCAAGTACACGTACAACTTGTGGCGGCCGGTGACCGCGATCCGGGCCGCGGCCACGGACGCTAACCCCCAGACGGCGGCGGATTCAAATTGGCTCCCGCAGGCAGGCAAAACCGCGGCCGATCCCTCCTACCCCGGCGCACACGCGACGATCAGTGCCGGCGGCGCGTTCGTGCTGAGCGCCCTCTTCG
>QIAL01000629.1 GCA_003225535.1 Acidobacteriota bacterium | reverse complement strand
GCTCGAACCCAAGGCTCCAGCTTTGCTCATAGGGCGTCTGATTCGCACCAGGAGTTCGTAACGGGCCGTTGGCATCGAAACCGACGTCGTTCATCAGCCCAAGCGTATTTCCCGCTGGCTGGATCAATCCATTGGGGAAAGGATTATTCAGGTGCGCGTAGGGACTCGCGTGGTCGGTTGGATTAGCGGTGATTACGTTCGTAGTCTGGTTGAAACCCTGGCTCCCATAAGGTGCGACGCCGGTCACCCCCGACCGTGATTGTCCGTAATAAATCCCGTAGCCTCCACGCACCACCATCTTCGGCGCAAACTGGTAGGCGAGTCCGAAGCGTGGCTGAAAGTCGCTCCAATCGGTCACATAGTTGGTGCGCTGGCCCGATGAGGCAAACACTTCGCCGCCCTTCAGCGCGACAGTTAATGGATTGCCAGTAACTGGATCGTTGTAATTTACGCTTCCGCCATTCAAGGGGCTCGCCACGTTTGCATCAAACCAGTTCTGTCGGTTATAGCGATCCGTGCGCGGCTTGGTCACGTCGTAACGCAAGCCGAGATTCAAGGTCATCTTCGGGGTCACCTTCCAGTTGTCTTGCACAAAAAAGCCGTACTGATAGTTTGTGGTAGCAGGGCGGAACTGGATTTCGTAATTCGAACCGCCTTCGTTGACGGCAGAGCCCTGCGTGAACATGCCCATCATGAAGCTGGCCATGGGATCGCCGCCGCAGACGTCCTGACCGCTGGGGCACGCGTCGGAGCCATCCTGGTTGAAGCTGAACTTGCCGAGTGGGGAGTTGGTCTGGATGTAGTTGATCTGGTGAATCCGTCCGTCAAACCCAAACTTCAGCTCGTGTGACCCACGCACCTTGTCCAGCATGACCGAAAGTTGTCCCGTGTCTTGACCCAGTCGGTAATTGCCATAAGGATCGGTGCCGATGTTGGCATATCCGGCGCTGGCATACTGATCAATGAAGATCGCCGGGACTCCCTTGAATCCGTTGCTTTGCAAGTACGAAGGGAATCCGAGGTTGCCGAGCGGATCATCTACTCCATGGGGATTGTATGCATCGATGTGCCAGACTCCGCGCGTGAACCCCAACGTCGTATTCATCAGCAAGCTTGGGCTGAACGTATGCGTATCGTTAATGGCGAACGTATGCGCGTTGGTCCAACCCGGTCCGCCCTGGCATGGATCGGCGAAGTTCTTGAAACAGTCCAGACCCTTGTAGGCAGGAGCGTATTGATACGCAAACTTCGCGCTCATCAGATTGTTCTGCGTAAAGCGATGGTCGATCTTGACGTCGAACTGGTCATTGGCGCTGCGGTTAGAACCCGAACCGAACCAGTTATTGTAGATACCCCCGCTCGGAGCATTTGGCTCGGGAAACAGAGCCATCATCTTCAGCGCCACGGGATCCATCAGATTGCCCGGTACGCCTGACACCGGGCCCGGGCTGGTATAGGTTGCGAGATTGTTGCGGGGAATAAACGCGCTACGCACGACGCCCCCGGCACCGGCATCAAAAACGCCGGAATACGGGTCCCAGATCTGCCCGGCGGCGACGGAGCACAAGCCGTTTGCATCGAATGTTCCTCCTTGTGCTCCGCACACTTCGCCAAAATCGCCTGTGCGCATCGCATCGGTGGGAACGGCCGCGTTTGATGTGCTCAATCCCGTCTGGCGAAAGCCGTCGTAATCCACGAAAAAGAAGGTTTTGTTCTTGATGATCGGACCGCCGAAGGTGAATCCATAATTGTTCCGGCGTAGCGGCGGGATGGGGTTGCCATTATGATTGGAAAACCAGTCGTTTGCGTCGAGGCTATCGTCGCGGAAGAATTCGTAGCCGCTCCCATGAAACTTGTTCGACCCCGACCGTGTGATCACGTTGACCACTGACGCACCGGAAAAACCATACTCAGCGCTGAAATTCGTCTGCTGCACCTTGAATTCTTCGACCGCCTCCGGCGACGGAAGGTATGTCACCGCCGTGATGCCGCCGTTCGGTTCAGAATTCGTTACCGAGGCGCCATCGGTCAGAATGTCGGAAGTCGATCCTCGGCTGCCGTTGGACACAAAATTCGTGCCCGTGCAGGTCACGTCGCACTGGTCATCCATTTCGGTAACACCCGGCGCCAGCGAGGTCAACTCAACCACATTCCGGTCGATCAGCGGCAGGTCATTGATGTACCTGCGATTCACCACTTGCCCCGTCTCCGCGTCCTCCGTCTGGATGGTTTGCGCTTGAGCCCCCACCTCCACCTTCTGGCTGATGCCTGCCACTTTC
>QIAL01000618.1 GCA_003225535.1 Acidobacteriota bacterium | reverse complement strand
TTTACAACGTACCTGGGCTGAGCATCGCGGTGATCGAGAATTACAAGATCGCTTGGGCCAAGGAATATGGAGTGATTGAAAACGGATCCAGCACTCCGGTTAGTCCGAAAACATTGTTCCAAGCAGGGTCGATCAGCAAACCGGTGGCGGCGACGGGAGCGCTTTACCTCGTCGAACACGGCAAGCTGGCACTCGATGAGAACGTGAATGAAAAGCTCAAGACGTGGAAAGTGCCGGAAAACGAGTTTACGAAAAATGAAAGGGTGACGCTACGGCGATTGATGTCGCACACGGCCGGACTTACCGTCCATGGTTTTCCAGGATACGATGTAAACGATACGTTGCCCACGCCAGTACAGATTTTCAATGGAGAGAAACCGGCAAACACGGCACCGATCCGCGTGGATATTCTGCCGGGAACAAAGGAAGTCTACTCGGGCGGGGGCGTTACGATCGAGCAGCAGCTCATGGTGGACGTCACCGGCAAGCCTTTTCCCGCGCTGATGCGCGAACTGGTGCTCGACAAACTGGGCATGGCGGACAGCAGCTATGAGCAGCCGCTGCCTCCAGCACGAGCGGCGATGACAGCCAGCGGAACTTATGCGGACGGAAAAGTCGTGCGTGGTAGATGGCACATCTATCCGGAAATGGCAGCGGCGGGTTTGTGGACTACGCCCACGGACCTGAGCAAGTTCGCGATTGAAATTGCGCTGTCAAAACGTGGCAAATCGAACCGCGTGCTCTCCGAGAAGATGACCGATGAAATGCTGACGCCAGTGTTGGAAGAGGCGGGGCTCGGATTGTTCATGGATAAGAACAATGCCGGGCAGTTTGGACACAACGGCGCCGACGAGGGCTTTCAGGCGATCCTCACGATGAATGCGGAATCGGGAAAAGGTGTGGCGATCATGGCGAACTCGGACAATGGGATCGCCGTTGGCGACATCCTGTTGAAGAGTGTCGCGAAAGAGTATGCCTGGAATTACAAATCAGCTGGGCAAGGCGCATTCCCTATGCTGGTGCTGATCGCAAAAGCAAAGGGAACTCCAGCTGCGCTGCAGAGGTACGGAGAACTCAAAAAATCGGCGGCGGCGGAGTACAAGGTCGAAGAACGCACGCTGAACGCCTTGGGTTATACGTTGCTGTTCTCAGGCCAGGTGCAGGACGCGATTGTCGTTTTCCAACGCAACGTGGAGGAATACCCGCAATCGGGCAATGTTTACGACAGTCTGGGCGAAGCGTACATGAAAGCCGGGCAAAAGGAGCTGGCCGTTCAGAATTATGAAAAGTCGCTGCGGCTGGATCCGAAAAACCAGAATGCCATGGAGATGTTGAAGAAATTGAAAGAGAAGCAGTGAGTGTGGCGAGGCAAAATTCTCTGCTGCAAAGCGGAAAAGCCGGGCTAAAGCCCGGACTCTACAAATTCACAAGATACGTGTTAGGCCCAGGAGTAACCGTGTTTGGAGAGCGGCAGGGAGCGGATGCGCTCGCCAGTGGCGGCGAAGATGGCGTTGCACAGTGCCGGGAGAACCGGGGGGAGAGCGGGTTCGCCGAGGCCAGTAGGTGAATTGTCGGTTTTGAGGAAATGGACTTCGATTTCCGCGGGCACCTGGTTCATGCGGACCGGGGGATATTCGTGGAAATTGCTCTGGACCGCACGGCCGCCATCAATGGTGATTTCGTAGGACATGACGGAGCTTAGCCCCTCGATGACGGCGCCACGAACCTGATTTTCGGCGTTGATGGGATTAATGATTTGGCTGCCGACGTCGCCGGCGACCCAAATTTTGCTGACCTTGATTTTTTTATTGGCGTCGACGCGAAGCTCGACAACCTCAGCAAAATAACCGCGATGCGCGAACTGGAAGGCGACGCCCATGGCAGTGTCCTTCGGAAGCTTGCGCGCGCCCCAGCCGGATTTTTCGGCGACGAGTTTGAGGACGCCTTGCATGCGAGAGGCGTCGACATCGGCATCGCCGGGATTGGAAGAAGGTGAAGCGCTGGACACGCGCGGAGCATTGAGAAGATCCAGCCGGAACTGGACAGGATCTGTTCCCGCGGCGTGAGCGAGTTCGTCGGTGAAGGATTGAAAGACCCAGGAGAAGGCGTTGCTGCCGGGAGCCCGAAGTGCGTAAGTGGGTACGCCAAGAGGCATGAGAGAGGCGCCGAAGAAAAAGTCCGGTAGAAATGTGCCGGGAAATTGGTTACCGGCGATACTGGCAGAAGGAGCGAACTTTTCGCCTTCGCCGAAACTGACGAAATGATTGCGCCACGCAACGACTTTGCCGGAGGAGTCGAGACCGCCCTTGAGGAAATGGAAACCGGCGGGGCGATAGTGATCGTGGTGAAAATCGTCTTCGCGGGTCCACAGGAGCTTGACGGGCACGCCGACTTGCTTGGCGATGGCGCCGGCTTCGAGCATGTAATCGTTGGTGAGGCGACGACCGAATCCGCCGCCAGCGCGCTTCAAGTGCACGATGATGTCGTCGTGGGGAATATTCAACACTTTGCAGACAAGCAGACGGCCATTTTCTGGCGTCTGACTAGGAGACCAAAACTCCAGCTTGCCGTCATGGTAGTGGGCGAGACAGTTTTCTGGCTCCATGGGAGCATGCGCGAGGAAGGGAT
>QIAL01000617.1:2872-4042 GCA_003225535.1 Acidobacteriota bacterium | reverse complement strand
GATTTTGTTGAGGTGATGGAAATTGAAGACGGACTCATCCAGCACCATCGCGTCTACTGGGGTTGGTTTGGCCATCGCGTTCTTGAGAAAGATCAATACCGTCGCTGAGGAAATTGCCGTTCAAGGGAGCGACGTATGTTCGAAGGATTTCACCGCGAGGTCAGGGCTCTCGGTTCCGCTGAGATCCATCGATAGTTATGCAGCCAGCTCCCCGGTTTCCTCCTTAAGCTAGCTTTCAAACAAGACCTCATCGGCTGCGGCGAGCTGCACCTTCGAGTTTCTAGCTGTTCCTTACAGGGCATTGCGTGGAAGGGCAGACATTTTCCGCTGCCGGTTTCGCCGGAGGTTGACCGGTGGGCTGGACAGCTAGGAACTGTCCCAAGGCCTCGATTTCCTTGGCCGACAAACCTTCTGCTTGAGTCTTCATGCTGCCGCCGGTGACGGTGCGCTGGAAGTTCTCCATGGACAAATGCGACATGGCCGCACGATTGGGAGCGCGCGGAATTCCGGTCTCGTGGCAACGGGCACAGCGCTCGCGGTAGAGCCTTTCGCTTTCCTGACTCACCGCTGAATGGTCTTGTGTCAGTAACGCAATCCCGAACAAACTCAACAGACGCAGCCACACAATCATTCGCTTCCAAAGCTTCTTGTCCATACCATTCTCCATGCCGAAAACTGAGGTCCTATCCAACCCGCGCCAGACGACGCACTGCCAGCGCGGTAAAAAGCAATGTGAGCACCACCAGTACAGCCACGGACAAAATAGGAGAACCGTGACTTGACGGGCCAGTCGGTCCGATTGCTAATTGGTCCAGGCTCGGCGTGCGGGCCACGGCGAGTCCGAGCTTTTGCAGATAGAAAGCAGGAGACGCGAATTCTACTGGCTGAACAGACCGTGGCAGTGGGAAGAACAGTCCGCCGAGATACATCATCGGCAGATAGGCGAGGTTCACGAATGCCGGCGCGCTCTTGCCGGACGCCACCGTGCCGATGAACAAACCAATGGCGGAGAAGGGCAAAGCGCCGGCGACATCGATCAAAGCAATGCCGAGAAATTGTGCCGCTGACAGTTGAAGGTGCGCGATGAAAATGCCCGCGATCAGTAACGACGTCATGACGAGTGCGGCAAAGATCACTGCCATGAACATTTTGGCAAGCAGGGAGGCTGCC
>QIAL01000617.1:0-2790 GCA_003225535.1 Acidobacteriota bacterium | reverse complement strand
GGTGGTTGCAGTTCGGCGATCACCGTGACTCATGCTGCCGACCAAAAATACTCCAATAAAAATGGAGAGCGCGATGGGCAGGAGAAGAAACGGCACCGCGAACGCTGGTGATCGCAGGGCACGGATAGTTTCGTACTTGCCTTCGGTTCGATACGCGCGCCACAAGCGGCTGCGCGGCATTGTGTCCTGTACTGTCGGGAGTCCGGCGACTGCCAGAGTCACTGCGTTCATGATGCTGCCTCCTGCGTAAGCTCGGTAAAGATTTCCCCCAGGCCGGCGCGACGGATCTCCAACTCTCCTAAGTCTCCGTCCCTGGCCAGTAATCGCCGTGTAACGGTTTCGGTGTTCGTCGCGGTAATCACCAGCCGATCGCGATCGCGGCTCACGCCACCTACGCCCGGCCAGCTTTTGATCTCCTCAGGAGTCAGCCTGGTCATGCAGATGATTTGTTTGCGTACTACCAACGCACGCATCTCGTTCACCGTGCCCGAGGCAATCACTCGTCCCTTGACGATCACCACGACGCGGTTGGCCAGAGCTTCCGCTTCTTCCAGATAGTGAGTGGTCAGCACAATCGACGAACCCTCGCTCACTAGTTTGCGTAACGTGTTCCACATGAGTTCACGTGCTTGTACGTCGAGGCCGACCGTTGGTTCATCAAGAAACAACAGCTTGGGTCGCCCGCAAACTGCCATGGCAAACTGCGCCTGCCGCTTTTGCCCGCCGGAAAGTTTTCCGTAGGGACGATTCGCCAGAGAGGTTGTACGGGTCATTTCCATGGCCGCGTCTACGGAATACGGATTGCGGTAATAGCTGGCGACAAGATCAATCTGCTCGCCAACACGCAGGTCAGGCGGAAGTGTGACTTCCTGCATCATCACGCCCATCTTGCGACGGGCCTCGATCAGTTCCGGCGAGTGCCCAAATAGTCGCGCCGATCCTTTGTCGGGACGATCCAATCCCAGCAGAAGATTGATCGCGGTAGTCTTTCCTGCGCCATTCGGCCCGAGTACCGCCAGTAGCTCGCCGGGCATTACCTGTAAATCAAGCCCGTCGAGGGCAGTGATCCTGCCGAAACATTTGGTTGCGCCGGATAGTTCCGCCAAGCAATCGTTGTTCATTCAGTCCCCATCAACACGAAATAAGCGTTTTCTAAGATTGAATTCTGGGGGAGCCGGGTTCTGCCTGGGAAGGGAAACTTGACCAACTGGACTGGCGTTGTGGCGAACTGGCAGGCGAAACAGCTAGAAAGGGCTAGAAGAATTCGCTGAGGAACCCGCGCTTCCGCTCCGATCCTCGGAATTGTCGGAGACGATCGTGGCATTCCGCCCAGCGACGTTGGGGACTATTGATCAAGCACTTGCGGGCACGGGCGTTGAGCATGACTGATTACTTACACCGGCGCTCCCCACACTTCTTCGCCATCAAGTTCGCGGAGCATGCCGCATAGAGACTGAATCGCCGAATCTATTTCCGATTACCGTTTTTAGTTCGTGGTTGGCTTCCCGGCTGGATCGACCCAGTTGGTCTTGAATGGCCCGATGCCGTGGATCTGAATAATCGTCGTACCCTTAGCCCAGCCAAAGTGCCGCGTCTCTTTGGGCATGAATCCGTAACTTCCGGCGGGCATTTCTTTCGCTGTGAGCTCGTTGAATTTCTCTCCCATTCCCATATAGAACGTCCCCGCTATAACGGTGATTTGTTCGTCCACGGGATGCCAGTGCGGGGCGACATGTGTCTGATCGGCAAACCGTAGGCGAATCACGAATGACTCGCCTTCAGTAGCCGGAGAACCGGACAAGACTGCGAATTCTGTTCCATTTCCGGCCGCATTCCACGTTATTGATTCCGGGCTCATTACGATGTGCTGCGGTTGCGAGGGCGAGGCCGCATGCACAGTATTAGAGGAGGGTTGTTCCTGAGCAATCAGCCAACCGGCGATACTTGCAATGACGACTAAACCGAGGAAAGCACGCATATTCATTCTCACTTCTCCGCCCCCTGAACCTGTTCTATCTCGCAAATCTGCGCACACTGAGAGCAATCGGCAACCCAACAAAGAACATGTGAATAAGGATTCCCTGAACCAGCGCTGCAAACTGAAATGGCCCCTTGAAATGAATTGCCGACAGTGGCAGCACGATGAGGTTCATCACCAGAAATACTGCGATCCCGTAGAACAGGCCGCAGACAACTGGAAATTCAACGAGGAACTTAAGCCTGCGGCTGGCTGCGTAATAGACAGCAGCTGCCGAAATCGCAATGAAGTAATGCAACGCTAAGCCCAGTATCCAAGTGGCGGCGCCGCCGTGGAATGCGCTCCGTCCCAGCAAACCGCTGGCTATCCCTCGAGGCATGCCCCAACCGAACGAATGGAACGCTGACGCTGCGTCAAGCGTTCCCGCCATGAGACCACCCACCAAGACTGCAGGTACAGCCTTTGAGTTCTGTGGCATCTGGCCTCCTCTTATGCCGTTTTCGTCTCAGTGAAGCATCCGACCAGCTGGCGCGGTGAAACTAAAACCGACGAGCTTCTCGCATACCCAGTAAGTCAGTTTAACTTGCGGAATTCGCTTAAAACGAAGTCATGGTCTTTTCGGTTGGAGTGGCAGGCAGAGCAGGTTGCTTGTCGCTCGGCCGTTAACTTCCCCTCAGCCGGGTTGCCGCCTGGGAAACTCATAAATTTCCAGCCGCCGGTTGTGCGATAGAGCTCGCTCTGCTTCACCATGACATCAACCCGGCGCGTTGGCCCTTCAATGGTGTTGCCCGCAATCTCCTTGGTTTCAAGCA
>QIAL01000616.1 GCA_003225535.1 Acidobacteriota bacterium | reverse complement strand
GCTCATTGCGAGCCGGAACCTTCAGCGGGAAGGCTCGAACGCAGGCGCAAGTCGCCATCAGCTCTGATGCGGAACGCTGGTTTCTGCTTGGCGCTTCCCCGGATCTGCGAACCCAAATTGAGGCAACTCCCGAACTTCAACCGCACAGGGTAGACGACGCAACTCGCCATTCTCCGATCTGCGGCGCGGTTTTGCTGAACGCTGACCTCGACCACGTCCTCGGATTACTTCTGATGCGCGAACTGCAACCGCTGAACGCGTATGCGACTCTATCGGTGCGGCGAATTCTGACGGAAGACAACTCCATGTTTGTCATGCTGAATCGGATCGATGGCCAGTTGAAGTGGACCGAGATCTCTACCGGTGAAACGTTTTCGCTGCTCTCACCACTCGCCGAAGATTCCCGCTTGAGCTGTCGAGCGCTGTCACTTGGCAGACACTACCCTGCTTATGTTTCGCGACGTCGCCAAGCTGATCTCGTGCGGCATGAAGCATCGTTGGGCCTGATCGTCGAATCGCCCTCCGGCAAAAGGCTCGCCTATATGCCTGCCGTTCCGCAGATCGATGATGTCTTGCTGAAAGAAGCCGACTCCGCCGATGTACTGCTCTTCGACGGCACGTTCTGGAGCGACGATGAACTCATCCGCATTCAGGGAAGCGGAGCAACCGCGCTGGAAATGGGACACGTTCCGGTTTCATCTCCGACAGGAAGCCTCGCGCAGTTGGCGCATCTCAAGTGTCCACGTAAAATCTATATGCACATCAACAACACGAATCCCATGCTGGACGAGGCTTCGGCCGAATATCGCGAGGTGCGCGACGCAGGCTGGGAGATCGCGGAGGATGGATGGCAGTTCGAACTGTAGACGAGAAAGCGGACGCGCTGCTGTCTTTCGATGAACTGCGAACGCAGTTGCGTGCTGTGGGTGAGGAACGTTATCACCACCGGCATCCGTTCCATCTCATGATGCACGAAGGCCGTCTGAGCCGCGGTCAACTGCAAGCCTGGGCATTGAATCGCTACTACTACCAGAGCATGATCCCGGTGAAAGATTCGATCATCCTGTCGCGCGGACCCGACTCGGCGTTTCGCCGTGCGTGGCGCAAGCGTGTGATCGATCACGATGGCGATGCGCACAGCGAAGGCGGCATCAAACGTTGGCTGAAACTCGCCGAGGCGACGGGACTGAACGCGGAACAGGTTCAGGCAGGAACGGGAATTCTTCCGGCGACAAGGTTCGCGGTGAATGAGTACCTGAACATCGTCCGCAGCCGCAGTGTGTTGGAGGCGGTTGCATCGTCGTTGACGGAATTGTTCTCGCGCGACCTGATCTCACTTCGCATGGAGAAACTGCGCCAGCATTATCCCTGGCTTGCGGGAGGTTTGGATTATTTCCAGGCGCGTTTGACACAAGCTCCCGAAGACGCGAAGTTTGCCATCGAATACGTGTATGAGAATGCGAAGACGCGCGAGCAGCAGGAACTGGCGACTCACGCCCTGCGCGACAAGTGCGACATTCTCTGGGCGCAACTCGACGCGCTTTATTTCGCCTATGTGCAGCCCGGTTGGCCTCCGCCAGGCGCGTTTCAGATCGAGGAGAAGTGATCATGCCTCCTCCGACTGATGCAAGCCAGCCGCGACTTGCCACCGGTTGCCGCTGGGGCGGAACCGAAGAGAATCGCGTGATCCTTTACCCTGAGGGTGCGCTGAAACTTCAGAATACCGGACGGCAAGAGTTCGACAAGACCGATCCGGAAAAGATTCGCGCGGACATCAGCATTTTTTTGGAGCAGTTGCAGCGCAAACGGATCGTGGATTATTGAGTAATTGGGTAATTTGGTAGTTGTGTAATTGAAAAAACACAAACCTCGTCGCGCGTTTCCAATTACACAATTACTCAATTACACAATTACCCAATGTTGTTTCAGCCTCTCGCGCTTATTGCCGAAGTCACGCATCGATGCCCGCTGCACTGCGTTTACTGCTCGAATCCAACGCAGTTGGCCGCGGCTAGCAGCGAACTGTCTACGGAGGAGTGGATCAGCGTTTTCCGGCAAGCCGGCAAACTTGGGATGCTGCATGCGCACTTCACCGGTGGCGAACCGCTTGCCCGAACTGACCTGACGGAACTGATCGCCGCCGCCCGCGCTGCGGGACTCTATACGAATCTCATCACCTCGGGCATCGGACTCAATGAGCAGCGACTGCAGATGTTGGTTGATGCGGGTCTTGATCACATCCAGATCAGCTTTCAGGATTCGCGGGAAGATGCGGCGAACTGGATCGCGGGCGCTAAGGCACACGCGCACAAGATCGAACTGTCGCGGGCGATTCGGCAGCACAAGATTGCATTCACGGTAAACCTGGTCGTGCACCGGCAGAATCTGGATCATCTTGAAGAGATGATCGCATTCATCGAGCAACTGCAGCCGGAGCGCGTGGAGATTGCGCATACGCAATACTACGGTTGGGCGCTGGCGAATCGTGCGGCGCTGATGCCAACGCGCGAACAGCTTGAAAGAGCTGTAGCAATCATCAGCGAAGCCGAGAAGCGGCTGGCAGGACGGATGCGAATCGACTCGGTCGTGCCTGACTATTACGCGAAGTATCCCAAGGCGTGCATGGGAGGCTGGGGACGAAGATTGATGCTGGTCAATCCGTCGGGCAAGGTGCTGCCGTGCCACGCGGCGGAAGTGCTGCCAGGGTTATCCTTCGAGAATGTGCGCGAGAGGCCGCTGGAGTGGATCTGGCAGGAATCGGAATCGTTCCGCAAGTTTCGCGGTGAAGAGTGGATGCCGGAACCGTGCCGCAGTTGCGACCGGCGTGCGGAAGACTTCGGAGGATGCAGGTGTCAGGCATTTCTGCTGACGGGCGATGCTGCAGCGACAGATCCAGCGTGTTCCCTTGCGCCAGCGCACGGGATTGTCGAATCGGCAGTGGAAGAAGCGAA
>QIAL01000615.1:2135-5502 GCA_003225535.1 Acidobacteriota bacterium | reverse complement strand
GCGCTCGCTGCGAGGATCGAGTTGGGTTCTGATCGACGGCGTCATTACGCTGCTCTTGGGCCTCATGATCTACATGCAGTGGCCATCCAGTTCGGCCTGGGCGATCGGCACTCTGGTGGGCGTTAGCATGATCCTTAGCGGCATTGCGCGAGTGTCTCTGTCGCTAGCGGTGCGCAGAGTCGTCGCCACGCCAAGCGAACTGCCGAGGATCAATAAAGCAGCATAGTCCTGCCGAAACGGGTTGCTTTCGCAAGCCTCGGGAATACTTTTTTCAAGCGCTGCGGTGAGCATCGAAGGGAGCAGATCGCCATGGGAGGCCTGATTCCGCTAAAGGATGCGTCGAGGCGCCCTACACGAATTCCTCTGGTCACCGCCTTCATCATCCTGATCAACCTGTGTGTGTTTGTGCTGGAATTAATGCGCGGCGACGAGTTTGTCGTTCAGTGGTGCATGGTTCCAGCCCAGATTGTTGCCGGCCACCACTGGATTACGATCCTGACCGCCATGTTTCTGCATGGGAGTTGGTCGCACATCATCGGCAACATGGTTTTTCTCTGGGCCTTCGGTCCGGAGATCGAAGATTCGATGGGCCGAGGGCGATACCTTGCGTTCTATCTCTTGGGAGGACTGGCAGCCACGCTGGCGCAGGTCGCCGCCTCTCCCCACTCCACCGTTCCAAACCTCGGGGCGAGCGGAGCCATCGCGGCCGTGATGGGTGCGTTCCTGGTGACCTATCCTCGCGATCGGATCAAGACCGTCCTGCTGATCTTCATCTTTGTGAAGATAACGCTCATTCCAGCGGCACTCTTGATCGGTTTCTGGTTCCTCACTCAGCTCATCCACGCGGGTCAGGTGGCGCACGTGCAGACCGGTGGCGTGGCCTATCTTGCACACGTGGGAGGCTTCATTTTCGGAGCCGTCACTGCCCGCTGGTTCGAAGGCCCGCGCATCGCATTCCAGGAAGCGGATTGATCCGGGTTCCAACCACCTCTTTTGTTCTTGAATGCTGTCAGTGATTTCTGAAGGCGCGTACCGCCTCGTTTGCGGTAACTCTCACGCCGTGCTATCTTGCCGCCACTTCCAGCAGGGAGGTCCCATGGAACACAAGCCTCATCATCATCACCATGACCATGTTCATACGCACCCGCTATCGGCGGGGCCGACGCGCCGCGATTTTCTTTCCTCACTAATCTGCAGCGCGGTTCTGGCGCCGTGGGCGATGGGGCAGCAGCAATCCCGCAATCCATCCGAGATTGCCGAGCAGTTTCGCAAAATGTCGGAGGACTACGAGAAAGAGGGCCTGGCCGCGCCCTTCAAAGGGATCACCACTAGCGGCGACGTCATGCCGGGACTCTTCGAAATCAAACCCGCTGGAGTCTCCACCGAACCAGTCCGCAATGCCGCAGTGGCATTCATCGAAACTCTCAATCCTGTGCAACTGGCGAGAACCATGTATCCGGTCGATGACCTCGAATGGCGCAAGTGGATGAATCAACATTTCTACGCGCGCCAGGGGGTGAGCTTCGCCGACATGACCGATCGCCAGCGCGAAGCCGCCTTCGGCCTGATACGCGCTTCTCTCAGCTCGCAAGGGTTCGAACTGACGCGCAACATCATGCGCCTGAACGAAACCCTGGCCGAATTGGCCGAAGATCACGACTTCCTGGGAGAGTGGCTCTACTACATCCAGATTTACGGCAAGCCGTCAGCCACCGATCCCTGGGGATGGAAACTCGAAGGCCACCACGCCATCATCAACTATTTCGTCCTCGGCGATCAGGTCGTGATGACTCCTTTGTTCATTGGTTCAGAGCCGGTGAAGGCCCCGTCCGGCAAATACAAAGGGATCGAGATTCTGCAAAAAGAACAGAACGATGGCCTGGAGATGCTGAAGGCTCTTCCCGAGGCGCAGCGCAAAAAGGCGATCCTCGAATTCTCCAAGACCGGAAACAACAATCTGACCGAAGCCTTCAAAGACAACGTGGTGATCGACTACGCCGGACTCCGCACCAACGAATTGGCCGCTCCAACCCGTCAGCGCCTGCGCGACCTGATCCACCTCTACGTCAGCAACATGGACGAAGGCCACGCCCGCGTAAAGATGGACGAGGTGGACCGCCACCTCGAAAACACCTGGTTCACCTGGATCGGCGGCGCGCAACCGGATAGCGTCTTCTATTACCGCGTGCAGAGCCCCGTGGTCCTGATTGAATTCGATCACCAGCGTCCGGCAAA
Source organism: Acidobacteriota bacterium (assembly GCA_003225535.1). Lineage (GTDB taxonomy): Bacteria > Acidobacteriota > Terriglobia > Terriglobales > Acidobacteriaceae > Sulfotelmatobacter. Next base: position 3,267 of record QIAL01000615.1, on the reverse strand, counting down.
TCTCAGAAAGTTCGCCGCGGACCCCACAAAACCGACTCGGCAGCACATTCACTGCGTGGTGCGCACGCCCAATGGAAATGATTACGGCAAAGATCTGCTGCGGCAGCACTATCTCGCGCAGCCGCACACGACTTAAGAGGTTGGGAAAAACTCCTGAATGCCGGTGGTAACGTGGAAGAGCGGCGCTTTAGCACCGCGTAAAGCGCGCAGAATCAACAATGGGCTTCAGCCCCGGTGGTCGCCTATCGCGGCGATCAGAGTTTTTCCGCAACCTTTTAAGATTAAGAGTTCATTTTCACTTTCAACGGAAGCGTAGAGATGCGAGAGGCACTCGATCAACGCCTGCTTAATGACCTTCTCGAGGTCAGGGCCATAGAGGGCGGCCCATCGATCGCGGAGTTGTTCACCCATATCCACTTTGTGCGATTGGTGTTCGTTTCCGAGGATGCCCCCGAGTTCGCCAGAGCCCTGCCTGAAAAAGAGTGGATGTTCGAATCCAACCCTGATCGCATCGCGCAGATGTTGAACGACAGCGCCAAGGTGGTGCGTGACGCGATAAAGAGCCGCGTCGAATCAGGCCGCGGAATGGACCTTCATTACGACCACCCCATCCTTTTCCTCCAGCACATGATCTGGCACGAGGGCTACCATCACGGCCAGATCAAACTCGTCCTCAAACTGGCAGGCCATCCAATCACCGATGAGAACGCCGGCCCGGTCACATGGGACATCTGGATGCGCAAGAAGTGAGCGGTCTAACACGAAAGCAAAGACTGACAGGGACGCTCCTGAAAGACCAGGGGGGTGACGAGAGTCACTGACAGCGGAGGTGGAAACGTGTGTAATCGGGGTGGGAGGAATCAAAACTGAATACCTCTGAATTGGGCCCGGTCCCGCTATAACACAGTCGCATCGTTCAGCCGCCGCTCGGCGGCTAGGGGCCGGGCTTCTTGGTTCTCAGCTGAGTCTGCAAGGCCCCTGTGGAGTAGAATCGGGATGAGGTGCCTTATGATGTTGACTGTTGTGGCATTGATCTTCGGAATTTTCGCAGTTGGCCTGATCGCCCTCCTGATCTACAAGAGCACACTCACCATGCACCGGGATGACCAGTTGTTCCTGGATGACGCGAGTT
>QIAL01000615.1:0-2114 GCA_003225535.1 Acidobacteriota bacterium | reverse complement strand
GGATCCGGGGTATTTCTGCTGGTACTCGCGGGTGTGTGGATCTACCAGGGCCTGAACGCGGTATAGGCCTGTCAAAAGCAGGGACTTGGCTCGCAAGGGCAGGCGCGGCGAACCCGGCTCGCTAGTCGGCGTACATCCCTATCTCACTTCTCAACCCCGATCAGGCCCAATTCTCAATGGGTAAGCGAAATGGTGTGACGTCGACAGTTACGCGACTCGCCCAGAGCTCACCGCCGCCTTTGCATTTCTTTTCTCGCGAGAAAACGTCTGCGTCTGCCCATTCAATTCTTCCAGCCGTTTTCGCATTTCGTCCCCGCACGTCAGCCGAGCCATACAGTGCTCACAGTCTGGCCGGTGGATTCTCAGAAGGGACATTAAGTAACAGATTCTTCTCCTCATTTCACAACTCACCTGGGTTGCGCCGCCGATGATGAATTCGGACTGTGCCATGAGTCAAGACAAATGTCATCATCTCTTCAAAAATCCGATGATGACTGTTGAATTTTTATTCAGATAGTCAGACAAATCCGGCGGCGCGAGGGCGGCAACTCTTATCTCCCCGTTTTTTGGAGAGACAGATGGGGGTTTTGACGGTGATCTCGCGATCGTCTTCACTGTTCCGTTATCGTCGCCCACTCACCAAGTAGAGCAACAGCGTCCGCCTCATACTCACTGTCCCCCGAATCGATACGCGATCCCCGTGGATGGCCCTCCTATCGAGAGGGGTCCATTCCGCGCACCAGCAAGCCCGATCTGAAATTCAAAAACCCGCCAGACCAGCCGCCGGGTCAGCCGAATGTCCATCCCTCCACCGGCCAACTCAATCCCCTTGCCGGTCGTGAAGTGAACGTTCCCCGAATTTACGGTCCACCGGTACGCCCCCGCCAACCCTTCGCCGAAGAAGCTGGTTCGATAGTGTTCATCGGAATAAACCCGAAGTCCCACCATAAGAGGCGCGAGGGAGGTCGAGCCCGTGCGATCCGAAGACTTGTGGAACCCGAGATCGGCGACCAGCCCGACCCTCTCGTGCCGCCAGACGAAACCGGCCCGCGCGCCGGAAGCGAGTCCACTCGGCGTAAAGCCGAGCGGCTGATTCGGCCCTGGATTCACAACGACGAGAGTGCCGGTGCCATCGACCGTCTTCAGGCCGGATGCGAGGCCATACACCTCGAACGGTGGCGGGGAGTCTTCAGCGTATTGTGCGTATGAGAGTGTCGTCAGGCATCCGGCGATCAAGAAGAGGGCTATCAGTCGTGGCATGCACAAGAAATACCGCGAGCGGCGGAAACCAGGGTGCAGAGACCCGACACTTTCTCAAGTGCCACATTCAGCGATGGTGGCGAGAATTTCCGTCGCCGTAGCGGACTACCGCTTCCCCGCCACGATCCGCATGTATTCACTCAGCGTGACAAACCGGTAGCCTCGCGCTTTGAGCTCTGAGATCAGCTCCGGCATAACCGCCACCGTCGTCGACAGCTCGTGAAAAGCAAGGATGTGCGTGTACACTCCATGCTTTTCCCGCTGCTCGATCTGCTTCAGCACTCCGCCGGTCAGAGAGGGCTTGGGACATCCCGAGGGATTCCGTCCCGCGCACAGATAGTCCAGCGAGTTCACGTCGCGCAGCGCAACCGGATTCTCCGACGAGATGGTCAGCAGCTGATAGCCCTGCCGCTCCAGATCGTGGCGCGCATCATCAGGAATAATCCAGTCTGGAGGACGCAGATAGCGCGGCTGCGTGCCCGTGACTGCCTTGATCGCGTCCGCTCCGCGATTCACGTCGCCCAGCACCCACTGCTCTCCCTTTTTCCGCTCCGCGCTGCGCAGTTCGATGTGGCTATAAGTGTGGTCCTCCAGCTCGAAGCCATGCTTCACCAATTGCTGCGCCGCGTCGAGGCACGTGATCCCGACATTCTCCTCGGCACGCCGCTCTCCCCAGGTCTTCGGCGTGAGCCGCCATCCCACCACAAAAAATGTCGCCTTGACGCCACTACTGTCGAGCACGCTGACCAGCCCCGGCCCCCGATGCTCCCCCTTCGAACCGAACAAGACGTAAGGCCGTGGCCCGTCGTCAAAAGTAAGTGCAATGAGTTTGTCCGTGGCAGAAGCAACGCCCG
>QIAL01000614.1 GCA_003225535.1 Acidobacteriota bacterium | reverse complement strand
GAACACGGGCGCTCCATAAGACGGATGAATGCCGACTCTAGGATTGTGTTCGGAATCACACTGGAGCGGCTGTGATTACAGTCACATGGCGTTGTGCGGAAACCTCGGCCCTCCCATGTCATCCTGAGGACCGCGGTCTTGGCGGGCCGAAGGATGACAGGACACCAATGCGGGTGTCGGCAGCTAATTCCCTTCCGGTTTCAGAATCACTCCCTGGCTGGTCCGGCTGTTCATCACAATCCGCAGCGGTTGCGCGAATTGCAGATGCCGCACACATCCCCGCTCTTCGACCGCGGGCTGCTCGGCGAGCCATTGCCAGTCGAGTGATCCTTCTCCGGCATCAGGGTTGACCGTGAAATATCCGACTTGAAACGCTGTCAGATTCTGGAAAAAGTGGCTGCCTTGCGAGGGCGTGACGCGGAAGTCGCGAAAGCCAGCTTCGACGATGACTCGCGCCCCAGAGATTTCGTCCCACTCGACCGGAATGCCAAGCCAGGGATCGTTCGAACCCCAGCGGCCCACTCCGATCAACAGGTATGGACGATTCTCCGTGCTCAGAACGGCATTGAAGTGTGCGACGGCTTCGGCGACCTCGCGGCTACGACTGCGCTCGAAGCGCTGCAAATCGACGACCACTATGTCGTGCAGATTCTCGATGCGCCCGTTGCCGAGAACCTTGGTGCTGCGGCAGATCAGTTCCGCCGGATCGACGTCTCCGATGGTCAGTTCCTGATGATCGCGCGAGAGCGTCAGCGGACGAATCTGCAGGAATCCGAACTCGGCCGGTTCCTCGCCCCGCGGCAGGCGGACGGCAAATTCAATCTCCACGGGATTCCCCAGCGCGTCTTCGCCGGCATGCACCAGCACTTCCAGAATGTTCGCCAGCGGGAAGAGACCATGCTTCAGCATGGGTGCGAACGTCACCACGCGCGCTCCCGGACGGCTGAGACCGTCGTAGACCGCATTGTTATCGGCGGAGTAGGTGGACCTCCGCCATGGGGGACACCATCAAGTTCCAGCGCGCAGAATTCCGTCTGGGTGTTGGCCAGAATGTCTTCCACTGAAGAAAACTGCAGCAGGTTTCGGGGATAACGCGGGCAGAAGCTCATGCACTTCCCGCCATCCACCACGGTGCGACCCAATCCCAGAGCGACGGCAGCGATGCCGTCAGAAAACGTCATCGGCTCGATGGGATAGAAATTGTGCGACCGCACCACGCCGGAGAAATCCGGATAGAACCTCGGCCCATATTGCGCCCCCACCACCTGCTGAAGGATCACCGCCATCTTCTCTTCTTCCAGGCGGTAGGGCGTCGCCCGCACGTAGGCCTTCGCGTGCTGGCTGAACGTCGACGCATAGACCAGTTTGATCGCTTCGCAGAGTTCGTTGAATCGCGCCTCAACATCAGCCTGCTGATTCCCCAGCATGAAGGTCTCGTATACGCCGGTGAAGGGCTGGTACTGCGAATCTTCCAGCAGGCTCGAAGAGCGCACCGCCAGCGGATAGCGCACCTCTTCGAGGAACGCACGCAGGTTCTCCTGCAGCGACACCGGCAATGGCGAATCCAGAAAGCGCTGCTGAATCTCGCTGTCGTCGTCGCAATGCAGGGCGAAATCGCTGAGGTTATTCTCGGCGAGAAACTGATCGAACATGTCGGTCGCGATCACGACCGCAGGAGGCACAGAGATCTTCACACCGGCAAAGCGCTTCACAATACGCCGGGTGCGCAGCAGATGACGCACGAACGCGAGGCCGCGAGCCTTGCCGCCCAGCGAACCGTCTCCGATCCGCAAAAAGCTTGATTGCGCCGGCTTGTAGGTGTCGGCCTTGAAGTCTCCGATCAGGACTTCGTTCTGCTCACGCCGGTAATCGTTGATCGACTCGATCAGGTCGCGGCGCAAATGCTCGGGACCGTTGAAGTCTGAGACCTTGCGCGGACGCAGTTTGGCCGCCAGCGCGAATTCCGTGCGCGCCATCAGCCAGTGCGAGAAATGATTGCGCTGCGCGTGATACATCAGACTGTCGGCAGGAATCGTTTGCAACTGCTCCTCGAGTTCGTTCAGGTCGGTGGCGCGGCCCACTTCGTGCTGATCGGGCATGCGGAAGACGAAATCGCCAAATCCGAACGAGTCGGTCAGAATGCGCCGCAGGTCTTTCAGCAGTGTTGGCGAACGCTTGCGCAAGAACGAGTAACCTTCCGCCTGCGCCCGGGGACGAAATTCCGTCCGGCTGGTCTGCAGCACCACGGGCACATCCGGAGTCAGGCTCTTCACCATGCGCGCGAGCTCGAATCCCGCTTCCGGGCTCAGCTTGCCTTCCCAGGGAAACTCCACGTCCGACACGATGCCGAAGATGTAGTCACGGTATTTCTGCACCAGTTCCGCGGCTTCCTCGAAATTCGAAGCGAGCAGAATTTTCGGCCGGGCTTGCATGCGCACCAGCTTGTGCGCCACGTTGATGCCTTCCTGAATCACCCGCCGCGACTGCTTGATCAGCTCGGTATAGATAACTGGCAGAAATGACGAGTAGTAGCGGATGTTGTCTTCCACGACCAGCAGTACCGGCACGCCCATGGCGCGCGAATCGTGCAATACGTTGTACTTGTCTTCCACGTATTTCACGATCGCAATCAGGATGCGAGCCGTTCCCTGCCAAAGAAATACGCGGTCAATATCCGTAACTGGATTCTGGGCGACAAACTTTTTGATCTCGCGGTAGTCGTAGCCCAGCACGACGACAGGCACGTCGAGTCCCGCACGTCGCACGGCGCGGGCGAGCGCGGCGGCGTTGGTGTCGCCCACCGTCAGATTCGTCACAATCAAATTGAATTGCGGATTGGCCTTTGCCAGGTCGAGCGCCTCGGCGCAGCTGGAAACGTGTGTGATCCCGGGAATCTGCCGCAGGTTCAGCTCGAGCGATTCGTCGATCAGCAGTTCGTTGAGTCTCCCGTCTTCGCGCAGGATGAAAGAGTCATAAAGACTTGAGACCAG
>QIAL01000613.1 GCA_003225535.1 Acidobacteriota bacterium | reverse complement strand
AAGGAAAAGAATCGCCGCCCACAAAAAAGCGTCCTGTACCAGAGCCACTAAATGGGCGTTCTCGTCCCGCCGCGTATTTGAATAACTCGGTATCCAGAAATGCCCCAATGGCTGCTTCTCCGCTGAGGATCCCAGTTTCGCGTTTTTGGTCATTGTTCTGGATGTGTCCCAACAAGAACAAGCCAGCGCCAGCAGCGCTCATAGCAGCCACTCCAGCGTTAGAAAAAGTTACCGCGTGTGAGACCGTGCTTTTGCTGGTGGGAACATGATTCTCGATGCTTCCGTCGGCCTTGATCAGCAGTCCGCCAACAAGTACCGAAGGAAGCGCCCAGTCCCACTGCTTCTCCGACATGTGGAGTGGAGCGGTCCAGAAGTCCTTCTGATCCAGGACCAGGTTCTTGGGAAGGGATTTGAGATTGACCGGCCTCGGTAAGAACACCGATACCTGAGTGTTTTGTGGCAGGGGAGCCTGAGGTGTCGAATCTGGCCCTTCCGGAGTTGTCTGCCCAGATGCCACTAAACTGCAGAATGCAAGCAGCGATATCAGCATCCCGATGCCCATGAAAGGCTTGAGACAGTAGTCTTCAATCCGGAGTCTTGGAGCAAGGGTCATCGTGATCTTCTCGACGACCAGACCGAATCTGTTCGCCTGTCCTAATTTCAAATCAGACTTTTGCACGAAGGACAATGGATTCATTCTCGTAGGGGACGACATCAGCCCTTAGCCCGACGGACAGGATTCGTGCTGGGTATTGTTTCTGATCCTGATTTAACCTAGTTCCGCCGCTCCACGGGCACCACCGACAAGGGCGAAGAAACGGTGACAAAAAATTAGAAAAGCAGGCAATCCAATGCCGATGACAATCCAGACAATGAAAATGCCCTGATGGAAGAGGTCAAGACGCCACAACTCGGCTGAACCGTACAGAATCGCCCCACAGGGTAAGAGGAATACTGTTTTACCGAGAGACAGAAGAAAGGAGAAGACAGCGCCCATGCAGAGACATACGAAAGCGATGTAAACCCAGCTAATATAGCCCATCTGCTCGTGTAGATGAACAAAAGCCGAGTTCGTATTCAGAGTTTCCTCCTCATCAATGTAATTTCGATAGGTTTGATCTCCCCCGGCTGCCAATTGGTCAGTCACCGATGCTGTACCGATGGCCGCCTGGAAGGGAGAACCCAAGTAGGCGATGATCTCGGAAACGCCTGCCGCGAAAAACGACAATCTATTTTGTTCGTAGTAGTTCTTGTTACGAACAAAATTAGCCACTGAAAGTAATAGAAAAAAAATTGCAGCTAAGGTGATCGTCTTCGGAATGTGGATTCTTGCGACCGTTCTGTTGAACGTGAGCATTAATGTAGCTGTCAGAAGCGTTGCAACGAAGATCAATCGCGAACCTAGAAGAAAGGTACTTACAGTCAATAGCAGGATATTCAGGATATTAATAGCAGCAAAAGATCGTGATCGAATCATTCGGTAGAGAGCGACTGAGGCCGAAAAGAGCACCAGGTAACGCAAGGAAACGAGCCCCACGCTGTAATCTTCGTAAAGGGCAATTTTCAGCTCGTTTGCGTCACCTATCGCCATGTACACAATGGCCTGCTGCAAGGATAGCAACTGAAAGATTCTCACCAGGGTCGCGGCGGTTCCAATCGCGGCCAGGAGAGTAAAACTGTAGTAAACCGAATTGGATTCCAAATCAATCAGATTGCTTCTTGGAGCACTCCGCCGAACCACCCACATCTGGCCGAACTTTTCACCGACAGAGAAGCTTAGAAAAACCAGCAGGTACCAGCAGCTGAGGACGACAAACGAGTTAAAGTCGAGCCGTGCGGGACTATCGAAACCCTTACGTAAGAACCCAAAACTGGGGAACAGCCAGGCAGCAAAACTGGCGAACATGGCAGCCATCGAAACAAAGGAGGGCTTCAGAATTACCCTCGATGGAAAAGGTATTTGCATGTTTGTAGCCTCATGCCAGCCGCTATTCAAATCGCGAAAGCATCAGTGCGGGGTACTTGCCGGTTCTAGACACGTCATCGGCCAAAACGGAACCCATCCCGGAGAAGGCTGAGCTTGATCGCATACTCTGGAATCTGTGCAGCTCGCTGCAGGGCTCGAGTTATTAGCGACAACACGTACCCGATAAAAAAACCAATGAATGCGGAGCCAACCAAGATCCAAGAGAAGTGGGGGCCGGATTTTTTGTCAGGCGGAACGGCGCGATCCACTACCTGAATCACCGGAGCGGCTTTGGCCTCGTCAATCCTCGCAGCCTCATACTGTTTTGCCAGCAATTCGAAAAGAGTCTCGTGGTACTTAACTTCGCGAAGTTTGCGGGCATATTCAAGAGCAACTGCCGGAAGCCGGCCGGCAGGAATTCCAACCGTATCAGCCAACTCGGGATTGCGCGGATCCTTCTCCAGCTTGGAAAGCTGTTCACGGAGGGTTTTGATCTCCTCTCTGGCCTTTACAGCTACGGGATTCTCGTCCGTGGCAAACATGCCAATCGAATTAATCGCAACCTCCCGGCTCGATATTTGCGCTCTCAGCATCGCGAGGCTACGGATGATTGACTCAGCCTGTCCGTTCAAGTGAATAATGCCGGTTTTCTCCGCGGTCTTTCTTAGATCGTCTTCGGCGACCGTCAGCGAGCTTCTTTCATCGGCCAATTCCTGGTCAAAAAAGACGCGTCTCTGGGCCGCTTCAGTCATTGCGAGGTGAGAATTCATAGAATAAAGCTCGTCTACGTAGGCGTTGGCCATCTCGCTGGCGCGGTTAGGATCA
>QIAL01000612.1 GCA_003225535.1 Acidobacteriota bacterium | reverse complement strand
AGATCGTCTGCAAATCGGGTCAGCCATTATCGTAGTGCGGCAACCGCGCATCCCCTGCTACAAGCTCGCCGCCAAGTTTCAGCGCAAAGATATTCTGGCGCGCTTTCTGCGGAGTGGCCGCAGCGGGCTCTATTTCTCGGTGGAACGGGAGGGAGTCGTTACCGCTGGAGACTCCTTCGAAATTCTCAGTCAGGAACCGCTAGCCATCACGATTGCGGAGATGAACCACATCTTCGCTGATGATCGTTACAATCGCGAACTGCTGGACAAAGCCATTGCGACTCCGGCGCTGCCAGAGGACTGGCGCGCCCATTTTGCGAAAAGCCTTCGCAGCATCCCTGTGACATCCTGATCGCCAACCTCACACTTTCCTCGGTATCCCAGTGTTGCAGGAACGTACTCTAGCCGAGTTATGCCGTACAATGCGGCCTTAAGCATGATCCTCGACGCCCTCCATCGCCTGGCCAATCACAACGAGTCGCTCACTCGTGGCGAGGCGCGTGAGGTGATGGCCGAAGTATTGACCGGAAGCTGTACCGACTCGCAGATCGCGGCCTTGCTGATCGCGCTGCGCATGAAGGGTGAAACCGTCGAGGAGATTGTGGGATTCGCGGAAGCGATCCGAGCGGCGGCGGCACCGTTACCGATTGAACGTTCGTCCGCCGACGCTCTGGCGGTGAGCGGGACTGGACGCGATGCCCTGCTCGATGAGCCTTTCGATGGAGCGTCGCTGGTGGATACCAGCGGGACCGGTGGCGATGCCAGCGGGACTTTCAACATTTCGACGGCGACTGCTCTCGTGACGGCGGGTGCGGGCGTGCGCGTCGCGAAGCATGGCAACCGCAGCATCAGCTCGAAATGCGGGTCGGCGGATGTGGTGGAGGCTCTGGGCGTCAATATCCAGCTTTCCCCCGAGCGGGCCGCGCAGTGCTTGCGCGAAGTAGGTATCTGCTTTCTTTACGCGCCGAATTTGCATCCCGCGATGAAGCAGGTGCAGGGGGTGCGCCGGGAGTTGCGGATGCGCACGATGTTCAATCTGCTTGGGCCCCTCACAAATCCAGCGCGGGCGAACGGGCAGGTCGTAGGCGTGTACTCGCTGGAACTCGTAGAGAAATTGGCCGAGGCTCTGAGCATGCTGGGGCTGCGACGCGCTTTCGTTGTGCATGGACTGGATGGACTGGACGAGATCACGGTCACCGGCGTGACGCGGATTGCCGAGGCGCGCGAGGGCTCGGTGCGATCTTACGAAGTGGAACCGGAAGAGTTTGGGATGAAACGCGCGACACTCCAGGAAATCTCAGGCGGAGATGCAACCGAGAATGCGGCCACCATTCGCGCGGTGTTGGGTGGCGAGAAGTCTGCACGCCGGGATGTGGTGTTGCTCAATTCCGCGGCTGCGCTCGTCGCGGCGGGGAGGGCGGATCATATTGCGGGCGCAGTCCCGCTCGCTGCTCAATCGATTGACTCCGGGGCTGCGGTAGCTAAGCTGGACGCACTGGCCCGCTTCAGTTCGACGCAGCGTTAGGAAACCCTATTCACCACCAAGGACACGAAGTTCCACGAAGGAGAAAATCAGTCTACCTGCACCTTTTCGAGATATTGCGCGATCTGAACGTTCCACGCCAACTCTTTTTTCATGAGATCGCGCAACTGGCTTGATGCATCCGGTTCGCCATGCACCAGATAGGTGGTTGCTGGCTGATTGCGGAACGTTCGCAGCCACTGCAACAACTCCGGAGGATCCGCGTGGTCGCTGAACTGCTCGAGCGCGGCGACCTGGGCTCGGATGGGAACGTAGTCGCCGAAAATCTTCACTTCGTCGGCCTTGCTCTTGATGGTGAAACCGCGGGTGCCGGGAGCTTGGAATCCGATGAACAGGACGAGGTTTCGCGGGTCTGGGAGGCGCTGCGCCAGATGATGAAGGATGCGACCTCCGGTGACCATGCCACTGGAAGAAATGATGACCGACGGCATTCTGGCGTCGTTGATCTTCTTGGATTCTTCGGGGGTAGAGGCGAAGGTGAATCCCGACCACGTCAGCGGCGATCCATACTTGCGGATCATCTCGCGGGTTTCGTCGCTGTATTCTTCGTCGTGCTTCAGAAAAATTTTGACGGCATTGATCGCCATTGGGCTGTCGCAGAAGACGGGCAGGCGGGGGATCTGGCCTGACTCGATCAGGTGCTTGACGATGAAGACAAACTTCTGCGTGCGCTCAATGGCAAATGCAGGAACGATCACACTGCCACCTCGGTTCGCCGTCTCCGTGATCATCGACGCAAGCTCTGGAAGCGGATCTTCTTTGGGATGCATGCGGTTGCCGTAGGTGGATTCCATCACGACTAGATCTGCCGCCTCGCCTTCCTGCGGACCGGAGTGGACAACTTTTCCCGGCGCGACCTTGTGGTCGTGGACGCGGCCGATGTCCCCCGTAAAGAGGAGGCGTCGCGTGGCGCCGTTAGTGGTAAGTGAGATTTCGGCCATGCACGATCCCAAAATATGCGCGGCGCGGACGTAGCGGAAGGAAAGCTCGGAGGACAGTTTTACAGTTTCACCCACCTGGACGGGCTTGAAGTACTGCAAAGCGTTTTCGGCTTCCTCAAAGGTGTAGAGCGGCAGGGCGGGACTGTGCTTAGACTTTTTGCTTTTGTTGTAGAAGCGCGCGTCTTCCTCCTGCAGGTGGCCGGAGTCGGGGAGGATGATGCCGCATAGATCAATGGTCGGCGGCGTGGCGCATATCGGGCCGCGAAAGCCCTCTTTGACTAGGCGGGGAATCCAGCCGCAGTGGTCGAGAT
>QIAL01000611.1 GCA_003225535.1 Acidobacteriota bacterium | reverse complement strand
TCAAGTCACAAAAAGGCGCTCGAAAGAGCGCCTTTTTGCTTTGTGCGCTTTGTGTCCTTTCGTGGCAGTTCTTCCGATGCGCAAGGCCAGGTTCTCATTCGTATCTTCCATCCTTTGTTTGCAGCTGCGCCGTTTTGTGTCTTTTGTGCGCTCTTGTGGCAATTCTTCCTGTGCCCTCGTGTGCTTTCGTGCGGCGGTTCCGAATTACCCCTTTTTCGAGTTGGAGGGGTGGGCATTTTTTGCCGCTTTCGGGCTGAAATCCCGAAGTAAGGGGGTTTTCTTCTTTTGAACTGAAAATTTGTTTCTTCGGGAACCATTTTTTTGTTCCCCTAATAAATAAGTATGTTACCTTATTGATTGTGAAACCGAGCTCGACCCTCCCGAATCGACACACCAAAGGCCGGGAACTCGCCCTGCGCAAACTCGCCCAAGTCGGTCCCTTCCTCGAAGGCGCCCTCTGCCAGTTTAAGCGTCCTGGCTGCGCCAAACCGGGATGGCACCTGACCTTCAAGCAAAAGGGACGCACCCGTACCGTCTACGTGCCGATGGAGTTGGTGAGCGATGTCAAATCATGGACTCGAACCTACAAACATCTCAAAATACTGATCCGGCAAGTCACCCGTCACTCGCTGGCCCTGATTCATCGCCACGTCGCAAACCAGCGGGCCGCAAAGCGCTCCCTGGCATTGACGCACCGCTCACGGCGCAAGCCTTCCTGAGAGTGCTGCGGGCGGTCTTTCCCCAACTCAACGCTTGGCTCAACGCCCTTCCCGATCCCCGTCTGCAGGAGATGTGTCTCTATACGGCCGCCCACCTCTGGTGGCAGATTATCGGCACCTTTCTCTCGCGCAAAGGGTCTCGCAACGGTTTTGACGAGCAGCGCCAATCTGGAGAGGGGGCTTGGAACCTGGGCTTGTTGTGTGGACAGACGGCCGATGACCCCCGCTTCGAGTCTGGTCCCACCGTCACTTGTTCGGATAATGCGGCCTATCATGCCAGTCGCATTGACCCGGAGGCCGTCGCGCAAATCCCAGTGCTCATGTTCCGTGACTTGCTGGAGCGCCGCTTTTTCGACAGCGCCCGAATCTTTGAGCGCTTCTATCTCGTGGTGGTCGACGGCAGCGTGAAAGAAAAATGCCGCCAAGGCTTCACTGACGGAGGCAAGTCTTGCACCAATGGCGCCCGTTATCGCTATGTGCTCCAACTGTCGGTCGTGGGCCCTGAGGCAACGCTCTTTCCTCTGATGCATGAGGAAATGGACATGCACAACCCCGAGACCGACAAGGAGGACTGCGAAGTTAAAAGCTTCGTGCGCTTGAGCCGGCGACTTAAGAAGCAATTTCCCAAGCTATCCATTTGCGTGGTGGCCGACTCGCTCTATTGTTGCCAACCGATTGTCGCGATTTGCCGACTCTTTGATTGGAAATACATTCTGACTCTCAAAGAAGGCCGCCAGCCCACCACTTGGGATGAAACCATCAGGCTGCTGCCCTTAAACCGCACTAATCGGCTGCGCTGTTTGTTGGGACAAGATGGCCAAGAAGGCCAGCAGGATTTTCGCTGGGTCGAGAACGTTATGCTTGGTGAGCACCAGACCAATGTCATTCTACAGGGCGAAATCACCACCCAACCCAGTGCCACCCTCTACGCCTATATCACCAATTTTTCAGATCTCACACCCAAGCGCGTGGCCGTCGTCGTTAACAGCGGCGGCCGAGAAAGGCACTTGATCGAAGACACGTTCAATACCCAAAAAAACAATGGGATCGGGTTAGAGCATGTGTTCTGCGCCAATGCCACCGCCTCCAAAAACTACTACACCATGATGCAAGTCGCCCAGGTCCTCTGGATCCTGACCTGTCGCGGCGCCCTGCATCGACTCTACGACTGGGCTCGCCGGGCCACTGAGCAAGGTTTGGCCCAAGCCCTCTGGGAAGGCCTGCGTTCCTGCCGGCTACCCCTGAATTTGCCTCCGCTGGGTCAAATCCGATTCAGTTCCGCCTGAGCGGACGGCGCCGGATGCAGCCAGCCCGATCCCATTGTAGATTTTGCCCCCCTCCCGCCAGACTCTGTGTGGGCTGGTTCCTCGCCCCCTTCACTGTACCGACTTTCCAAAACTTCACCCATCCCTCCGCCCCCTTCGGCTATCCAGGGGGCATTCGGAACCGCCGCGCTGCTCAGAGAATCCTTGACTTTTTGCATTAAATTCGCATAATGGCGACAGCAGTGCCTTTGATTGAGCACAACGGCTTATGAACGCTTCGGCGGTCAAGACAGCCCTACGCTACGTTATCGGTTGGGGGTTAATCGCCTTTTTTGCCGCGCTACTAACCTTCATCTTTAGTTTCCTGGGTGCCTTTTTTTGTGCCGGGCTAACAGGGATGATGTTGGGTTCATTCAAACTTCCGAGGTGGCAAACCATTGCTC
>QIAL01000610.1 GCA_003225535.1 Acidobacteriota bacterium | reverse complement strand
CCGAACCTGCAGTAAGCGCAACGGAGGATTGCGTGCGTTGGCATCATGTCGCGGTGGATCTGAAGCGGCTTCTTGCCTTCGGCGGGTGGTTCCGGCGTTGCGCCTAGCAACTCATTCAACTCTTCCACGAGCGCGTTAAACACTTTCGGGTTCTGCTCATCTTCTATACGCTTGCACAGATTATTCAGTCTCTCGCGTTCTTCGGGGGTCATCTAGCGAATCTCCCAGAAATGGCTCTAGTGAGCAGACCGTTTCAGTATCAACCCTGCGCCGAAGGTACCGGGAGCTACGAACGTTAATTTTGCTTCCGTGTTTTGTCTGTACGATACCGTACACATTCCAGAGCATCGACGCGACCCACACGCGAAAGCAAGTTAACGTTCCCCGAGAGCAGCAAACTTTACATGCAGCCTTGGCGTGGAATGGTCATCCTCTGCGCTGAAGTGCCTGAAGCTAAGTAGGTTGCACTGGGATTGTCTTTGACACTGCGGTTGCATATTTCTTGGTTGCTCGGTCTCTTCTTTCTGGGAGGTTGGCCATGACACCCGAGGACCGCGAACTGACGAACTGGCTGTGCAGGCAAATTCAGAAAGAGCACGACTTCTGGGAGGTTGGCCATGACACCCGAGGACCGCGAACTGACGAACTGGCTGTGCAGGCAAATTCAGAAAGAGCACGACCCGAAGAGGTTCGGCGAGTTGGTCTGGCAATTGGACGCTTTGCTGGCAATGAATGACAACGCCATGCACAACCGTTGCAAACCAAATTAGGACCGATGACGCCACATGGGACTCGCCCCTGCGACGTTCTCGATAGTACTAGCCGCACGGGTGAAACCTAAGTAGCTGAAGTCTCTGGTATCAGGCTTTTCCCGATTTCACGGTTCTGTCGGGCGCGCTACATTCGACACCGTTATGGATGAACGAATTAGAGACCTTTGTTCTCAGCTCTTGCGTATGTAAGATTCGGATATCGCAGAAGCTGTTTGCGAACAGCTCCGCTCGGCCATCCATGAACATGTTCAGCACTTGCGCCACGGAGTTGACGCCAGTGCTTGAAGCACTGCTAGCAGACTAATCAGCCCCAACATTCCCATCGCCTCCGACAAAGCCTCGGGTTAACCGATCCGAGGCTTTTCTTACGCCAAAATAGAAGCAGTAACGCATGCCTGGCAATGGGAGCCACCAGGTGTAGTCGGGGAGGCGAGGCCGGGGGTGGCTGTGGGAAAATTCGTAAAGGATCTTGATGGGGTGCGGCTAGTCTCTGGAAGATAGTCCGCATGGATAGCTTAACGAATCAATTCGCGAGCAGATTTACTTCGTCGAGCCAGACATTGTACGGCTCCTGCTTGTAATTGCCATCCATTTGGAAGGCGATGTCGATCTCCTCCTGATACCACCTGGGCTGAGCGGTGAAATAGACGTCAACGTTATAGGTCTGGTCAGCAACGCTGAGCGTCACGTAGTGAACCTGGTTGCCGACACGTTCGAGTGTCCAGACGAGATGGATCCAGGTTTGCGAGGGAAAATGATTGCACGGGACGGGAATTGGATCCCACACTCCGTGCAACGGATCCCATACGTTCCACTGGTGGGTCTGATTGAAATCGCATTGTGAACCCCATATCCAGCGCGTACCGCCGAAGGCTTGATTCACATCGAATTCGAGAGATTGCGGGGCATCGCCGTGATCGATGTAGAACCATAAATCATAGGTGAAGTGGCTTACGCTGTTGCTTCCGCCCAGAGGGAGCCAGTAGCGCTCGTTCGAATACGCATGGTTACCGGCGAGGCTGAACTTGGCGGCCGATCCGTCCAAAGAGGGAGTGGACTGGTTCAGCATGAGAGTGGAAGTAGCCGTGCCGAGACCGCCTGCGCACGTCGAATTGACAATTAGTGCGGAGCAGGAAGCCCAGCTGTTCTGATTCTGAATATTCAGGGCGCCAAGCTCTTGTCCTATGACGTTAAGTTGGGTCGAAGCGGTGGCGATATGACCAGCGGTATCTTCTGCGACGACTTCAAGCGTGTGCTGCCCGTTGGCCATCCAGATCAACTGGTTGATGGTGGTTTTGGGCGTGTATAGAACTGCCCGGCCATCGACATATACGCGTACGGTGTAGATGGGATCGGGTGGCGTTGCCGCAGCCACGAGAGGGAAAGGCGCGTTCACATTAGCTCCGATTGTTGGTCCCGAGATGGTGAGAGGAAAGCCGCAAAGAGCCGCGGGCGGTGGTTCCGGGGCGGGTGGAACGATGGAAAGGTCCGAGGGCGGGGTTGGCGTGATGGCACAATTCGCAACGTTGCGGGGCAGGCCCTGACATCCAGAGAACGCGAGAAGCCAACCTGCCAGAATGACCAGAACGATCAGAGCAGTGCGCTCGATGCCGA
>QIAL01000628.1 GCA_003225535.1 Acidobacteriota bacterium | reverse complement strand
GAATTCGCTGTTGCCTGCATTGATCGCAGCCGCCAAGCTCGCGCCCGGCAAAGTGTGCAGTTCACCAGGGGACGAGACTATGAAAGGCACAAAGGGTACCCGCAAAGGCAAGCGGATCGGTTCAGGAAGGGTGAAGGTCCAATGGGCCGAGGCTCCCGCTTTTCAGGTGCCGATTCCGAAAAATGAGCCGCAACGGATCGCGGAATTGCGCAGCTATGACGTGCTCGACACTCCGCCGGAGGAGGCGTTCGACAACATTACGCTGCTTGCGTCGCACATTTGCGCCACGCCTATCGCGCTGATCACGCTGATCGATTCGGACCGGCAGTGGTTTAAATCCAAAGTGGGCGTAACGGTGGCCGAAACTTCGCGCGACATCGCGTTTTGCGCGCACACGATCATGGAAGAGGATCTGCTGATCGTGCCTGACGCCGCGGCGGACAAGCGTTTTGCGGCCAATCCGCTGGTGCGTTCACGTCCAAAGATTCGGTTTTATGCCGGCGCGCCGCTGATCACGCGGCATAAGCATGCGCTCGGAACTCTCTGTGTGATCGACCGGGTTCCCCGGAAATTAACGGCGGAGCAATGCGAAGCTCTGCGCGCGCTCAGCCGGCAGGTGATGGCGCAATTGGATTCGCGTCGAATTATTCTGCAACTGCAAAGGCGGCTTGCGCAACAGAGCGGCGATCATTCGCGTTTGCTCAAGCAATTGAGCCAGGCTGATGCACGCAAACGGGCTTACGAGGAAGCGGTAAGACGGTTGCGGCATCAAGTTCGGTCGACGAACAAAGCGATTCTCAATTTGGTGGACCAGACGATGGGGGCTGCGCCGTTATCGATGAATAAGAGGGGATTGAGGTCGATCCGTTCGCTGGCGCAAGCGTTGATGGAGTTGAGCGGCTAACGTGGATGACAAGCGTGAGAGCGTGAGAGCGTTGAGTCGTTGAACCGGGAAACGACCACGAGGAGGAGGACGAATCGGAAGCAAAGAGTCCGCCCTCACTCCTGCCCTCACCCCCAAGGGGGTTAGGGAGACCCCTCGCCAGCCTCCGTCTTACTATAAAGGTTTCACCCCGCTGGGGCCCCGCTGGGGTGATGAACGAAGACATGATGCCCCTGAAGTGCGTTGGTTGACTCACGTAGATCCGCTAGAGCTTTTTCATGGCGGCGTCGAGGGCGTGATAAAGCTGATTCATGGTGGCCTCGGTTTCGTCACCCATGTTTGAGATGCGGAAGGTGGTGCCTTTGATTTTGCCGTAACCGGCATCGATCAGAAAGCCTGCGTCTTTGACGAGTTTTTGCAACTTTGGAACGTCAACCACGCGGCCACCGGACCGTGCGCCGTTGTTGATGCAGGTGAGCGTGACCGACTCGTAGCCGGCGGTCGGAAAGAGGGTGAAGCCGTGCCGTCCCGCCCAGTCGCGCGTCATCTTCGCGAGCTTTTCATGGCGAGCGAATCGCGCATCCAGCCCTTCGGCAAAGAATTCGTCGAGCTTGGAAGCAAGAGCGTAAATATGGGCGATGCTCGGCGTGCTTGGGGTCATGTTTTGCTGGGCGTTCTTTTCGAATTCGACCAGGTCGAAGTAATAGCCCCGATCGACGCTTTTGGCGGCTTTGGCGAGCGCCGCAGGCGAACAGGTGAAAACTGTAAGCCCAGGTGGAAGGGCGAATGCTTTTTGCGTGCCCGCCAGCAAAACGTCGATGCGCAGCGCGTCGAACGGGAGTTTGACCGCAGACATGGAGCTCACCGCATCGACGATAAACATCACATCCGGATATTTTTCTTTGAGCGCCGCGATCTGGGAAAGCGGGCTCATCACGCCGGTTGATGTTTCGTTGTGGATAAATGTGAGTGCGTCGAACTGTCCGGATGCCAGTTTTTTGTCGACGGCTTCAGCCAGAATCGGCGAGCCCCATTCCACCTTCAATCCTTCGGCCTGCTTGCCGCAACGCTGGGACACGTCGAGCCATTTGTCCGAAAAGGCGCCGCACATGCAGCAGAGGACTTTTTTGGCGACAAGGTTGCGAACGGCGCCTTCCATGACTCCCCAGGCCGAACTGGTGCTGAGGTAAACAAGTTGTTTGGTGTAAAGGAGCGCCTGAAGTTGCGGCTGGATTTTGGCGTAAAGATCTTTGAAACCCTGGCCGCGGTGGCCGATCATCGGAGAACAGAACGCGCGAAAAGTCTTGTCGCTGACCTCGACCGGCCCCGGAATGTGCAGTTTTACATGGTCCATAACAACGCCAACGAAAGTGTCGAAGAGGGAGTGAGCCTTTGCAAGAGGCAATCGGGGGATTTCGGATTTACGATTTACGATTGACGATGTGCGACGCGGACAACGAGTTGAATCCACGTGGAGCCGCCGTGGAACGGGGTAAATGTGGTAAACGCTGAATCCGAACGCGACAAAGTCTCCCGACGAAGTGAGGAAGGCCTGAAATGGATGAGAGTAAGATCAAGAGGATGAGCAAAGAGTCCGCCCTCACCCCGACCCTCCCCAGGAGAGGGAGAACCACTCGGACTCACCCTGACGCTCTCCCCTGGGGAGAGGGAATCCCCC
>QIAL01000346.1 GCA_003225535.1 Acidobacteriota bacterium | reverse complement strand
ATGTACAAAGCGCTGCCATCGGTGTTGAAGGTGTAGCCTGTGGGCACGATCAGCCCGACCAGCGACCGCGAGCATCCCAGGCCCTCGAGCTTCTCCATCAAAGTGGGAATGGCCGTCTCAGACGAGCTCGTGGCTAGCACCAGCAGAATCTCCTCTTTGATGTGTGCGAGAAAGCGAAACAGGCTGAATCCTGCCATCCAGGCCACTGCGCCAAAGACCACCACAACGAACAGGATCGAAGTCGTCCAGAACGACGCGATCAGCTTCAGCAACGGCCCCAGCGATGACACGCCGTATTTTCCGATGGTGAATGCCATCGCTCCGAACGCGCCGATGGGAGCGAAACGCATCACGATATCGACCATTCGGAACACAACCCTGCTCAGCGATTCCAGCATTTCCACCAGTGGTTTTCCGAACGCTCCGGTCGCTGACAGAGCAAAGCCGAACAAGAGGGACACGAGCACGACTTCCAGAATGTCGCCCTTCGCAAAGGCGTCCACGATCGTAGTGGGAATAATGCGCATCAGGAAATCTGTGACGGTTTGTGCCTTCGCCTGCCCCGCATAGTCGGCGACGGCTCGCGCGTCGAGTGTGGCTGCATTCACGTTAAAGCCGCTGCCCGGATGCACCACATTGCCCACGATCAACCCAACCACCAGCGCCAGCGTCGAAACGACTTCGAAATAGAGGAGCGCCTTCCCTCCGACGCGCCCCACCTTGCGCAGATCGCGCATGCCTGCGATGCCGGTGACGACTGTGCAGAAGATCATCACCGTGATGATCATGGTGACCAGGCGAATGAAGCCATCGCCGAGCGGCTTCATGGCGACGGCGCGGGCGGGACTGAGGGCTCCGAACAGGATTGCAAGCGCAATTCCAACGGTGACCTGCACCCACAAGGAGGAATACCAGCGGCGGGTTCTCGCGGGCGGCAGGGAAACGGGGATAGTCGGAGTCGTCATGTTTAGTCTCATTTCTTATTCGAACGGTCCATGTGGCGACAGCCGCCTCGGCTGTCCCGCGAAGGCGAAGCCGAGCGGTCCTCTATGGCGCTTGCAGCGTTTTCACCAGCCACGGGATGATCACTTCTTTGAAGATCCTGGGATCGGGCCACACGCCCACCTGCCGGCCGAGATGCCCGCCACGCGGGTTGATCCATGCGTCCTTCGGGATATCGCCTTTGCTCAACAGCAGGTAATCGTCGGCAATCGGCACTTGCGTGTCGAGGACTCCCGCGATGACAAGCATCGGTGCCATGGGCTTCCCCAGCAGGTCCTGATGCACCAGGGACATCTTCGGCAAATACTCCCCCATCTCGTCGAGCGTGTGCACGCCTTCGAGAATGTTCATCAGGGCGGGAACCTGATCGAAGAGGTATTCCCGATTTCCCAGCAGATGGTTCATGAGGAAATCTTTCTGAAAGAACTCATCGACAGGAGGGGATTGCGCGCTCGCCCCGCGCAAACGCGCTCGTTCAATGATGGCCATCTTCGTAGCCCAATAAGCTCCCCAACTCACGCCGTGCAGCGCGATCCGGTTCTTGTCGATCTCCGGCCGCGACTGCGCGTAGTCGATCACCCTGGAGAGCATGCGCTCGGAAGTCTCGCTGACCTTGATCGGCGCCTGTCCGGTTCCGGGGCCATCGACTGCCAGAAAGCCAATGCCAAACGGAAGAATCGCGCCAAAGCTTTCCGTCAGATCTTCTTTCCGGCTGTCGAGTCCATTCACTGCAATGACTAGCGGCACGGGTCCCTTCGCATTCTTGGGCAGTCGCAAATAGCCGACGATCTCTTTCCCCTCAAACGGAATGCGCACCACTTCAAGCGGTGGGTCGAAAGATTCTGCATGAGCGAGAAAAGCCTCGATCGCCTTCTCATACGAGCGCTGCTTCGCAGGTGACGAAGGAATCGGCCAGCGTCCGAAAGAGTACAACCGCCACGCCCGAATGTAGTCGGCGTTCGCCTTGGTCGGATCAGATTTCTCCAGTGACTTGGCTTCGTTGAAGTAACGATCGGCCACGTGCATAAACGCCGCCGCCCATTCGTCTTTATCGGCAGAATGGACGCTTTCGAACGCCTCTTTGACGTCCGCGGGATCGAGTCCGATCAATGGATATTGCCCGACCTCGGCGCGATGCACTGCCTCAGTCTTGACCTCGTCGATCGTGCGTTCCCGGTGTTCCTGCGCAATGCAGACGACCGGTGTAACGGCCGCAAGAAGCGAAAGAATAAAAACGAATCCCTTTTTGTTCGTCATAACCTTGAGCTCGCATCAGAACATCGATGAGAAAGGCCGGACGGAAATTTCGTCCGGCCTGTCATGCCGTACTGCTTACTCAAACTAGAAAACGAACTTCGCCCCAATCTGAACCGAGCGTGGCCCGCCGGAACCGATAGCCGGATTTGCTGCAGCTATGTCAGGTGTTGCACATCCACAGCCGAAGCCCCCGGCGGATGGATCATTCAGGCCAAACCCGTTCTGACCGCCATACGGATTCGCGAAGTTCGGGTGGTTGAGGATGTTGAAGAACTCCGCGCGGAACTGCAGCCGCATGGCTTCTCCAATGTGAAAATTCTTGGCGACTGAGAAATCAAAGTTCTTGAAGCCCGAATCCTGGAACATGTTCCGCCCCATGTTCCCGAATTGACCGAGCGGGGGCGCCATCATTACCGAATTTCCCGCCGCATAGCAGCCGAATAGGTTCAAGGCAGCAGTTTCCGCTCCGGCACTTCCACCATCGGCGGCCAATGCGGACGCAGCGCATGCGGAAGGTATCGAAAGGCCGCTCGCTCCGCCGTAGAGTGGAATGGGAACTCCCTTACCCGACTTAAAGTCCGAGGGGTTGCCGAGACTGGCGCTCCCC
This sequence comes from Acidobacteriota bacterium, assembly GCA_003225535.1. Taxonomy (GTDB): domain Bacteria; phylum Acidobacteriota; class Terriglobia; order Terriglobales; family Acidobacteriaceae; genus Sulfotelmatobacter. The sequence goes on along the minus strand of QIAL01000346.1, from coordinate 6,936 downwards.
GCGTGGTAGAAGCTCCACCGGATCGGTGCCGTCGCGGGAGGACTTACAGGCAGCGAACCCGTGCCGGCGGCGTCGGTTCCCAAATCGATCGGTCCCCAATATTGCGGGGTCTCCAGCGTGGTGATCGAATTGATCTCCCATCCTTCCAGCATCTGGCCATGGCCCGTGCGGCCAGGGATCGCATAGGTGAGCGAGAGCGTCAACCGGTGACGAATGTCGAAATCGCTGTTTGCATACTCCGCGCCCGGACTGTACGAGTTCTGGGGAAGCCCCGAGCCGTAGCCGAAGTCCCAGTTCGCACCCACGTTGTCGGAGGCATGCGAGTAGGTGTAGCCCAACACCATGCTTAGTCCGTGATAGTTCCTCGCATTCAATGTGACTTGCAGACCGTTGTAGTTGGACCGGTACACGTTCGCCATGTTGAAAATATTGGAGAGGTAAGGGAATTTTCCGAAGAACGGTGTATTAGCCTGCTCATAATCGCTGTCCGGAGCACAGTTGTCGTAACCAGTCGAAGCGCTGGCAAGGCAGGCGGTGAGAGTGCCGGCACCGGTATTGCCTGTAGTCCATCCCGACCCCACCGGCGGCTGGTTGATGTCGCGGATTCCGGTGAGATTCGATCCCCGATTGCCGACATATGCCATCTCCATCGACAAGTTCGGGGCGAAGGCATGCTGCAGGCTCACCGTCCAGTTCCATACGTACGGCGTTGTAAGGTTGCGGTTCACCGTCATGATGGGACATGGGCTGTTATCGGAGCAGTCAGTGGCTGTGGAGTACACCGGGCCTTGATCCCATGGAACCTGAACCGGATTCAAGAAGTTCTTGGTCGTGACGTTCCCTGTGACGATGGTGCCGCCTGATGTTTGCCCACCGTTGATGGTCCACCCAGTCGGAACGCTCCCTGGTCCGAACGCGTTGTTGAAGGCAACAAACGACTGCCAGTTGACGGTTTCATAAGTCAACCCACCGCCGGCGCGCAGCACGGTCCGGCCGTTGCCGCTGATATCCCAGGCGAAGCCTCCACGCGGACCGAAGCCCTTGTGATCAGGATTGTAGAGGCTGCTGATTCCGTGACCAACTTGCACAAGGCCAACGTTCGGATCGAAGTTCCCGAGCAGGTTGTGCGCCTCCTGCGGAACGCTGTTGTATTCGTAGCGCACGCCGAAGTTCACGGTTAGATTCTTCGAAACGCGCCAGTCATCCTGGAAAAATCCTGCATAAGCCCAGTTGTGCAACTCCAGAGTTGGATTGCCGACCGTGACCGAAGACTTGAAAGGCAAGCCCGCGAAGAAATCTTCCAACTGGCTCGAAGGCGGGCCAGCAGTGTCGGGCGGGCCAGCATTTACGACTCCGCCCAGAAACGTAATGCTGCCGCGTGCGTTTCCGTAGGCAGCGTTTCGCACTTTGTTGTAGTGGAGTTCGCCACCGAACTTTAGAGAATGCTTGCCCGCAGTGTACGAGATGTGATCTACGAATTGCGTGATCGAGTCGGGTCCTTGGAACTTCGGCCACTTGAATCCTCCCAACCCCGGAAAGAAGTAACCGCCGAAGCCGATACGCGGCAAACCACCAGTGAACGGACCACTGATTCCCGTATTCAACCCGTAAGTTGAGGCCGGCGTGTTGAGATCGCCCGGCAAAGTGGGCTGATAGAGACGGTTGTAGCCTCCACGGAGTTCGTTCACCAGATGGGCGTTCGGCGTGTAGATCCAGTTTCCTCCGACGACCTGGGCGCGGGTGTGAATCTTCGAGAGCCATTTCTGCTGGTACTCCGGAAAGTCCTCGACGGTCCCGGAATTATTTCCGAAGAAGTAGGTCCCGCTAATGCTGCTGCGGTCGTTGACTCGGAAATCCAACTTCCCCACGACATTGTCGACATGAACGACGTTATTGAATCCGTTCGTGATGCCGATCCCTTGCGTGTTGTTCAGCGGGAATCCGGAGCCGTCGCACGAGCCGGTGGCATCGCAGCCCGCGATCTTCAAACTCGCGGTACTGACTCCGAAGCCACTATTGTTGGCCGCCAACTGAAGATCGGCCAGTGCATCGGGAATGCTGTTGACGCAGTCACCCGAAAACCCGAACGAGCAGTTTCCAGGGTCAGGAGCAGTCATGTGCACCATCGACGGACTCGTGATTCCGCCGAAAGAGTTGCCGACGTTGTAGCGCTGCCCTTCATAAGCGGCGAAGAAAAACGCCTTGTCCTTAACGAACGCGCCTCCCAGGCTGCCGCCAAACTGTTCCAGCGTCCGCTGCAGCTTCGGGCTCGGGGCTGCGTTGAAGAAGTTCCGGGCGTCCAGGTGGTCACCATCGCGTCCAAAGCCGAAAGCGGTCCCGTGCAGATTGTTGGTGCCTGACTTCAGGCCGACGTTCACGACCGAACCCGGCTTCCATCCATACTCGGCCGGAGGATTCTGCTGGAGATTGAACTCCTGAATCGCATCGATCGGGAGGATGGTTGCGGAGTCTCCCGCAATGCCCGCGCCATTGACGATCGCCTGGCCCGAGTACGGTTCGCTGTTGAACAGGCCTTCGAGGAAGTAGGAATTGTCTTCGGCGCGCAGGCCGTTGGAACTAGTTGTTGAGAATCCTCCGCCGGGATAGCGCATGACTCCCGGCCGCAGTTGCAGCAGGTTCTCGTAGTTGCGCCCGTTGAGCGGAAGGTCATTGATTTCCTTGTTGCTCAGCGTTCCACCAAGCGTCGACGAGGTCGTGTTGAGCAGAGGCACTTCTTCGGTAATCGTCAGTATCTCAGTCACATTTCCAGGCTGCAGGGCGAAGTCGGCGCGGACGTCGCTTGCAACTTCGATCTGCACGTTCGGCCGGTCCACACCCCTGAAGCCCTTGGCCTCGACGTGAATCTTGTAGGTGCCAGGCGGCAGATCGGGGACGGCGTAACTGCCCGATTCATCCGTTGTAACCGTGCGAGAGGCGCCGCGCTCTGCATCCGTGACTACCACCGTCGCCCCCGCGACGGCGGCTCCGCTTGCATCGGTCAGGGTGCCCAGGATTCTGCCGGCCGTCGACTGGGCGAGGACAGAAACGGACAGAGCTAGCAAGGTGAAAACCACAAAGAGAAGCCGGAGAGCTCTGGCCCGCCCATCTTGGGACGTAACCGTACGCGATCGCATAGAACCCCTCACTTTCTGGTCCGACAGCCATACCACCATCAAGGAAACCCTGTCAAGCAAAATTAGGTTTTGCCGGATTCTGCGAGGCTACGCGAGCTACCCTGAGGGGACAAGTTCTTAATGCGGCAACTCTAAACCATCGTGTAAGAAAGGGGGTTGCGTGACGAAGTGGAAGTATGATAATTTGCTATGGTCATACCACCATACCCATATACCAAACCGATGCCCCCACCCCAACTAACCCGTCAGCTCGGCTCGGTTCTGCGGTATAGTAGCCGGACCAGCGACGGCGGCTCCACGCCTTGCGCCGTCCCTAGTGCGGGGGAGAGGCTCGTGTACAAACTGGTTCGCACTTCGCGCCTTTATGAGCAAATTGTTCAGCAGATCGAAGAATCCATAGTCAAAGGCGATCTGAAACCCGGCGACCAGCTCCCCGCCGAGCGGGACCTTGCCCAACGCTTCGGTGTCAGTCGCACTGCTGTGCGCGAAGCGGTGAAAGCTCTTCGCGAGAAAGGGCTGGTCGAGGCGTACTCCGGACGGGGAACTTTCATTACCGACGGCACCACACAGGCCGTCCGGCAGTCTCTGGACCTGATGGTAAAAATCGGACAGCCAGAGGGCTCGAAGCACCTTGCCGAGGTGCGGGCTATCCTTGAGCCTGAAATCGCGGCACTGGCGGCGGTGCGGATCCAGGAGCCGGAGCTGGCAACGATGCGCGAGGCCGTCTCAGTCATGGATCGTGCGGGCCAGGATCCGGAAGCCTACATCGAAGCTGATCTCGATTTTCATCTCGCCCTCGCAGAAGGTGCGGCTAATCCGCTGATACTCTCGCTCCTCGACTCCATCGTCGGCCTCTTGCGAGAGCAACGTCTGCGGATATTCCGCGTTCCCGGCGGGCCCGAGCGCGGCCAGGTCCATCACAAGCGCATTCTCGAAGCGGTGGAGCGTCATGATGCGGAGAAAGCGCGCGAAACCATGCGGGCGCATCTTTCGCAAGTCAGCGAAGACAGTCAGGCCCCGGCGGCGAAACGCGCCCCCGGGAAACAGAACGTTCACTAGAAAGGTCGGAGCAAGGAATGGCGAAAGTCGGGTTCATAGGGTTGGGGGTCATGGGCAGCCAGATGGTGAATCGGCTGTTGAGCAAGGGACATACCGTGACCGGCTACAACCGCACTCGCGGCAAGGCGCAGTGGCTCGTGGAGAAAGGAATGACTTGGGCCGACTCGCCTCGCGCCGTGGCGAGCGCTTCGGATTACACGTTCGCCATGGTCACGAATGCCGCCGCCATCCAGGCCGTTACTGACGGACCCGACGGGATGCTTGCAGGATTGAGCGCTGGTAAGACCTTCATCGATATGAGCACGGTGAGTCCGACCGTGAGCCGTGCTCTCGCCACGAAAGTTCGTGCTCTTGGCGCCGATATGGTCGACTCTCCCGTCTCCGGAAGCGTGATTACTCTGCAGGAAGGCAAGTTGTCGGTCATGGTCGGCGGACGGAAAGAGACGTTCGAGAAAATCAAGCCGCTCCTCCTCGACATCGGGCCGAAGGTCACGCACGTGGGCGACAACGGCCTCGCGCTCTCGATGAAGATCGCTGTGAACCTGAGCCTTGCCGTGCAAATGCTCGCTTTTTCAGAAGGTGTATTGCTAGCCGAAAAAAGTGGCATCGCCCGTGATACGGCCGTGGATGTTCTCGTGAATAGCGCCATCGCTTCCCCGATGATCAAATATCGCGGACCGTTCGTTCTTCAGCAGCCGGAAGAGGCCTGGTTCGACGTGAACATGATGCAGAAAGACATGGTGCTGGCGATGGAGTTGGGCCGGCAACTCGACGTGCCTTTGCCGACGACCGCCGTCAGCAATGAATTTCTAACCGCAGCTCGCGGCATGGGCTGGACGAAGTATGACTTTGCTTGCATGTTCGACGTACTCGCCGCTATGTCTGGTGTGTCGACGCCGGTCACAACTGGGGGGAAGAAGCAGTGAGTACTGTGACTTCCAAGCCGGAGACGGCCCGAGACGCCAGCGAGAGAGACAAGTGGTTGCGCGCCTACCGGCAGATGGTGCGCATCCGCCTGTTCGAAGAGCAGGTCAATGAGCTCTACACCCGCGCTCTAATGCCGGGACTCGCGCATCTGTACAGCGGCGAAGAAGCGGTCGCAGTCGGCATTTGCGAAGCTTTGCGCATTGATGACTACATCACCAGCACGCACCGCGGTCATGGACACTGTTTGGCGAAAGGCGCCTCGCCCGACCGCATGTTCGCCGAGTTGCTGGGGAAGGAAGCCGGATACTGCCGCGGCAAGGGCGGATCGATGCACATTGCCGATCCTGCTACCGGAAATCTAGGCGCGAACGCGATTGTAGGTGGCAGCGTGGGAATCGCTACCGGCGCGGCTTTCGCTGGAAAGCGGCTGGGCAACGGGCGCGTTGCAGTGTGCTTCTTCGGTGAAGGCGCGCTCGGCCAAGGATCGCTCTATGAAGTCATGAACCTGGCGCAACTCTGGAAGCTGCCCGTCATCTACGTTTGCGAAAACAATCTCTATAACGAGTACACGCATTACTCCGAGACCACCGCCGGAACGATCCTTGGTCGCGCGTCTGCATTCGGCATTGAGGCTACGGTCGTCGACGGTCAGGATGTGCGCGCCGTAAACGAGGTCGCTACGCGCCTGGTGAAGAGAGCGCGTGCGGGAGAAGGGCCGGCCTTTCTCCAGGCGGACACGTACCGCTACAGCGGACACCACGTTGGCGATATCAATCGCGAATATTATCGCCCGAAGACCGAGGAGCAGCGCTGGAAAACGGATCGAGATCCGATCAAGCTGCAGAGCAATTGGCTGATCGAACAAGGGTACGCCGATGCTGCCGCTCTCGAGCAGATCACGGCGGAAGCGCGCGCTGAGATGGAAGCTGCCGTCAAGTTCGCTGTGGCCGCGCCTTATCCCAGCGTCGATCAAGTGGACGAGGACATCTATGCCTGAACGCGAGTTGACGTTCGCTCAGGCAGTGCGGGAAGCGCTGGCCGAAGAGATGCGCCGCGATTCGAGCGTGTGCATCTTCGGAGAAGACGTCGCCGAAGCTGGAACACCATTCAAAGTGCTTTCCGGACTCGTCGAAGAGTTCGGCGCCGAGCGCGTGCTCGACACACCAATCTCCGAAGCCGGTTTCACGGGTATTGGCGTGGGGGCAGCAATGACGGGCCTGCGCCCGGTCGTCGACATCATGTTCGGCGACTTCCTGACGCTGACCATGGACCAAATGGTTAATCAGGCCGCCAAAGCTCACTATATGTCGGGCGGGCATTGGAAGGTGCCGATGGTTCTGCGCACCACGCTCGGCGCGACCCGCCGCTCCGCTGCGCAGCATTCCCAATCTCTGCATGCGTGGTTCAGCCACGTTCCGGGACTGAAGGTCGTGTTGCCGTCCACTCCTTACGATGCCAAGGGCTTGCTGAAAACGGCGATCCGCGACGAGAACCCGGTGGTCTTCTTCGAAGACAAGATGATGTACAAGCTGAAAGGCCCGGTTCCGGCGGAAGACTACACAATTCCCTTGGGAGTTGCCGACGTGAAGCGTCAAGGCGATGACATCACTTTAGTCGCAACGAGCAGCATGGTACAGGTCGCTCTCGGTGCGGCGATTCTGCTTGAGAAGGAAGGTATCAGCGCCGAAGTGGTTGACCCGCGAACCACATGGCCGCTCGATGAGAAGACCATCCTTGACTCGGTGAAGAAAACCTCGCGAGCGATCGTGATGGATGAAGGCTACGGCCGTTACGGAGTGGCAGCAGAATTGGCCGC
>QIAL01000627.1 GCA_003225535.1 Acidobacteriota bacterium | reverse complement strand
TCAGTCGCAAGTTGGCAAGTGTCGAACGCGTCGTGAACGATGGCATGGACACCACACCTCATCGGCAGGTGGACGGACGTACCCTTTTCTGCTCAGCGAGCGGTCTTTCGATCCACGCAACCCTTAACCTCAGTCAAGCTCCTATGATAACCAGAATCCTGAAGACTACCCTGAATCGCTGGTGTATCTCCAGCGGAGTCGCAAGCGTCGCCAATCAGAAAAATGAAAAGCGATTCGAACGTGTGGCAGCCCATTTTGCGCTTCCAAAACGCCTTGGCTTGCTCGGCGCGCTCCTGGCCGGACTGCTTCCGGCCGCTGCGGGCAGCTTCAACACCGATTTCAGCTCGGACCCGGGAGGCACGTCCATCGTCAACCGTGACCAGGTCCTGGTCAAAGACGGCATCTTGAAGCTGGTGGACTTGAACGACTTGATCGATCCTGCCACGGGGCAATTCAGCGAGCAGCGTTTGCCGCTTCAAGGTTGTTACATTCTTCCTGAAATTGATCCAGGGCAGAAGGTCGCTTCTTTCACTGCCACGTTCAAAGCGCGTGTGGGCGGTGGCACCGAGAGCAGCGCGCTGGGCTTCAGCCTTGTCCTCGCCAACGACTACGACCAAACCACACCATTCCGCGAAGGCGGCGGCGCCACGACCGGCTTAACGATTTCGTTCCTCCAGGCCTTCGGCCAGGCCGGCGTCGGTGAAGGCACCGCTGCGGGTGACGCTCCAGGCATCGTCATCAAGCAAAAGGGGCAGAAGGTGATTGCCAAACGGTTCACCGGTTTGCGAACGGACGGCCCGGGTGCGGGGCACGCCCCGGTCTTCGTGCCGGTGGAAGTGACACTTACCTCGGACGGTTTATTGAGCGTCACCTACAATTCCAACAAAGTCTATGATAAGGTTCCGATCGGTTACATCCCAATCGCCGGGCAATTCGGTTTCGGAGCAGGAATAGAGAACCAAACGGCCATCGTGCGAGATAACTTTTGGATCGACGATCTCTCAATCACCACCACGACCGTCAGCGGCGCGTATGTGGTCTCGATTGAGCCGCCAACACAGAATGCCGCGCCCAACGCGGCGGTGAAAATTGGAATCCAGGACCTCGCCGGCGCCGCGGTACAAATGGTATTCGACGGCGGACAGCCATTTACGCCCGCCCAGACCGACGCGGGCGGAGGAGTGACGCTCGTCACCTTCCAATCGGTGGCACTATTCGATCCCGGCTCCAGCCACACAGTCAATCTCACTTACGGCACCAAGACGCTGGCGTATGGTTTTAGCGTGGTGAATTATGTGAGCCTTGGAGCAGGCGACAGGGTCGAGCCAGCCGGCGTGGACACCAGCAAGCCGGGGTTCAAACTAAAAGTGTATCAAACCGCAACCACGAGCATCGGTGACAATAAAACCGCCGAGAAGGTCCTCGCTGGGCAGGGGGGTGCAAACATCGCCAACCTCAGCGCCGCCACCGATGGATTGTTCGATGTGGCGGGAGTCATCAATTTCGAGGCGACCGGGACCGACGCCGGCAATATGCCCGGCGACACCGTTTTTCCCGGTATTCCCGGCACGCTGCCTGACAACACCCAGACCACTGACAATTTCGCAGTCGAGGCGATCGCTTTCCTCGATCTGGCTGTCGGCGCCTACACCGTCGGCGTGAACAGCGATGACGGCTTCAAGCTTGGCGCTGCGAGCAACCCGCGGGATGTGACAGCGCCCCCCATTACCGCGTATGACGCACCGCGCGGCGCGGGCGAATCGGTTGGGTTTTTCGCCGTGACGCAAAGCGGCATTTATCCGTTTCGGCTCCTCTATTGGCAGCAGAGCGGCGGGGCGGAAGTGGAATGGTACGTAATCGACACGTCTGGCAACCGCACGCTGATCAACGACCCCAACGCACCGGGCGGCAATCGAATCAATTCGTACCGCCAGCTCAAAGCGGGCGCCTCGCTGCCGCCTTATGTGAGCGCGGCGAGTCCGGCGCCGCGCGAGGTCAACGTCAGCGTCAGACCGAGGATCGCCATCGACGTTACCGAAGACGCCACGATTGTTGATCAGAGTTCAATCAAACTCGCTCTCAACGGGAGTCAGGCTACGCTGCCCGTCGGCGCGATTGTCAAGAACGGGAAAGTTACCACCGTCAATTATTCGGTGAGCCAACCATTGGTAGCCCAGACTGCCCAGATGTTGCACCTCGAATTCAGCGACAGCGCCGGACACAACGTCGTCCGGGAGTGGGGTTTCACGACCGGCAAGGGCGGTGGGGGTAATCTTCTCAACTCGGTGAAGGGTTACTGGACATTTGAAAAAGGGAATTTGAAGGCGCGCGTCGGACGCGATCTGGCGTACGTGGATAACTCCGTCGCCAGCCGCTACAAATTTGGCGTCAGCGGCCAGGGAGATTTCGCGGCTCTACCGCCGATCAACGGCAAACCTGCCCATGCCTTGTTGGTTCCCTACGTGACCGATGGCACTCATAAACAGATGGGGTTGCGGATGAAACACGACATCGCTCCCAACGGGGGCGGTCAGAAGGTCAACCAATACACCGTCATTCTGGACCTCCTCTGGGGGCAGGGCTCGGCCTACGGAGCGCTGTGGCAATTGCACGATCTGGACAATGCGGGTGACAGCGACATGTATTGGCAGGAGAGCAGCGGCGCCTATGGTAAGACGTGCTGCTCGGCCTATCTGGCGCCGGGCCAGAAACAGGCGCGCAATGAATGGAGGCGGGTGGCGTTCGCGGTGGACCTGGCGGCCAATCCGCCGATTCTGGCCAAATATATCGACGGGATCAAGAACCTGGACCAGATCAG
>QIAL01000626.1 GCA_003225535.1 Acidobacteriota bacterium | reverse complement strand
CTTCGCCTGTTCACATGGACTGCAGTCCTGTACGCAAGCTTCGCCCTGCCGCTTTTGGGATGGCTGCTACCTCCAGTGCAGGTTTCCGCCCCGCAATTTCTGCAACACCCAATTGCTCGAGCTACTTCTAACCCGGTCGGAAAAGGACAGAGCGCCTCAACTCTCGGAAGCGATGCAGTCACGAGCAGCGAAGAACAGCTTTCAGGAAGCTATCGGCTCCCGACCGTTGCGACAGGGCCAACCAGTCCTGAGACGGAGAGGGCTGCCGGAGAGAGGTCGTCATTCTCATGGGCGACTGTTCCATGGAGCGTGGTTGCAGCGTCGATTTATGTGGTGGTAACGGTCTTCTTCCTCGCGAGGTTCGTGGCAGGAATCATCTTGTCAGGCAAGCTGGTACGCAGTTCTCGATCGATCGCGGAGGGTCTCGCGGTCGGGAAGTTCGCTTGTTCTGCCTGGGGTCCGGCTCCTCGGGTGGCGACATCTGAGTGCATCAAGGTACCGGTGACAGTGGGCGCCTTTTGGCCGACGATCCTGCTTCCTTCTGACTGGCGCGAATGGGATGAGGAAAAACTCGATGTTGTCCTTGCCCACGAATTCTCCCATGTGGTCCGTCGGGACGCGCTGACGCAGCGCATATCGCTGCTGTATCGCGCAATTTTCTGGTTCAACCCATTGGCTTGGTGGATGAGTCGGCATCTGGCAGAACTGGCCGAGCAGGCCAGCGATGAGGCTGCGCTGTCCGGCGGAGTGGATCAGAACTACTACGCCCAAACCTTGTTGAGCTTCTTTGAGGTGCTGCAGACTGCGCCACGAAGGATCCGGTGGCAAGGGGTTTCCATAGCACGGCCGGGACAGGCCGAACAACGACTCGAACGAATTCTCTCCTGGAAAGGAACAGTCACCATGAATTTAAAAAGATCTCTAGCCATCGCGATTGTTGTTCTCGCGGTTCCCGTGGTTTATCTCGCGGCTTCGGTTCATCCCGCTAATGCGGGGCCTGCAGGCTCGAATGCTGATCTGTTGCAGGAACCGGCTGTTCCCGCGGTGCCATCTGCGCCTCCGGTTGGCGGCATCTCGACAGTGGCTCCTATTCACGGTGTGCCGCCGACCCCGGCCGCTCCGATTGCACCCATGGCCCCGGCAGTTCCTATCGCGCTAACTGCGCCGGCAGCTCCTGGATGGAACGGATTCGGGCAGGGCCATTCCTCCGGAACAAGCTCTGGGAAGGGCTTCTCGTATGCGTACGGATTTGATGACGAGGAGCGTTTCGTGATCGTCTCGGGTAAAAGCGACTCGTTTACCATGTCGGGCTCAGGCCAAGATGCCCGGCACGTCGAGAAGCTCAAGAAGCAGATCCCCGGTGACTTCATCTGGTTCCAGCGCGATGAGAAGTCGTACATCATTCGCGACCAAGCGACGGTTGATCGCGCCCGCGGCTTCTGGGCG
>QIAL01000625.1 GCA_003225535.1 Acidobacteriota bacterium | reverse complement strand
CCCACAGTAGACGCTTTCTAACAAGCCCGGGCCCAACGCCGTATGCACCTTCATCGCTGCATCGACGATGGACCCGGTAATCTGATCTATTTCCACAATACCTCTACAACTCTGCGTCCTCCGCGTCGTCTGCGGTTTTCATTTGGTTCTTCCGCCCTCGACCTTCAGCGCCTCGGCAGCCGCTGCTTGCGCCGCGGCCAACCGTGCGGTCAGGACTCGGAATGGTGAGCAGGAAACATAGTTGAGTCCGGTGCGGTAGCAGAACTCGACCGACGATGGCTCGCCACCGTGCTCGCCGCAGATGCCGACTTTCAAGTTCGACCGTGTCTTGCGGCCGCGCTCGGTGGCCATCTTGACGAGTTGACCCACGCCTTCTTGATCGAGAGCCGCGAAAGGATCCTGCTTCAGAATGCCCTCCGCCAGATACGTGGGAAGGACTTTGTTAACGTCATCGCGTGAGAAGCCGAACGTGGTTTGCGTGAGATCGTTGGTGCCGAAGGAGAAGAATTCGGCTTCCTTAGCGATCTCGTCCGCGACCAGAGCCGCGCGCGGCAACTCGATCATGGTGCCGACCATGTAGTCGATCTTCATTCCCTTCTCTTTGAAGACCTCTTCGGCGACACGCCGAACGATTGCGCCCTGGTTCGCCATTTCTTTCAGCGTGGCAACCAGAGGAATCATAACTTCGGGAAGAACTTTGATTCCCTTCTTGGTGCAATCGACGGCAGCTTCGAAGATCGCCCGCGCCTGCATCTCGGTGATCTCGGGATAGGTGATGCCGAGACGGCAGCCGCGATGTCCGAGCATGGGATTGAACTCGTGCAACTGCTCAACGCGGCCCAGTAGCACAGGTAGAGCCTTCTTCAGATCGCCAACGCCCTTGATGCCGTAGTCCTTGTACTTGGTCACGAGCTCTTTCTTCTGCTTGGCGCTATAACGCGAGAGCAGGGCGATGTCGACCATCAAGTCCTCGCGGCGAGGCAAGAACTCGTGCAGCGGTGGATCCAGTGTGCGGATCGTAACTGGCAATCCGTCCATGGCCTTGAAGACGCCTGCGAAGTCGGCGCGCTGCAGAGGTAGTAGCTTCTTGAGCGCTGTGCGTCGGTCTTTCTCGTTGTCCGCGAGGATCATCGTGCGCATGTGCCCGATCTTCTCCTCGCCGAAGAACATGTGTTCTGTCCGGCAGAGTCCGATGCCTTCCGCTCCGAATGCACGCGCCTGGATGGCATCGCGTGGAATGTCGGCGTTGGCGCGGACCTTCATCTTGCGGAACGGATCCGCCCAGCCCATGAACTTCTGCAGTTCGGCATCGTCGGCATTCGCCGGAATGGTGTTCAGCTTTCCTTTGATGACGCGGCCAGTCGTGCCATCGAGCGAGATCCAGTCGAATTCCTTGAAGACCTGCCCCTTGACGCGCATTTCCCGCGCCTTCTCGTTGACATCGACGTCGCCAGCGCCCGCCACGCAGCATTTGCCCATGCCACGAGTAACGACCGCCGCGTGGCTGGTCATGCCACCGCGAGAGGTGAGAATACCCTTTGCCACCTCCATGCCATGGATGTCTTCGGGCGTAGTTTCAGCACGCACCAGAATGACAGACGCCTTCTCATCTTTATGGACGGCTTCCACCGCGGCGTCAGCGGTAAATACAATCTGGCCAACCGCCGCACCAGGCGACGCGGGCAGTCCGGTCGCAAGCACTTCCACCTTCGTGCCTTTTTCATCAAGGCGCGGAACCAGGAAGTCATAAAGCTGATTCGGCTCCACACGAAAGATCGCTTCTTCCTTGGTGATGAGGCCCTCATCGACCATCTGAATCGCGATTCGAACGGCGGCCAGCCCGGTGCGCTTGCCGTTTCGCGTTTGCAGCATGTACAGCTTGCCGTCCTGTACGGTGAACTCGAAGTCCTGAACGTCCTTGTAATGCTGTTCCAACCGGGTGGTGATCTCGCGCAGCTGGTTGTACGCTTCCGGCAGAATCTCGTGCAGTTTGAGAATTGGGACCGGGGTGCGTACACCGGAGACCACATCTTCGCCCTGCGCGTTCATCAGGAATTCACCATAGAATTCCTTGGTGCCAATCGCGGGATTCCGCGTAAAGCCCACGCCTGATCCACTGGTGTCGCCAAGATTCCCGAACACCATGGCCTGCACGTTGACCGCTGTGCCCAGCATGTCGTCGATGTTGTTCATGCGGCGATAGTGCTTGGCGCGATCGTTCTGCCAGGAGCGGAATACGGCATCGCGCGCCAGGACGAGCTGTTCGCGCGGGTCCTGCGGGAAGTCCCGCTTGGCGTGTTTCTTGACGACTTTCTTGTACTCGGCGATAACCTCCTGCAGAGCCTTGGCGTCGAGATCGGTGTCGAGCTTGGCTTTCTTCTGTTTCTTCTTGGCGTCGAAAACCTCTTCAAATGCCGCCTTCTCGATGTCGAGCACGACGTTGCCGAACATCTGAATCAGGCGGCGATAGGAGTCGGCAGCGAACCGGGGATTGTTGCTCCGCTTCGCGAGTGCCTGCACGCTCTGGTCGTTGAGGCCGAGGTTGAGAATGGTATCCATCATGCCAGGCATGGAGAACTTTGCGCCCGAGCGCACGCTGACGAGAAGCGGATTCTCGCCCGTGCCCAGTTTTTG
>QIAL01000345.1 GCA_003225535.1 Acidobacteriota bacterium | reverse complement strand
CCTGGTCGACAATGCGTCGGTGGAGTTCACTCAGAATGCAGATGGCGTCGTCCTGAAAATACCTACGCCCAAGGGCGACGTGACGGATCGACTCATCGTGCTGGCCGTTGTCAAAAACTAAACATCGAGTTTGATTTGACAGGCTGCTGGCCGAGCCGGTGCCACGCGCCTTTCGCCACCCGACCCGACTCAATCCTGATGGACATCCGACTGAAGGGAAAGAAGGACGGCATTGATGCGGCATCCGAGATTCAACAACAGGTCGACATCTCAATCGTTTATCTCACTGCCTACTCCGATCGACGAACCGTAGAACGGGTCAAAAGGACCTACCACGATGGCTTCATTTTGAAACCGTTTCATAGGCATGATCTGCAGTCGACGATCGATATTGCCATGCAACGTCACGCCATAAGAAGAAAAGAGAAGCAAAAATCATAAGCTCGTCCGATTCGTTTAGTGTTCCCGGTGTGGCGGGAAAGGAAGCATCTTCTTGCCTGGAATTTCGTCCCAGAGTGAAGCAGCAACGATGTATCGCCTGGTTGGTACAGCCTTACTAGCTTTCGCAGGCTGGGAATGATCGCTTTCGGCAACTGCTCGGTTTTTCAATGGGGACCCGCTTCACTTTGATTTGTTCGCGGGCACCGTAACCGTCTTTACCACAGCCGCATTATCCGTGTGTCCCATATCAACCCAGACAACCGTAAGTTGTCCGGTGGAGTCTGACCTCACGATGGTGCTTGATTGCGCGGCCGTGCCATTCGCCCCCGGTCGCACGATGTCGATCGCTTCTTGCGTGAGGTGCAAGCCGGCATGTGGATCTCCCGGATTCGCCTGCTCCAGTCGCCGCGTTGTGTTACGTTCACCACTTCCGCCATTTCTTTGTACCGTGCTCTCACGCCGCACCAGCCGGAGACCCTCGTCCCCCGCCAGCCCCGGAACATTGGTGGAATAAGTTTCCGTGGTGCCGCTCTGCTCCCCGGCCGACTGCTTACTGACGGTCCGCTCGGCAACTGCCATCTTGCCGTTCGCATCCGGCCGAAGCACTCGCTCTTCTTTCGTGCTCCCGCCGTCTGTTTCCGGCCTTGTCGTCCCCTCGCGAACTTCGCTGAGTATCCAATGTCCCGCACCATCCGAAAGGGACGTCGACTTGGTGAACTCGACCGCCTTAGCGTCGGTCTGCCTTTCGCGCTCTACGATCTGCACGGTTGGGGCGAGGCCTCCACTCCCGTCAGCAGAAAACACTGTGGTCCTCGTTTCGCGGACGCCGGGACTAACCTCTTTTGAATCGATGAGTGCGCGCTGTACCACCTGCAATGCGCCATTCCCGTCAGGATTCGAGGTCGTGCGCGTCATCTTCCTCTCTCCGTCGGGGAAACTGCGCGATTCTTCTTTTGTCTCTTGTGTAAGAGTCCTTTGCCCGTCAGGAGTCCTTCCGTAAGAGCGCTCGACGTTGCGCACGGTGGTACCGTTCACTCGCACCGACTCCCGTTCGATCTCGGAGTAAGGTACATAGCGCCCGTCCGGCCCCTTCGCTTCAACGACGGTCTTCTCGATAACCCGGCCGTCGGCTTCGGAGTGTGTCGTGCGGGTTCGGGTGGGATTTGCCGTTCCGGTTTGATCTACCTGTTGGCTGGTCGTCGACCAGGAATTATCGGTGGAGTTACTCTGCGCGCGTCCGGATTGCGATATGCCGACGACAAGGCACAGGACAATCAGCGCACGACGTGTCGCCAGTCGGCCATCGGACAGCATGGGAACATTATCTGCCATTCCTCGCCGTCTTGCTCTGCTCAATCGCGCTCAGCCGAATGACCGCCGCGGCGGCGCTATACCGAACTTTCACATTTTTGTCCGAGAATTTTTCCACAACGTGAGGCAGCAGGGATGCATCCCCCCGCTGCGCGATAGCCTCCACGGCAGCCGCGCGAACCATCCAATTCTTGTCATGGGTCGCCTTGACCAGCGCACCACCACTCGCAGGGTCTGGATCGTGCGCCAGTAGAGTTGCCGCCACTGCCCGTACTGGATTCGGATCCTTCTTGTGCATGGTTCGCCACGCATCCCATCCGATTCCCGCGAACGGCACGAACCCGATGCCTTCAGAAAATCCAATCTGGGCCAATACCTTTGGATCTTTCAGAGTTGCCAGTTGCTTAGCGATGAGTCCATCGCCAGCCTTGCGTTCCCCCACCAGCAGGTCGTAGTAGACCGCGTAGGCCGACTTCTCGTCGTTCAGTTCGCGCAATGACTGAGCCGCGGCCATCACCACCGGAACCTTCTTATCTGACAAGGCTCCCTGTAGTTTCGGGATGGATTCCTTTGCATGCATCTGCCCGAGCGCGGTCGCCGCCGCGCGGCGTACGTCAGTATTTGGATCACTCAGGGCGTTCTCCGCCAGTTGACGCGCCTCCAAGTTGTTCCGCAGCAATCCCAGCGCTCGGATTCCATTGGTCCTGTCACTCACCCGCGGCGAGAAAGCTGCTGTCATGAGCATGTCCCAAGCCCTGTGCTTGGGAGATTCTACGTCCTGCGCCGGTTTAGCCAATGACAACGCTCCCAAAATGCAAGTCACCATCACGCACGTCGCTAACCTGGCAGTTCTCATAACAGGTGTGCGTGGGCGGGCGCCCCAACGCTCAAACGTTAGGATGCGGGGCTGAAGAGATTCGTTCGAGGGCGTTTTGCCCTACAGGATGAATCTTGTTAATACGAGGAAGGAATCCTATGTCCGAACTGGGCCGCCCCGCCCTCACTTTTCTCCGATCCAAGGCAAGATCGTTGCGGCCCATGTTCTACTCGACAGCAGACCAATCGACTTCACTCAAAAACAGATGCGCTCTTCTGTGACCTTCGCCCAAACCGACTGGCTCATTGTGCTTGCCTCGAGCGCAATTGACAATCACCACAGGTTCTAGCACCAGGACAACAGAGGATCCATGCAAAAACCGGCAGCGCCCCCGCTGCCGGTCTCTCACTCACTCGAATCTCTGATCCGAGCCTCTACATTCAAGGACGTGTCTTAGTACGACTGCACAATCTTCTCCAGCGCAAACCGGCTTCGGATCACCAGCGTTGCTCCTTTGGACTGCATCAACTGTTTCTTCTTGAACTCTGAGAACAATCGGCTCACTGTTTCTCGGGTTGTCCCGATGATTTCTGCAATCTCTTCGTGCGTGAGCGTCAGCTTAACCTGCGAGGATCCATCGCTCTGGGTCGACTTCGTCGACCATGAAAGCAGCAGTTTCGCGAACTTCTCGGAAGGCGACGCTGACAGACCCAGTGTCCGGATCTCTTCATATGCGGTGTAGTAGTTTCGGCTCAATTGCTGAGCCACCCGCATCGCTACCTCAGGAAACTCTCTCAAGAACTGCTGCAGCGAGTCCCGTGGAATAAAATTCGCCTGCCCCGGTTCCATCATCTCTGCAGTGACCTCATAGGGCACGTTCGAAACCACAGCGTTCAATCCCAACACATCCCCAGAGTCGGAGATCTTGGTGATGATCGTTTTGCCTTCCCTCGACGTCGTCGACAGCTTTACCTTGCCGTTGCAGAGCACGAACACGCCGCGCGACAGTTGCCCCTCAATGAAGAGCATCGCCCCCTTCGGATACACCGCCGTGGATTTGATCTCATTCAGCCTCTGGCTGGCTTGTACCGATAAATTACAGAATAGGTGTTCACCCCTGATAGGGCATGTAGTGCAATTGTCGAGAATGTTCAGGCCGTATGGAGCTCGCATCGCAAACCTCCGAGGGTCTCGAGCGTCCCCCGCTGCGCGGCGGTCGCCTCAACCCACATTGGGGATA
The DNA here is from genome assembly GCA_003225535.1 of Acidobacteriota bacterium. Lineage (GTDB taxonomy): Bacteria > Acidobacteriota > Terriglobia > Terriglobales > Acidobacteriaceae > Sulfotelmatobacter. The sequence continues at coordinate 5,365 of QIAL01000345.1, read as the reverse complement.
TGGCACGCCTCGAACCATTCTCGAAGCCGACTCGAACCGGTCAGTGCATGCATGTCTATCTTGAAGAAAACAGAAAGGTTATTACCCTTAGTGTAAATGGCAGTCTAACTCTGGAAGGAGCGCGCACTACCCGAATCTGGGGCATTTCCCTCACGTGGGTGTGTGATCTGCATCACTCCTGTATGTGATTGATCCATCTCCAGTTGCAAGCCACCCAAGGCTTGAACCCCAAAGGACACGAAGGTCCACGGAGGACAACCGGGCTTTCCTTCGTGTGCTTTGGGGTTCAAGCCTTTCGCCGTCCTACCCTGGGCTTAGCCTAGGGCCCGACGGCGACCTGCAGCATCGAAGGTGTCTGCATCCTTTCCCGGTAAATGATGTTCCTGGCGGGAACCTCGCCCACGGCATCGACATGCACCACATATCCGTCCCGAGGTAGCGTCTCGCCGAAAGGCAACTCCTGGCCGACCGTCCCCCGTCGCAATACAAAGTGCTGATACCCGATCGCGACAGCTCGCCCATTCTCCGGCACCGCCAGCACAATGAACGTCAAATCGATGTCATCCGGCGTGGTATTCGAGATCTCCGCACTTCCCTCGATCCTGCTCCCGTTCACGTGTGCGGGATTCTTCCAGTTGAGGACCATCGCCGAGTGCACTCTCAGCACGAATGCCTTCTGCACCGATCGCTGTGGCTGTCCGCTGTCAGTCACAGAAACGGTGAACTGGAAGTCCCCCGTGTGCTCCGGTGAACCGTGCAGAAGGCCGTCATGCTCGAGTTTGAGCCCCGGCGGGAGCGCGCCTTTCTCCACCCGCCAATGCAACGGAGGCGTCCCTCCATGGGCATGGAAGCGAACCTCATAAGAAGCATGCGGATACGTTTCCTGCAACTGGAAGTCGTTTTCAATGATGAGGTTAGATTCGCTCGGACCCTGTGAAACGTCCTCCTGCAAACCAGCTTGCTGCCCACCGATCAGAAGCGAAGACACCTGACAGGCTGGTACACCCAACGCGAACCCAACCGCCACCAACATAAAGAACCGGCGAATGAAAGATGTGCTCAATTTGCTTCCTTCGAGCCTATGCCGCTGCCCGGCTCAAACAAAAAGTGGGCCTGACTCCCGGCGATTCCACCGTACTGCCTTAGGAACGTTCCCCGATCCTCTTTTTTGCGCCCGGAATCCCCAAAACACGAACGTCACATTGACGGATATTCTAACTTTCTGGAAAACTAAATAGAGGTTAGTATTGATTTCTAGTCCCAAAGTTTCTGTTTAGATGGAACTTCTACTCAACCTTTTCTGGCTGTTGCTGGCGATGCCCGCCTACTGGCTGTGGCGTTACTCCAGAACTGCGGCTCAGAGACGCAAGTTCCATGCCCTCCAGTGCTTCCTGGCACTCGGATGCTTGCTCGTCATCCTCTTCCCCGTGGTGTCGGCCAGCGACGACATGCGCGCCATGCGGGCCGAAATGGAGGAGTCCTCCAGCAAGAAAAGCATCTGCCAGGCTGTCGGTGACAAGCAAAGCTCCTCGAAATGGCAGGCTCAGCCCGCCGCACTGGCTTCCGCTTCGGCCTCGTGTGGATTCAGTGAACTGGCCTGGCACCGGGTTCCGTCTTCGGTCTCATCTTCGTCTTCTGCCCGTGTGATTGCGCGATCCGATCGCGCTCCTCCTCGCTTCGTCCTCGCATAGTTCGACAGCCGCCCGTTCCTGCGAAGCGACGGCGGCAACTTTCTTCCTCCTCCACAACAGTTGCGCGGAACCGATGTCTCGATGTTTCCGCCCCATGGGCAGGTAGATATTCCGCCAGGGTCACATGGCGCCATCGCCTGCCAGCACGGAGAGTTTCATGCGGTCGAGATTGCTGATTGCACTTGCCATTGTCCTGGGCAATGTCATCCTGTGGTGCCAGACATCACCCCACCCGGGTGTGTCTCCGACTCAGCAAGTCTGGACATGGGACCAGGTCAAGGAACAGTTTCAGCTCAACAACACCACTCTCCTTGCCAGCAAGCTCAATATCGATGAACTGAAAGCTCAGGAGATCACAGCACACCTCCGCCCCAACCCTGATTTCACGCTAACCGCCGACGGCACGCAGATCAGCCCGAGTCACGGAGTTTGGCAGCCCTTCGCCGGAACCTTCGTCTCTCCCGGGGTCAGCTACCTGTTCGAGCGTCGCAACAAGCGTGGCCTGCGCTATGAGGCTGCCAGGCAAGGCACGGCAATCGGTGCCGCGCAGTCGTCAGACACCGAGCGTACCCTGCTCTTCAACTTGCGCACAGCATTCGTAGGTACCCTCCAGGCGAAGGCCGTGCTGCGTCTCGCGCACGATAACATTGAGTACTACGACAAAATTCTGAAAGTTAGCCGCGACCGATTTCAGGCCGGAGACATTGCCCGCATCGATCTTGACCGCCTGGAACTGCAGCGCCTCCAGTACGAGTCGGATCTACAGAATGCAGAAGTCAATCTGCGCACGACCAAAATCAATCTCCTCGCCCTGCTCGATGATCGCCGCCCAGTCGACAGCTTCGACGTAGACGGAGCTTTCGACTTCCGCGACGATCTTCTTCCCCTCGATGACTATCGCAAGGAAGCGCTCGACGCCCGACCGGACCTTCGTGCCGCCCTGCTCACCGTGAAGCAGGCTGAAACGAATTACAAGCTGGCCGAAGCTGACGGCTCGACCGATCCAACCGTTGGCGTCTGGTTCACCCACAACGGCTCGTTCAACAATCCCGACGCGTTGAACACAATCGGCGCCAGTGTGAGCATCCCGTTGCGCATCTTCGACCGCAATCAGGGTGAGAAGCTGCGCACAAAGATCGACATCAGCCGCAACGAGAAGTTGCGCCAGGGCGTGGAAACCCAGGTTTACAGCGACGTCGACTCCGCCTACGCCACGCTCAATAGCAACATCAATCTGCTGAAACCCTACAAGCGCCAGTACCTGGAACAAGCTGTGCGCGTGCGTGACACAGTTTTCTTCTCCTACCAGCACGGTGGCGCATCGCTGTTGGACTTCTTGAATGCCGAGAGCGAATACCGCTCGGTGGAACTGAACTACGTGAACCTCGTCGGCTCCTATCTCACGGCGGCGGCTCAGATAAACCAGGCAGTAGGGCGCGAGGTAATTCAATGAAAGAAGTTTTCCTGCCAGCAATCATGCATCTCGTCCCGGAGGGACGTCTGATAGTAGCCCGGCGCTTCCAGCGCCGGGGAGCTTCCGGTCCAACGGCGCGTCCCGTAGGGACGCCTGAACCTCTCACTCAAAATCGTGAATCGCGAATTGTGGTCTACATCTCGGTGGGATTCCTCTGCGCTGCGCTCATGACCGCCGTCGCCTGCTCCACCAACACTCCCGCCGCCACCAAACCTCCCGTTACCCTCGACCCAGACGTTTTCACCGCCGATCATCCTGAACTCTTCAAAACCGCGAAGGCCGAACTTCGCAAGCTTCCAACGCAGGTCACGGCCAATGGCACCGTTTCTCCCGACGTGAATCGCACAATCCACGTCACCTCGCTCAGCGCTGGCCGCGTCGTGGACCTCAAAGCGAAACTGGGTGACACCGTTCAAAAAGGCCAGACCCTGCTCGTGATCTCGAGCCCCGACCTCGCCGGCGCCTTTGCCGATTACCAGAAAGCCAAAGCCGACGAAGCGTTGTCGCACAAAGCCCTCGATCGCGCCCAGATGCTCTACGACCGCGGCGCAATCGCGACGAAAGATCTCGAAGTGGCTCAAGACGCCGAGGACAAAGCCAAAGTCGATGTCGAAACCGCCGATCATCATGTCAGGATTCTCGGTGCCGATCCCGCCAATCCAAGCCCGCTGATCGAATTGAAAGCGCCCGTTTCCGGCGCAATCGTCGAGCAAAATGTCGCCGGGGCCGAGGGCATCAAGAGCCTCGATAACACTCCCAACCTTTTCACCATCGCCAACCTGTCCGAGGTCTGGGTGGTGTGCGATGTCTTTGAGAACGATCTCGGTGAAGTCCACCTGGGTGACGCTGCTGAAATTCGCCTCAATGCTTTTCCGGATCGCGTCCTCAAAGGCAGGGTCGCCGATATTTCGCGCGTGCTCGATCCGAACACCCGTTCCGCAAAAGTCCGTATCGTGCTCCCCAACCCTGACGGTTCTCTCCGGCCCGGCATGTTCTCTGTAGCCACGTTCCGGTCGCGAAAGCTGACAGACCGGATCGTCGTCCCCTCCACGGCCATCATGCGCCTCCACGATAAAGACTGGGTGTTCCGCAAAGAGGGTGCGAATCAGTTTCGCAAGATTGCCATCGTCGCCGACGGTCTGGCACCCGACGGCATGCAGGAAATCCGTGAGGGGATAAAGGCCGGCGACGAAGTCGTGACCAATGCCCTCGAATTCTCCACCGAAGTGGCGGAAAAGCGAGCGGGGGAATAGCGAATGATCCGCAAGGCCATCGACTTCGCGCTCGCCAACCCACTGCTGGTGCTGGGAGGCGCGCTCGTCCTCTTCGTCTGGGGCATCATCTCGTTCCACGCCCTGCCCATCGAGGCCTATCCCGACGTCGCCGACACCTATGCGCAGGTGATCACGCAGTGGCCGGGCCACGCTGCCGAAGAGGTCGAGCAGCAGATCACGGTTCCACTCGAAGTGGAGTTGAACGGAGTTGCCCACCTCACGCATTTGCGCTCTGTATCTCTGATGGGCCTCTCGGTCATCACGATCATTTACGACGACGACATCACCACGTTCAACGCCCGCCAGGAAGTCCTCGATCGCCTTCAGAACGTGACTCTGCCCACTGGCGTCTCGGCGGGGATTGGTCCCGACTACAGCCCAATCGGCCAGATCATGTTCTACACGTTGACCAGCACGAATCCGAAGTACGACGTGATGGAACTGAAAGCGCTCAACGACTGGTTCGTCGTGAACCAGCTTAAGTCCGTCCCGAACATCGTGGATGTCAACCCCTTCGGCGGCCCTACGCGCCAATACCAGGTCCAACTCGATCCAAACAAGCTGGTTTCCTACGGGCTGGCATTGCCGCTGGTTGAGCAAGCGCTGATTGCCAATAACATCAACGCCGGCGGTGGATTCATCGAGCGCGGCCAGCAGGCCTTGAACGTCCGTGCCGTCGGCCTCATGCAGAGCACCGATGACATCGGGGCTACCGTCGTGAAAGTTCAGAACGGCACTCCGGTGCGCGTCCGCGACCTCGGAATCGTCGTGCAAGCTCCCAAGGTCCGGCTTGGCCAACTCGGAAAGACTATCCGCAACAAAGACGGCACCATCCTCAACGACGATGATGTCGTCGAAGGAATCGTCCTGCTGCGCAAAGGCGCAGTTGCGGAAACCACGCTCGATGCCTTGCACCAGAAGATCGA
>QIAL01000624.1 GCA_003225535.1 Acidobacteriota bacterium | reverse complement strand
GCAAAGACCGCATCGTCCCTCCGGAAAGCGATCCCGTCGATCTCAGCGTTTTCTGCGTCGAACCCGGACGCTGGGTCGCTACTACCGCAAACTTCGGAGCTTCGGAGGCGCTCTACGGGAAGCACGCCGGCACCACCGTCGGAGGCCCCGTTCCCATGGCCATCATGGCGCAGCCCTCGGTACGCGGCAAAGCTATGGCGGAAAAAAATCAGAGCGAGGTCTGGAACGAGGTCAATAAGCAAAAGGCAGCTATGACTGTCGAAGTCGAAGCGGCAGCCCCTGCGGCTGCCAGCCAAATGCAGCAAGTCACCTCCTACGCCAAGGTGAACGAAAACGCGGAAGTGCGAAAGCAGGTCGACTCCGTCGCAAGACCCATCGAACAGAACTACCAGAGCCTCATCCATCAGCTGCGCGACCGCAACGCTGTCGGAGTGGTTGTCGCCGTGAATGGCCGCATCATCTGGGCCGACATTTTCGCCAGCACCGACCTGCTCAATAAATATTGGCCGAAGCTGGTTCGTTCCTACGCGTCAGAAGCGGTGGTCACACGCGCGAAAGATGCAGAGGTCACCACGAAACAGGCCGACGCGTTTCTCGCCGACATGGAAGGCCGCCGCGAAATGATCGAGAGCGAGCCCGGCATCTACCGCCACACCGAAGTGACCGGCGACGGTTTCAAAGCATTCTCGCTAACGTCTCTGCTGCCCAAGACAGGATTCGAAGTCCACGTAGCGAAGATGGCAGAGTGAAGAAGCAGGGGTCAGTGTTCAGTGGCTAGTGTCCAGGGCCGTTCACACAGTTGGAGTCCCATTCCCGATCTGGAACCTGACTCGGCGTCGCGTGATGTTTCTTAGCGACGGACCTCCTGGCTCGCAGGACAATCCGAGAATGCAGATCCTCAAGGTTTCTGGCGTTCGCTCATACCGTGATTTAGTGGCTTGGCAGAAGGCGATGAGGCTGGTGACTGATGTGTACCGTTACACAGAATCTTTTCCTAAAGCCGAGGTGTATGGTCTCACCGCTCAGCTGCGTCGTGCAGCGATCTCGGTCCCCAGTAATATCGCAGAGGGACAGGGACGCGCTTCGACCGGAGAATTCAAACAGTTCCTCGGCCAGGCGCGCGGGTCGTTGCTCGAAGTCGAAACACAATTGCAGATTGCGCGCGAACTGGACTATCTCCGACTGGAACATTGCACGCTTTTACTGCAGCAGTGCTCAGAGGTTGGAAAAATCCTGAACGGCCTAATTGCCGCGCTACCAAGAAGTCGATAGCAATTTTCGTCGGATCGTGTCTGACCACCGGATCACTGACCACTGGCCACTGATCACTAGCTGACCACTGATCACTGGCCACTGCCCACTTTTGTCTCGTACCAGCGCCGCCACGCGGCCGAATCCCTCGGCAGCCGTTGGTGTGTAATATCTCCCAGCGCCTGGAACGCCCATCCCTGCGTTTGTGCATCGAGAGCAGGGTCGTCGGTATAGTTCAGTAATTGCGGTACGGCCGTCATCCGCTGATCCTGCGTGAACATCCCAGACTCCGCCAGGCTGCATGCAGCTCTCTCGCGCACCATCGGTGACGAATCGTCATGCATGGTCGCCAGCAGAGGTTGAATGGCCTGATCGCTACCGGCCACTGCCAATCCCTCGACAGCCCAGCGCCGCGAATCTGGATCGTTATCCTTCAAATGATCCGCCAGCACTCCAACGGTTCGTTCGCTTTCGACTCCCCGGTTGGCCATCAAGCCAAGCGCCCACAGCGCCCAGATCTTCTGGCTGTGGTCGTGCGAGTCTACGTTCTTCAGCACAAACTCCAGGCTCGCAGCATTCTTCGCGAGTCCATAGGCGGCGAGTTCCACTTCAACGCCCGATTCCCGCACGCGCATGTCGTTCGAGTTCAGCGCCGCGGTGGTCAAAGAAGCAATCTGCGAGTTCCACTGAACTTGTCCGTTCCAGCGATCGACGCGTGACGAGATCTGATCGACCGCGCCTTCCGAGTGCCCAACGGCCAGTTCCAACAGCGTCTCCGCCTGCTTCTGCGGCTTCATGCGATCGAGTTGAGGCAGGTCCCTGGCCGATGCAGGCTCTCTCGAGTGTGAGGTAACCGAGTTGGGCCAAATCGGATGAGCCTTGGTCATTCCCACGATGAGCGCCGCGACCATCCCGATGACGGCAGCGATCAAATGTGCTGACCGCAATGCAGACTTTCGCGACGAGGGCAGCGCATCGCGATCCTCGGGACCGGGAATATCCGATCCAGGGCCTAGCGTGCCGTAATCCGGCGTTGGCTGAAGGCGCGGATCGACCGGTGTACCCTTGGCGACCTCCGCGGAAAATCGTGAGGAAACATCCATATAGAAGAAGTCTAGGTTGACCTCCAAAATGAGGTAAAGTTACTTTCGGTTCGATGCAAGAACTTGCATTCGCGCAAATGGGAAGGGGCCCCGGCGCGCGAAGGCAACTGGCGAGAAACTACAGGAGGAAGTCATGACTGCGAAGTACAAGTGGCTGATAACGGTAATCAGTGTGTCCCTGGCGGCTCTGGCAGTGGCCGTCGCTGGTCCGGGATACCATGTGGCAACAACCT
>QIAL01000623.1 GCA_003225535.1 Acidobacteriota bacterium | reverse complement strand
ACCCGCCGACGATCACGAACGTGCTGAATCCTTTTTCCCGCAGTAAGTGCGCCACCCGGGCGCTCGTGGCCTCGCGTGCTCAAGTACAGTAGAGATAAATGTCCTTGTCCTTAGGAAGATTCTTCAGCTCTTCCTCAAGATTGTTGGGCTCGATGCGGATGGATCCCAGAATGCGTTCCGCCCCGACATCGTAATAACCGTGGCTCCGGACGTCGACAATCAGCAGGCGATCGCCTTCTCCTGCTGCCAGGCGCTCTGCGAGGCCCTGCGCCGGAATGCGCGGCACGAAGCCATACTCGCGATACTTCTGGTACTGCACGATGCGGTACACCACGTAAATCACCAGCGCGACGATGATCGCGACTTCCATGATGCGCCCGGCGGCATAGATGCTGTTCAGCGTTGCCGCAAGAAAGTCGCGCGAGACATAGCCAATGAGAAGGTAGGTGACCGTGTACAGAAGCGCCCCGGCAAAATCGAGGCTCAGGAACTGTCCAAAGCGCATCTTCATGCTGCCCGCCAACGGTGCCGCCATCGTGTTGACGCCCGGTATGAACTTGGCAAAGAGGAGCGTAGCCTTGCCGCGCTTGTAGAACGATTCTGCTGACCGAAGGATGCAAGTCTCGGGATTCATCGAAAGCCGGCAGAGGAACCCGAGCAAGGCCCAGCCGGTGTAGCGTCCCAGCCAGAACTGCCAGATGTCGCCGACCATGAGGCCAATGAGCGCGGCCAGAACCACGCCAGTCGCCGACAAGGTGTGGGACGCGATCGCGGCTCCCGCTGCCACCAAGGCTATCGACGCCGGAAAGGGAAGGCCGATGGTTTCAGCCAGAAGAACAGCGAACGTCAGGGCATAGCCGTGGCGTCCGATAGTTGCAAGCAGCACATTCATAGCAATTGAGAGGTTCGATTCGCCGCAACAGGAAAAGAATCAGTATAAACAAAACCGGACGGTTCCGATGAAGGCCGTCCGGCTTTGCAGTGCGAGGAGCGAGTCTCTCAGGAGGACTTTCCTCGCCAGGGTGAGCAAGACAGGGGCTTGCACTCGAAGTCCCTCCGGCCCTGTCCGGGCCGGCGCGTCGAAAAAGCTAGGCGCCTTTCGTCTCAAGCTTCGACTGAAGCCGCCATCTTGTCGTTGATAGGTCGTGCCTGCGGAGAGGCCCCACGGCGACCTGCCTTTCTCAGGTGCCAAGGGGAGAGGTGAGGACACCTGTTGTGCCCCACTCGCATGCCAGTGCGTCTCGTTAGCCTTCCGCTCTAACGGACACTCCCATCAACTGGGCGCATTCTGAAGCGGATCGCGCAGATTTTCAGTGTCATCGGTCACCCTCCGAAGTGACGGCAATCAAGGGCCGGACTTTTGAATTTCTGTGCTCGGAATCACAGGTGGAAACAGGTTTCAGGGATTAGAGTTCAGGGATCAGGGCGCAGTTTTTAAGGATAACGAGTCAGGGAACAGGGTCGCAGATTTGGTTCAGCACAGCGGATCGGGATCTGCAGGAGGCAAAGCGTCTCTCCCCTGATCTTTCACTTTTCTCTGGCCACCACGAATTCTGGCGCCCACAGCAGCGCGCGTTTGATCTCTGAATCGGGGAAGAAACAAATCGATTTGCGGGCCGACTCTGCGTACTGTGCCGCGCGAGATGTCGCCGCGTCTAGGGATCCATAGCGCTGCAGGATTGCGAGAATATCGGCGTGCGTCACGCCATTGAAAGCCCGATCCTTCAAGATCGTCTCGATTTTGCCCCGCTCTTCGGCTGTGCACCGCTCCAGGGCGTGAATCACGGCCATCGTGACTTTGCCTTCCCGAAGGTCGCTCGCGACTGGTTTCCCGAGCACCTCTTCCGACGCGGTCAGATCCAGGACGTCGTCGACGATCTGGAAGGCCATTCCCAGGTCATGACCATATTTGCCAAGAGCGTTTTCCTGTTCCGGTGTAGCCCCGCCCAGGATCGCTCCCAACCGCATGCAGACCGAAAACAGGCATGCTGTCTTACGGAAGATCAGGTCGAAATGCTCGTCCAGCGTGATCAGCTTGCCGAGCTTTTCCATCTGTAGCAGTTCGCCCTCGACCATCTGCTGGGTAAGTTCGATCAGCGTGTCGAGAATGCGAAAATTCCGCTCTTGCACAGCGATCTTGAAAGCCTGCATGTAGAGCCAATCGCCGGCCAGCACACATTTGGAATTCCCCCATTGTGTGTTAGCCGCCGGGCGCCCGCGGCGGGTCTTAGCCTCGTCGATAATGTCGTCGTGAACCAGCGTAGCCGTATGAATGATTTCGACGACGGCGCCCAAACGCACAGTACCGCGTCCCTGATAGTTCATCAGCTTCGCGGAGAGCAGTAAAAGGGCCGGCCGGATTCTTTTGCCACCGCCGGCGCGCAAGTACTCGCCGATTTCGGTGATCGCTCCGACGTTCGAGATGGTATCTCGGCCAAACTCGTCCTCGAGGGAGACGAGGTCGTCCCGCAGCAGATCGAAGACTTCTTTGCCGTTGATGGTGGCAGGCGCGCTCAAGATAACCAGACCTCAGACTGCAGCCCTCGGACCTCGGCCTAAGACTTCTCAATCCTGACCCTGAGGCCCGAGGTCTGACGTCAAATCAGTTCGTTCTGTAATTCGTAAACTGCAAATCGATTCCGAAGTCATGCCCCTTCAGCAGGGCGATTACTTCCTGCAACGTGTCCCGGTCCTTGCCGCTGATACGTACCAGATCTCCCTGAATGGAGGCCTGAGCCTTCTTCTTCGAATCTTTGATCAGTTTCACGATTTCCCGAGCCTTCTCGATGGCAATCCCTTGCTGCATGGTGACGCGACGTTTGGCGGTACCACTGGCAGCAGGCTCCACAGGCCCATAAGTGAGAGCTTTCAGCGAGACCCCGCGTTTCACTAATTTTTGCTGCAGGATGTCATTGACTGCCTTCAACTTGTACTCGTCCGCCGAGTGCAGCACAATCGCGTCTTTCTCCTGCTCGATATTCGACTTGGAATCCTTCAGGTCGAAACGTGTATGGATCTCTTTCAACGCCTGCTGGATGGCGTTGGAGACCTCCTGCACATCGACCTTGCTGACGACGTCGAAGCTGTTATCGGGCATACATTTCTAATCTTTCTGAAAGAAGGGAATCGTAATCAGAGGTTATCAGAACCCGCAGTCTGGCGGGTGGGAACTTTGTTTTCAGCGGTTTCAGAGATTTTGAAAAAATTGTAGAAATTGTGGGCCGTTCGCTCACCAGCTTCGTCCATCGATAGACCCCGCAATTCTCCGATCTTGCGGGCGGTCTCTTTCACATATGCAGGTTCATTTCGTTTGCCCCGGTAGGGGATCGGGGCAAGATAAGGGCAATCGGTCTCAATAAACATGCGTTCGAGCGGAACTTCCAGAGCGGCGTCCCGGATCTGCTGAGCCTTGGGGAAAGTGACATTCCCTGCAAACGAGATCATGAATCCCATATCCAGGGCGCGCTTCGCCTGCGGCCAGTTTCCAGTGAAGCAGTGAAGGATGCCGCCAATCCCTTTCGGAGCCCACTGTTCTTGAATCAGTTGCAGGCAGTCATCCCATGCGTTTTCGCTGTTGTCAGAAGGCCGGCAATGAATCACGATGGGCAGCTTCGCCGCGCCTGCCAACTCCATCTGCCGGGTGAAAACTTCTTTTTGCGTGTCGCGCGGAGAGTGGTCGTAGTAATAATCGAGTCCAATCTCTCCCCAGGCAATAACCTTCGGATGTCGTGCCAGCCGCTCCATTTCGGCGTACGCATGATCGGAAGCCAGCCGTGCTTCGTGGGGATGTATCCCGATCGTCGCGTACATGAATGGATATTTTTCCGCGAGTTGAACCCCGGCATCCAGTTGAGGAGGGCCATCCCCGTTTCCGATGGCGACCATCGCGACGACGCCAGCCTCGCGGGCGCGCGCAATCACCTGCTCCCGGTCGGAGTCAAATTGCTTGCCATCGAGGTGTGCATGAGAGTCAACGAACATTCTGGTTCGGTCTATGTGGGGACAGCCGCCTTCGGCTGTCCGCCGAGCAAAGCTCGGCTTCGCTTCTGGCTATTTCAGTCTTGCGCCGATAGGCACATCCTCCAGGAAGCTCGCCAGTACGGGCTTGCCACCCTCTAAAGACGCGGCAACAATCATGCCGTTTGATTCCAGCCCACGCATCTTTCTGGGAGCCAGATTCGCAACGATGACCACTTTTCTGCCGACGAGTGTCTC
>QIAL01000622.1:2858-3185 GCA_003225535.1 Acidobacteriota bacterium | reverse complement strand
CCGTGCGCCTGCGGTCGGCGGATAAGAGGGCTGCCGCTTGATCTACGCGATCTTATCGGAGATGCCGACTAGCCACTTCGCGCCTTGTTCCGACACTTTACGGTAAATTGCAATATTGCAATTGAGTCGTTCCGACGGGGCTATCCGGGTGCTTCTGGTAGCGCATACTCAGAACATACAATCCGATTTCCCGCGTACTTGACCTCAACCACGGTATTGGTCAGATCTCTTGCGCCGATATGCGCGAGTGCCACGCTGAAGAGTTCTTGCTGACGAAGAGGCGTCACACTGGGAACAATAACGATTACCCCAGGATGCAACGGTTCT
>QIAL01000622.1:0-2836 GCA_003225535.1 Acidobacteriota bacterium | reverse complement strand
AGTCATGAGCTGCCAGTCTTTCAAACTACCGAGACCAAGATAGTTGACGTGATCGGCAACGTGACCGGCAGCATGCGCTGGTTCAACCAGAGAAGTGTGCAGGCATTAATCGATCAAAAGTTTCACCGTGCCCCCGAAGGGCACGGGCCCGCCGGGTTGCATGAATCGGTTTTTGCTTCGCCCACGGGCGAAAAGCCGGACGCCCGCGGCGCGGAAAGGCTTGGACATAAAGAGGAGCGAGGTCGATCTTTTCTCTATCAAGAGCTGGGTAACCCTCTAGGATCTCTTCTGGCCTTGCCCCTTGCGTCAACATGTCAGCTATAAGTTCAACCGGAATGCGCGTCCCACGATACACGGGCGTACCGCGCATAATCTGAGGGTCGAAAATAATTATGTTCGCTGCACGCTCAAGTTTCTTGAGCTCCTGGTCGAGTTCCAGTCGCACCGACTTCACCTGAATTAGCAGGGCTGAACCCTCGGTAAGAACTACGGCGTCAATTCCGGGAGATGACTCAATCTTCTTAGCGATTGCCCGACGGGCGGCCATCGGCAATAGGCGAACGCCTTCCGCTTCGAGGCGCAGATATAAGACCTGCTCACGGCTCAACATTCGTTGTATCGAACGGCCAATGCGAAGCCGTCGCGGCCGAATGAGGCGACGTTCGATAACTTTATGCACGGCAGGCAGCGGCAGATTTGCAACCGCCGAAGCCTGTGCCGGAGTATATTCGATGGTCTCCATGGAAATATTCTACCCCCAATGGGTCAGAATTAACAGCATTCGATGATACCAACCCATACCGATCTCCCCCGTTCGATCACTGGCGCTGTGAGAATTTCCTTTGCGCCACGAGGGAAAATGCGCAATTCGTCCGCCAGCGCCTTTCTTGACCATATCGAAACATTGGAGCAACACCTCGGCTTTCCGGTACTAGGCTACGTGTTAGCTCACGAAATAGGACACTTGTTGTTAGGCTCGAATTCCCATTCCGTCAATGGGATCATGTCGCCCCATTGGAATGGTCCGGAGTTGCGCAGAATCTCTGAAGGAAGCCTATTGTTTCTTCCAAACGAATCTCGGATCCTTCGGGAGCGGTTGAGACTTCGTAAGGTAGATATACCTGCCGTCGCTGGTGACCCAGCCCCCAAAAACTGGGCGCTGGGTATCGCTGTTCATAATGACCGACCGCAGAGGCGGTATTCGGGACTGCTCGCAAGCCTGAGGAGCGAGGGCAGGCAAACAATCACCACTACTGCGCTCGATGGAACACGTAAAAGAATACAGCCACACTGAAGCAGCCAAACGCATACACGAATGACTGGAGCAGAGTTACCGCAGGAACCAAGTCCCCCAGCACATTAAGGAAGGTGACGACGAACGTCCACAATAGGAGAGCCGTCATCAATATCGTCCCGATCAGCGCCAGCAATGCCGCACCCTTGAGTGTCATGGTCGGAGTATGAACGCTGGCAGTGTCGGGCGCAACTTCGGCTCCTGTGTTGGGGCTGGTCGAAGCGTACAAATATTTCCGCGAGCAGCGTGAGTCCTACTTTGGCGCTTCCTTCGAACGCAGTGCGCCGAACAAGAACGCCTCGGAGTTCGGTCGAAACGACCCCTGCCCTGCGGGTCGGGCAAGAAATAAAAGAAATGCTGTGGGATTGCGACGGTGAACTGAGAGCCCGCGCTACATGTTAGCTGGAATTGTGCCAACCCAAAGTGCGATAGTATGGCGCGAGAAAGTCCGAGGGGAATCACCATGACTTGGGTTCTTGCTATGACATTCATTTTCGCAGGATTTTTGACGCCGCTTTCCGCCGCTCCTTCATCCTCATCGGCTGGCGTGCTGCTAGTCGCCAACAAAGGCGACCAGACTCTTGGTCTCGTTGACCCGGATAGCGGGCGGCAGGTTGCAACCATCGTGGAGGGAGGGTTCACTGGACATGAAGTTGTCGCCTCTCTCGATGGCAAGAAGGCATTCGTGCCCATCTACGGCAACTCTGGAGTCGGTATGACCGGCACGGACGGAAGCACAATCGCTGTGATCGATCTCGGCGAGCACAAGCTGATCCACACAGTTGATTTTGGACACGGTGTCAGGCCCCATTGCGCTGTGTTCGGCCCCAAGGACGGTCTGCTGTATGTCACTACCGAGCTAGACAAATCTGTAGCCGTCATCGACCCACAATCCCTAAAGATTGTCGGGAGCGTTCCGACCGGGCAAGCAGAATCCCACATGCTGGCGATCAGCCCGGATGGGCGCAAGGGCTACACTGCGAATGTGGGTCCGGGGACTGTATCGGTGCTCGATCTCACAGGACGAAAAACCCTCACGGTAATTCCCGTCGCGGGACACATTCAGCGCATTTCGCTTTCTCCTGACGGGCACTGGGCATTTACCTCGGACACTGAGAAACCTCGGCTTGCGGTAATCAATACCGCAACGAATAAGGTTGATCGCTGGATCACATTGCCCGGCACGGGTTACGGAACCGCCCCCACACCGGATGGGAAATGGCTGTTAGTTGCAATTCCGAGCACGAATGAAGTTGCAGCGGTCAATGTGCCGACCATGCGAGTAGTGCGGACGATTAAAGTGCCACCTTCCCCTCAGGAGGTGCTGGTACGACCAGATGGTATGGTGGCTTACGTTTCCTGCTCCGCTAGCCACCAGATTGCTGCGATCGAGATCAACGATTGGAGTGTGAAGCTAATCGAAGCCGGACGCGGGGCGGATGGTCTGGCTTGGGCGAAGTGATTTTCGGCTATGCAGCAACGTTCCCAAGGTTGGGCATAACGATCCGTGCCCATGTAGGACGGGGAAGAAGTACAAATGCT
>QIAL01000621.1:2826-4425 GCA_003225535.1 Acidobacteriota bacterium | reverse complement strand
CTGGTCCATGGGAAACTCAAAACCCCCCGACAAGGGGCATGATGAGTGTAATCGGGATTTTTCATCAATAACCCTTTTCAGCTCCTCCCAACTCCATGGCTTTCATTGACTTGCCCATCTCTCAGACGTAAGATTCGCGCCAGTGATAGGCCAAACCATATCGCACTATCGCATCCTGGAGAAACTTGGCGCCGGGGGAATGGGCGTGGTCTATGCGGCCGAAGATACAAAGTTGGGCCGAACCGTGGCCCTGAAGTTCCTGTCCGAGCAAGTGCGGACTGATCACGCCACGTTGGAGCGCTTTCGTCGAGAGGCCCGTTCCGCATCGGCTCTGAATCATCCCAACATATGCACGATTTACGAGGTGGATGAATACCAGGGGCGGCCCTTCATTGCCATGGAGTTCCTCACTGGCTTGTCCCTTGCCTACCGCATAGCGGGACGAGCTATTCCGGCCGAGGAAGTGGTGACGTTGGGCGTAGAGTTGGCGGACGCGCTGGACGCAGCGCACAGCGAAGGCATCCTTCATCGCGACATCAAGCCAGGGAATATTTTCATAACCAAGAGAGGGCAAGCCAAAATACTCGACTTCGGGTTGGCGAAGGCAATGGCACCGTCGCCGTCAACCGGGATGGAAACAGCAGGTGGGGCACTGCCGACCGAGAGTCTGCAAGAGTCGCTGACCAGTTCGGGCATGGCCGTAGGCACGATCGCTTACATGTCGCCGGAACAGGCGCGCGGCGAAGAACTGGATGGACGCGCGGACGTCTTCTCTCTTGGGGTCGTGATTTACGAGATGGCGACGGGTAAGAGGCCCTTCTCGGGAACTACGTCGGCCGTGATCTTCGACGGCATCCTGCACCAGACGCCAACCTCGCCCATTCAATTGAATCCCAGCCTACCGGACGGGCTTGCGTGGATCATCAGCAAGGCGCTGGAAAAGGATCGAGGGAAGCGATATCAGTCGGCACGTGAACTCGCGGACGATCTCAAACAGTTGCGGCAGCAAGTCAGTTCTGGGGAGATCGCCACGGCGCAGGTGGCGCAAGTTATTCTCAAGCCGACGATCTTGGTGCCGGTAGTGCTGCTTGTACTGCTGCTGGCGGGCGGTGCGGCCTGGCTGGTCCGACGCAATGGCAAGGTGCGGTGGGCGAGGGAGCAGGCTATTCCTGAAATCTCACGCTTGATTGAAAACGGCCAATATGTCTCTGCGTTTTCTCTGGCGCAGCAAGCCAAACAGTACATTCCGAATGATCCCTTCCTTTCTAAGCTGGATCGGGACTACTCAATCGTAACCTCGATCCGAACGAATCCACCGGATGCTGATGTCTTCATGAAGGGGTACGCGAATCCGGATGGCGAGTGGCAGAGCCTCGGTCGATCGCCGCTGGAAAAAATCCGGCTACCGTTTGGATATTTGCGATGGAAGTTTTCAAAGCAAGGATATGAAACTGTCGAAGGAGCGGCGGGTCCGGGGCACGACATTGACTTCACGCTAGATCCGCAAGGCAGCCTGCCGCCCGGGATGGTGCGAATCCTGGGTGGACGCTTTCAGTGGGGGAGCACCCAAGCCGTCGAGCTGCCGGATTTTCTGATGGA
>QIAL01000621.1:0-2687 GCA_003225535.1 Acidobacteriota bacterium | reverse complement strand
TCCGCCGGGGCAGGACGACTTTCCGGTGAGTGGAGTGAGTTGGTTTGAAGCCGCGGCGTACGCGGAATTCGCGGGCAAGAGTCTTCCGACCGTATATCACTGGTACAAGGCAGCTGATGTTCGCATTTACTCGGACAGCGTGAAGTTCAGTAATTTTGGAAGCAGCGGTCCAGTTCGCGTGGGCAGCCTGAGAGGAATCAATCCATTCGGGACCTATGACATGGCAGGAAACGTGAAGGAGTGGTGCCGGAATCACTCGGGCGAGCGCCGGTACATTCTCGGGGGCGGGTTCAACGAGGCCACGTACATGTTTGTGGATGAGGATGCCCAGTCTCCATGGGACCGATTGCCTGCGTACGGATTTCGTCTGATGAAGAATCTTGACCAGGTTGGCGCCAATGCCGAGGCTCTGCAACGGCCGATCCAGCAACTAACGCGCGACTACAACAAAGAGAAACCGGTCTCGGACCAGATTTTCGAGATCTACAAGCGGTTCTACGCCTACGACAACTCGAAGCTCGATCCCAAGCTGGAAGCAAGCGACGCAAGCTCAGAGTATTGGACCAAAGAAAAGATCTCGTTCAATGCGGCCTATGGAAACGAACGAGTCCCCGCGTTCGTGTTCGTTCCCAAAAACTTTAAACCGCCGTATCAGGTGGTGGTCTACTATCCGCATTCCGGAGCTGAGAACGCACGATCGAGTGAGAACCTGGACATTCGCTATATCGACTTCATCGTCAGAAGTGGCCGGGCAGTATTGTTTCCGATCTACAAGGGCACTTATGAACGACACGTTGAGGTGGACGACTCTGAAGAGTCAAGTGGTTGGCGGGATCTGACCATCCAACGGTCGAAAGATTTCTTTCGGTCCGTCGATTACTTGGAAAGCCGCAAGGATATCGATCACGACAAGATCGGATTCTTTGGCATCAGCTGGGGAGCCAGCACAGCTCCAAGAGTTCTCGCCTTGGAGAAACGGATAAAGGTTGGAGTGTTGGTAGGAGGAGGGCTTCCCGTGGAGCGCCAGGCTCCGGAAGCCGACACCATCAATTTTGCCCCTCGGGTGACGATCCCGATCTTGATGATTAATGGGAAATACGACTTTGACACTCCCCTCAATAGCTGCCAGATACCGTTGTTCCGGTCGCTGGGCACGCCTGCTAAGGACAAGCGGACCGCGGTGTTTGATGCGGGTCATATTGTGCCGCGCAATGAGATGATTAAAGAGACACTGGACTGGCTGGATCGGTATCTCGGTCCCGTCAGGTAAGCCAGCATCGCATTGTGAACCTCCGGCATAATCTGGGCGACCCGCCGTCGCTAGCGTTGTTTTTGCTCCTACAACATGGAGCGACAATCAGAGTCTCCACACAGCGGAGGGGCTCACCCGGCTCAATTTCACTATTGGCCTAGGTCACGTGGAAGTGTCTGTGACGGCAACACAAGTGAGGTGACAACCCGCTACTCTGAAGAGCGTCGAACATCCGACTGACTCCCGGCATCATACTACTCGGATGTTGTTCGGAAGCGCCAGGGGTGGGAGCTCTACTTGGGTTCCTCCAAGCGTTTGTTGACGACTTTCAATAGCGCACCCAGATTGGCCGTGCTTTCCTTTCCGAAATAATAGGCTGTTCGGTAGTGAGCGGCGCAGCCCGCGACTGTGAAATCCGGATATCTGATGCGAAAAAATCCGGAATGACGCTGCGTCTTGAGTTGGGTCTTCAGCGGAGGAGTGAGAGGCATGATCGCAAATGTTTCGCCGTTGCGTTGATCTATCGTTCCGAAGAACTCTGCGTTTTCGGCGAACGACAGCTCTTTTTCCGCTGAGAATGCAGTTGGTGCTTTGCCGTTCATAAACCAGCGCCGATAATGAGGCTGATCCGCTTGCTGGAATGACACCGAGTTCTCGAGGACGTACGCCTGTCCCGGCTCGATGCTTTTGGGCGTGATAGTGGAATCCTCGATCACAATATTCTGATCTCCGGGCAAGCTGAGGACCCGTTGCACTTTCACACCCGCTGGGTATACGTCGGGAGCCTCGTACTCGAGTTTTACCTTGGCCAGGGTGCCCGCGCTGGCGATGATCTGAAAACTGTAGGGGCGGTTGGTGAGGCCCATCCAGTTCATCCGGGTGTACTCGTTGAGGCCCTCCAGATCCTTCGGCTCGACTCTCTTGGCGAACATGTCGCGCATGCCGCCGACGGTATTGAAGGCGTTGTGATTCGAATTCTTGAGGACCAGCGCGAAGGACCTTCCCCCTGCGTAGGGACTCACGAAACAGCGAATCTTCTGATTTTCCAGAATAACGTCCGGGAAGCCATCGCGATCGTAGTCGAAGGCAAAGGCCAGGGCTTTGCCGGGCTCAATTGCCGCCAAAGCGACTGCATCCTTCAGTTCGAAAGATCCAGAGGAGAGATGAAAGGAAAACTCATAGAGGCCGGAACCCTTCGTCGGCACAGCGTGGATTTCGATCGACTGATTGGCATTCGCAGGAATATGTGCCTCAGTCGGAACTTTTCTAAATTTCAGGTCAGCCCCAGAAATTGCAATCTTTATGCTTTGCACACGACCGCGCCAATTTTTCAACCTTAGATAAAAGACAGCTTCGCCAGGCAGGTTGATGCTGGCCAGAGCCGGGTGAACGAGCGGGAAAGACTGGTCCTCCCGCAGAGGAAAGTTCACCAGTG
>QIAL01000620.1 GCA_003225535.1 Acidobacteriota bacterium | reverse complement strand
TGGGATCCGTTTTGCAGGTCGAGAGCGAACCTCTGCGCGGGACCAGAGTCGCCGTGGAGATTCCCGTCAAGGAACAGGTAACACGCTGAGCTGTGTCGAAGTCGACACGAATCTTGGTATCGCACGCACCATCCGAATCCGGTGCTGATGGACGTGCTGCTCGCGGGTGCGGTAGGACCCTTCCAATGGAAATACTGAACAAATCAAATTCCATCTGCATCGCGTGTGCAATATGAAAAAGCAGCGAATGGCGGTTGCCCTCTTCTTGTTAGTGCAATGCGGACTGGCACAGTCCGCACCTCAGAAGCCCGAGGTGGAGAGCCGTGTCAACTTGCTACTCGACAAGATGACGGTCGAGGAAAAGATCGAGATGCTCGGCGGAGTGAATGACTTCTATACACGTCCCATTCCCCGACTTGGAGTTCCATCGCTCAAAATGTCGGATGGGCCCATGGGAGTTCACGACTACGGACTCACCACGGCGTATCCTGCCGGTATCGCACTAGCGGCTTCCTGGGATGTCGACCTTGCCCACCGATTCGGCGCAGCCATGGGCAACGATGCACGAGCGCGTGGCGTTCACTTCATGCTCTCTCCGGGAATGAATATCTACCGAGCTCCAATGAACGGACGCAACTTCGAATACTTTGGAGAGGATCCTTACCTCGCATCGCGCATGGCGGTCAACGAGATCAAGGGAATGCAAGGGCAGGGGGTCATAGCGACGGCCAAACATTTTGCCGGGAATAACTCCGAGTTCGCGCGCATGACGCTGAGTTCCGATATCGACGAACGAACGTTGCGCGAGATCTATCTGCCTGCGTTCGAAGCATCCGTCAAGGAAGCGAAAGTGGGCGCCGTGATGGACGCATACAACCTGGTCAACGGCGTTTACATGACCGCGAACAACCATCTGAACAACGAGATCCTCAAGGAAGAGTGGGGATTCGACGGCATCGTTATGTCGGATTGGGGCGGCACTCACAATGGTGTAGCCGCGGCGAATGGTGGCCTGGATCTGGAAATGCCGTCTCCCTTGTTCATGAATCGTGAGACGCTGCTCCCCGCGCTCAAAGACGGCAGGATTTCGATCGAGACGATTGACGACAAGGTGCGACGAATACTGCGAAAGGCCATCGAGTTCGGATTCTTCGATCGGGAGCAGACCGATACCAGCATTCCCGTCTACAACCAGGAGGGCCGCCAAGTCGCCTTAGAGGAAGCCCGGGGCGGCATGGTGCTGTTAAAGAACACCGGTAATCTGTTACCGCTCGATCAGACTAAATTAAAGACAATCGCTGTGATCGGGCCCGACGCCTACCCGGCTGTCATTTCTGGAGGAGGCAGCGCGGAAACCAAGCCATTCAACGCCACCAGCTATCTCGAAGGCATCAGCAATCGACTGGGAACGAGAGTCAAAGTTCTGTACGACGTTGACGTTCCTGTTCTCGATCCGGTTTTCGAGAACTCCGAATTCGTGACTGCGCCTGGAGGCGAAAGCGGTTTGAAGGGAGAATATTTCGACAATGAGGATTTTAAGGGCACTCCAGTTCTGGTTCGAACCGACCGTCACGTGCACTTCGATTGGGGAGAAGGCAGTTTTGCTCCGGGTCAACCGGTGGATCACTTCGCCATCCGCTGGATGGGCTATTTCATTCCGAAGGAGTCTGGCGATTACCAGTTCTTTACTTCCGCGGATGACGGAGTTCGACTATATATCGACGGTGAACGCACGATCGACGACTGGCTGCCTCATTCGCAGACACTGGATACCTGCAACAAGCACCTGGAAGCTGGCCAGGCGTACAAGATCCGGCTCGAGTATTTCGACTCCGTGAGTAGTGCCATTGTCGGTTTCGGAGTCACTCGCGCGGATTCATACGTCGGCAATAAAACCAAGGCGCTGGCGGCCAAGTCAGATGCAGTCATTATTTGCGTCGGGTTCGACGACAAGACCGAAGGAGAAGGTTTCGATCGGAGATTTCAACTTCCCGGAGGACAAGACGAACTGATCCGTCAGATCAGCGCGGTCAACAAAAACACAATCGTCGTCATTACTGCCGGAGGCAACGTCGATATGACGCAATGGATCGATAAGGTCCCGGTGGTCCTCGATGCTTGGTATCCAGGCCAGGAGGGCGGCACCGCGCTTGCACAAATTCTCTTTGGCGACTACAGTCCCTCGGGTAAGCTTCCGGCATCGTTTGAGCGCCGGTGGGAGGACAATCCCGTCTTCCACACTTACTATCCCCCAAAGGGCGATTCGCGAGTTCAGTATTCCGAGGGCGTATTCGTCGGATACCGCCACTACGATCGGTCCGAAACCAAGCCACTCTTTCCCTTTGGATTTGGGCTGTCCTACACGAGCTTCGCGTATAGCAATATCTCAGTGACTCCAGCTTCCGGAAACCTCGATCAACCGGTGACGGTCTCTTTCGAGGTCAAGAATATCGGTGGTCGCAACGGAGCCGAGATCGCGGAATTGTACGTCGGCGATCCCCATGCGAGCGTTCCTCGCCCTTTCAAGGAGCTGAAAGGATTCGCCAAGGTGAGTCTGAAACCCGGAGAGAGCAAACGAGTGAGCATCAATCTCGCTCGGCGGGCATTTTCCTTTTACGACGTTGGGAAGAAAGATTGGAGTGCGGAACCGGGTGCATTCGATATCCTGATCGGCGGCTCTTCCGACAAGATCCAACTGCAGGGCAAATTTACTGTAACCCGTTGACCTGAACTCGGACACCCAACGCTGACTTACGCTCTTACCTCACCAACTCTACCAAGGTCTGGGAAGACGAGAGTGGAATGACGTAAGCTCCACGTTCTAATGCTGGCGAGCCACTCATGTGAAAAGGACCCGCTCCGGCGAGATGCGCCGGTTGCTCGGTCCGGATGCGGGCCTGGGTTGTGAATCCGTCCTTTGGCCCAAGTGCGATTCGCAGTTTCCCGCTCTTCTCATTCCAAACCAGACTCTCGAATTGACCGGAGTCCAATATCAACCACAGGCCGGCAGGGGCGAGATAGAACCTGGTCCGCGAAGCGTCTTTGGGTTCCACCGTAACCTCATCGCCAGAAACCGAAATGTTCCCACCGAAACAGATCCATCCGAAATCTGGATGGTTGGCAACGTACGTTCCGGTACTCCACGCGTGTCCAAAAAAGTTTGGACCGTTGTCCCCGGATAGAGGATCGAAGCGCAGCATATCGGGAAAGGAATGGAAGGCGGGCGCGTCAAAGCCCTGCTCGTCGATATCCGTAAGGGCGCCCATCACACCACCGTAACCTGCGCGGAGCAGGTGAAAATCTTCAGGATGCTCGCGGTATTCAGCGAGCATAGGAATCGCATTGATGCCCGATCCATAATGATGAAGCTGGCGCTCGATGCGGCTGTATTTTGCAGCGTAGATGAAATCCCAGTAACGGCGCGCGCTACCGTTGTATCCCCAATGCGGAAGCGTCGGCATGTATCCGATGATTGCATTCACCGTGACTTCTGCCTTGTCGTTATATCCGAAGTATTTGCTCCAGGCGTAGACCTCTTCCTGTCCGGTCGAGTCCCAAGGCATCTCGCTTCCGAAAGGATAAGCTTCTGTCTTCCAATGGTCGGCTCGCGCTTTCATCGCAGCTTCAAGTTTGGAGGCTTGTTCGTTTTTTCCCTCGCCCTTGAGGTCGGTGAGGATCGCGACAAAAATATCGCCCTCCATCTGTCCGAATTGCGCCAAGTCGGGCGCAAAGCGCGTCATAGCCAGCGATGTTTGGTAAGCCTGCTCCAAATACCAATCCCACGGATGATGCTTCACCAGATCCGTGTGATTTCGGGCAAGCCGGTAAAGAACCCAATACGCGGCTGCAACGTGCGGATAGTTAAAGGATCGGTCAACGGCCTCTGAAGCCTGCTTGTTCCAACTCGTCCAACTCTTCCAATCGAGATCGGAGCGATAGTAGTTCGCTGGGAATTCATCGGGCTGATAGTCGAAGAGACTCTTCCTCACCCCATATTTCTTCGGTCCATCTTTGAACTGGATGCCGCCCCAAACCACGCCATCCACAAACTGCTCCAGTTTGGCGACTTCATCCGGTTGTGGCTCCACATATTCCTTCATGGCGAAGGCGAGCCATGATCCTGCTCCACCCTCATCGCTTAAACCGGCGATCCAGACACGACTGTCCTGGGTCACGATGTGGTTCGCTTCCCGGTCATAGGTCATCACTGAGGGTACTCGGTGAAATGGATCCTTGGGATCGTCGAACCATTGTTCATGCGTGAGAAAACGGCCCATGTCGGCGACGGCTTCGGCCTCGGGCTTCATG
>QIAL01000619.1 GCA_003225535.1 Acidobacteriota bacterium | reverse complement strand
CCACAATCGCCGAGCGCATTTCTCACAGCCATAGGCCACTACGGCTGCTCACACAATTTTGGTGCTTTTTCCGTGTCCTTGCGGACAATCGCGGCAATTTCGGCGCAACTCTTCGTCGTGTGCAGCACCGCCTGGACCGCTGCACATTCTGTTTGCGCATCTTCTTTCCGGCGCAGTTGCAGCAGGAGTGTCAGGAGTCGAAGATGTGTGTAAGAGTTGCTGGGTTCCAGCTTTGTGGCCTGCTGAAACTCAGGCACGGCATCGCTGCACTTTCCAGTGTTCCAGAGGATCGTTCCCAATTGAGCGTGACGGAAAGCGTTGTCTGGTTCGAGGCGCTCTGCTTCCCTCAGTTCTGCCAGGCACTCGTCGAATTTCTGTTGTTTACACAACGCCATCCCCAGTTCGTTGTGCGCATATGCATCTTCCTTCATCAGGGTGATCGCCTGCCTGGCATACCGCTCCGCCAGAATAGGATCATTCTTGGCCAGATAGAGATCCGCCAAGTTGCTCACTGGCGTTTCGTATGCCGGGTCCAAACGAATCGCTTCGCGATACTCCGCTTCGGCACGGTCCAGCTGACCCAGCTTTTGAGAAGCCGAGGCCAAGTAATTATGGTTGTCCGGAATCGTCGGGGCTGCCTCGACCGCGGCGCTGAAAAAGCGCAGTGCTTCACTCGACTTTCCCCGACGCTTGGCCAGGAGGCCCAGAGCAAAACCTGCCGTCGAGGGCTCGTCCGTTTCCGCCGCCAAGCACTCCCTCTCCGCCTCGGCGTCCGCTCCTGAGTTCGCTTTCCGTAGACACATAAACAACTCAGCATAAGCGGCCTGCTCCTTTGCCGAACCCACACCGGAATGGGCTACCTTGGCCCTCTTGAGCTTTTCGAGAAGAGATGGCTTGGCGTTGAGCACTTTCAACGAATCCAGCAATTCCGCCGTGGGGACAAAATCAACCCCTTGGCGCTCCACAAGCTGCTCCACGCGCAGGCTTTCCGCTCCGCCATCCATCCAGACAAGCACCTGCCCCATTGTGAGGGGATCTCGCATAGCCTTGGGCGTCGCGTCCTGATTTCCGTGTAGAAAAACTGCGGTCAGGACGAGAACCAGCAATCGTACCGGTGTGGTCATGGTCGTGTACCAAAATTGAGAGGAGTCAGCGCCATCGCAAACTTCTTTCCGCAAGTCGCCGGATTTGCACTGCTCTACAGCGTGATTTTCTGGCCCCGATCCGAGTCTTTACTGCCACCATGGGTTTGCGCCCGGCCGGAAACTTCAGCGACAACCATTTCGAGCCCTCAGACCAGATCCCACGTCTAGCGAGCCCATCCGCTTCTGAGCGATAAAAACGGCTGGTAACCCATGCACTAATCGCTCAGTATGTTCCGCGAATTTCTCTGTTCTAACATCGAGGTTGCGAGTCGAGATAGACTTCGCGGCTCAAAATGACCACAGCTAGTCAAATCTCGGCTCTCCCCGCAGGACTATAAATGCGGGAACGTCATTGACCGCGTCAAGGTCCAGATTCTCGTCCACTGACGGTGCCAGAAAAACACGCACTAGCAGTGCAGGACCTGGGAGGCGAGCTGTATTGATTTCCGAATGATGTGTGGCTCAAACGCGGTGAAGCCGAATAACAGTCCTAACGATTTTCCTCGCAGTGAGTAACGAGAGAGTGCCGGTATCTCCAGGCCTCTCGTTTGTAACTTCCGCGAAAAAGCAGAATCTTCACCAGCCGCGTTAAGGAATCCAGCCAGATTCATCCCGCCGTCGGCATGGGGAAAAGAAACGGGCAGATCAAACTTTGCAGCCGAATCCAGAAGCATCTCTAATCGTAGGGAATACTCCCGCCGGCTGCGCCGTATGTGTCTGTAAAATGTGCCGCTCTCGATGAACTCTGCGAGCGTGCCCTGATCGATCAACGGTCCATACTCATCTACGGCAGACTTCAAGTCCCCAAATTTCTCCATGATCGGAAGCGGAAGAACGGCAAAGCCAATACGCAGAGAAGGGAACAATGCTTTGCTCGTGCTGCCAATATAGATCACTCGCTCCGACGAATCTAGACCTTGTAGGCTGGGTAGCGGTGCGCGCGAGTAACGAAACTCGGAATCATAGTCGTCTTCCACAATCCACGCTTTCTTTCTTCTAGCGAAGTCAAGCAACTCAAGGCGCCTCGGAAGTGAGAGGCAGCTGCCAATCGGAAATTGCCGCGAAGGTGTGGTGTAGATCAGCTTTGGCGAGAAATCCTTCTTGCTGTCAAGTTTCATTCCCGACGAATCCACCGGGACCGGGTGGATTACCGCGCGGACGTGTTGCCACGCCACACGCGCACCCAGATAACCTGGATCCTCCATCGCCACGCAGTCGCCCGGCTTCAAGAGCAGATGTGAAAGCAGAAACAGCGCCTGCTGAGAGCCAGTGGTAATCGCAACCTGCCGCCAATCACATCGCACTCCGCGGCTCCCCTGAAGATAACTGGCAAGGCTGCGGCGAAGCGATGGCAGTCCCTGAGGATGCTGCGACTGATAGTCCAAGAGGCTTGCGCCATGCCTCCGCAACGCCTGCGTGCGCGCACTATTCCACAACCGAAGAGGAAACAAATGAACGTCCGGCTGGCAAGGACGGAAGGGTACAGGTGCGCTGAGACGCTCTGAAATATCTTGCCTAAAATAAATCGGCATTGAACTCGGCGTGTCATCCGGCCCCGTTCTACGGAGATTTTTCTCTTGTAATAGTCCGCTTACAAAAAGTCCGCGGCGTGCCGAAGCCTCCAAATATCCCTCGCCGATCAGGCGATCGTAAGCTTGGATTACCGTGTTCCTGGAGATCTGCAGGTCATTGGCAAGTTCCCGGCTGGATGGGACTGCCTCTCCTGGGCGCAGAGTGCCCGAAAGCACTAGCCGCTTCAGTTGCAGCGAGAGTTGCGTTTGGAGGGATGCACGCTTTGTCCGGTCTAGCGGAAGAAGTAAGGGCGGCTGCTTAACCATTCTGGCACCATCCACACGCTGGACTCTGGATCTTTACTAGATCCAGTGTATCTCGATATTGTCCGAAAGCCGCATGTCTTCACGGCGGGACCCAGGCACTCTAGCGGATCGTCATTGGATGGCGCCGTCCGCAACGGGTCCTGATTACATCCGGGGAGTCCAAATCGTGGCAAATCGAAGGCAGTTGCTTCAACGTGCGGCAGCTTGGGGTATGTTTGGGGCGGGTTCGCTCACTATCCCAAGTAAGGCTTTCGCGGCCCTTCTCCCCACAGGAAGATGGAGTGCAGGCGAAGGAGACACCGTTGCAAACCCGCTCACCCCTCCCGCACATGGAAGCATTCCTGTTGCGTTCCTTATCTCGGATGGCGCTGTAATGATTGACTTCACTGGACCCTGGGAGGTCTTCCAGGATGTGTCGATTTCAACTCGTTCCGAGGCGCCGTTTCGCCTTTACACGGTGGCCGAGGCGCAAAAGCCCATTCGTGCCAGCGGGGGCATGAAGATTCTGCCGGACTACACGATTCTAAACGCCCCCGCACCAAAGGTTTTGGTTATTCCAGCGCAGAGTAAAGCCAGCGAGAACGCAAAGGGATGGATTCGGAGTTCTGCCAAAACTGCAGACGTAGTCATGTCGGTATGCAATGGCTCGTTTGTTCTCGCAAGTACCGGCCTGTTATCAGGCAAAGCGGCTACTTCACATCACTCGTCGTATGCCGACCTGGAAACAATGTTC
>QIAL01000604.1 GCA_003225535.1 Acidobacteriota bacterium | reverse complement strand
CGATGGTGGGCGAAAGCTGAGCTATCCTAAGAAACGCATCGACGGTTTCCATGGGCTGAAGGATTCTGCTTTCAAAACCAATCGTTAACCATGCTATTCGACACGCCGATTTTCATTCTTTTTCTTTGCATCGTAGCGCTCTGCTACTGGCAACTGGGATTTCGTAACCAGAACCGATTTCTGCTGGCGGCCAGTTATCTCTTTTATGGGTGGTGGGATTGGCGGTTCCTGCTGCTGATGATCGGTTCGACGGTCATCGACTATTTCATCGCCATCAAGATTTCTGAGGCGACCGATCCGCGAGTTCGCAAATCACTCCTGGTTTTATCCCTGGTCATCAATTTTACGATTTTGGGATTTTTCAAATACTTCAACTTCTTCGCCGATTCGCTGGGCCACGTTTTGGCGGGGGTGGGAATCAACGCGTCCTTACCGGTGCTGCTCATTATTCTTCCGCCGGGCATCTCTTTCTACACCTTTCAGGAAGTGGCCTACATCGTGGACGTGTACTCGGGCAAGCTTCCACCTTCCCGTTCGTTCCTGGATTATGGCTTGTTCATTAGTTTGTTCCCGCATTTGATCGCCGGTCCAATCCAGCGTCCTGCTCACCTGTTGCCGCAGGTGCAGAAGCCGAGAAATTGGCAGTCGGATAAAGCGTTCGATGGATTGATGCTGATCCTGGAAGGCCTGTTTCGTAAATGCGTGATTGCGGATAACTGCGCGCTGGTGGCGAATGCGGCGTTCGCCGGATCGTTCGGCAAACCGAGCCTGCCGGTGACGCTGCTCGGCATGTACGCCTTTGCCTGGCAGATTTATGGAGACTTCAGCGGCTACAGCGACATTGCACGCGGAAGCGCCCAACTCCTCGGTTTTCACTTCATGGTGAACTTCCGCCAGCCCTATTTTGCCGATAGCATTCAGGATTTCTGGCGCCGCTGGCACGTCAGCTTAAGCACCTGGCTTCGCGACTACCTGTATATCCCGCTGGGCGGAAATCGCAAAGGCGAACGCAACACCTATCGCAATCTGCTTTTGACCATGTTGCTCGGTGGTTTGTGGCATGGCGCCAACTGGACTTTTGTCTTTTGGGGTGGGCAGCACGGCGCCAGCCTGGCAGTGGAACGAAAACTCACTCGCGACAAACCAGTGATTGGAGGCGCGCTCCGCAAGCTGCTGAAGCAAATCTTTATTTTCCACGTGGTGTGCGTGAGTTGGATCTTCTTCCGGGCGCAATCGTTGCGTGCCGCGTGGGAGATGCTGAAGGGACTGGGAAGTTGGAGCTGGCGACCTGAATTTCCAGCGGCTTTCCTCTTTCTGGCGGTGTTCTCGGTTCCGCTGTTGCTTTTGGTCATCTATCTGGAGACGACTGGGGGCGAATACTTCTCGGCTTTCGCGCCAGTGCGTTGGAGGGTCGCGTTTGGGCTGGCATGCGCAATGATCATAGCGCTGATGGGAGCAAATCAGGCGAATGCATTTATCTACTTCCAATTCTGAAGCCGTTGATCTAACTCAGCCGGAACTCGAGAGCGTGCCGGACCTAAGCCCGCGCACCGGCATCCTGGTGCTGTTGGCTGGGCTGGCCCTCATTATGATCGGATTCGAGGTGATTTCGCCGGTAGTACTGCAACGTCTCAGCCGGACCGAGCGGCGTGTCGAGACCGAGCTTCGCGCCGCCAAGCAATTGCAGCCCCTCACGCCGGATGGCCGTCCCACAGTTTTGCTGACGGGTAACTCCTTGTTGTTGGAAGGCGTAAACCTGGACAGTTTGCACGATAGCTTGGCTAGTCAGTACGAGGTAAGCCGGCTCGGGATCGAACAGACTCACTATCTGGACTGGTATTTCGGTTTGCGGCGATTGCTCGAAGAAGGTTCCCGCCCAAGCGTGATTGTGCTTACCCTGGCAACCGATCAACTCGCGTCCCGCTTTACGCTGGGCGA
Organism: Acidobacteriota bacterium; assembly: GCA_003225535.1. Taxonomy (GTDB): domain Bacteria; phylum Acidobacteriota; class Terriglobia; order Terriglobales; family Acidobacteriaceae; genus Sulfotelmatobacter. Next base: position 734 of record QIAL01000604.1, on the reverse strand, counting down.
ACAATTTGCCCACCGGCAAATGAGCTTGCACGATTTCCCGCTGGCGATTCGGGAAAGCAATCTCGATCGCACCACCGCCAGTACCTATTTCTTCGCTCATTGGAGCAATTGGCTGGCGGATAAAGGCGTGATCCGGCAGCGCGTCATGATTTTGCTGGTCCCCAACTTCCGGCTGCTTGCGATGCGTATCGCGGATCATGGCGCGCATGTGAGAGATCCGAAACTGCTGCTTTCGGCCGCGGAACAGAGATTGCCCGAACTGGGGGAATTGGCCCGGACCTACGGGGTGAAAATCGTTTTGCTGATTCCTCCGACCCTGCGGGAAGATCGCTCCCGTGAAATCCAGGCGATCGGCGCGCTGGCCGGGGTACCCGTCTGGGTTTTGTCTCCTCCGGGGGAGCTTCCGCGCACTCTCTACATGGATGGCTTCCATTTGAATGCGCAAGGAAATGAAATCTACACCGGGCGGCTGGCCGATCAGTTGCGCCATCCCGGTTGGTGAGAAATTCCTTTCTCTCGACGACAGGGAAAGAATGGGTCATTTCCCAACTCCGGTTTCGAGGGCTTTGAGGGCAACAAATTTCCACTCCAAGCGAAGAGTTCTATCCACTTTGACCTCACTGGCGGATCCTACGGGTAAGCTGCCAATGTCACCGCATAGGAAAAACTTTAGCCTCATTTCTGGCCTGATTTCCCAAACGGCCCGTGAAATCACTTCAGTCGAAACTACTGCT
>QIAL01000603.1 GCA_003225535.1 Acidobacteriota bacterium | reverse complement strand
CTCCGAGGACGGAATCGCGCCGTTCTGGATCGCGGTAAATGAGATGCTGGCTGGACTGACCGTGAGCCCCGAGGCAGTTGACGGGTCCGGGGGGCTGCTGCCGCCTCCACCTCCCCCGCCGCCGCAGGCGGCGAGCAGCAGCACAAGGCCGGTACACAGGCCTTGCGCGACGCGGGCGGGTAATCCGGCGCGCATCTAGGGTGCGGGAACAACGACGATGGCGTCGGCCCCGGCGATGAACAGCGTACTGCCGTCCGGGCTTACCGTCATCACGGGATTGGCGCCGGGATCGCTTGGCAGCACGGTTCCCGTACGTATTTCCGAAACGCTCTGGTCCGGCGAGCTCACGTCGAACGTGCGAAGCAGTGTACCGCTCACGTACTGGTAGGCGCGCATGCCATCGGGTGAAAGGGCCACCGCCGCCGAATCTCCCGGCGCGACCTGCGGCAGGAAGCTCGGGTGAAAGTAGTCCGAGTTCTTGATGACGATGTAACCGTTCATGACTAGGCGGGTCGCTTTTCGATCAAACTTCGGGCGTATGGAGGTTCCGGGCCAAGTTGACGGCACGCCCTGGACTTGCGAAGGGACGAACGAAAACACACTGCTGCTGCTGTCGTATTGTGCAATGTAAGAGCCCGTCGAGTCTGGGCTTGCGTGACTCAAGACGACGCGTGACCCATCCGCGCTCGACCCCGGCGTGCCGCGGACGATCCCAATGCCACCGGGCCCCAATGAAAGCTTGTCCTCGCGCACGAGATAGACCCAGGGAGAGGTAGAGGCTCTTTCGACCGGGGGATACCCGGTGGTCAATACGGCGTTGCCGTCGTTGGCCATGGCGACGCCCTTGAAGAAGGTCTCGAAGACCAAGGTGGGAGTGACCGTCCCCGCCGCAAGCGTCATCGGGTCAATTTTCCGGACAGCGAAGTCGCTTACGGCAATGAGCTGTTTGCCGTCGAGGCTCAAGGCAAGATCGCGGAAGCTTGTCATGGAAACCGATGCGGGCGCTGTTGCCCATGCCGAACCCGTGAATGGGTATCTGAATATCTCGCCTGATGATCCCGGCGTCGGGTAAGCCACCCCCACCAACAACGATTGCCGCTCCGCGTCGTAGATGATGTCAAGCGGTTGCTTTGCCGTCGCGTTGGGGTATGCGATTGTCGCCGCCGCATAGGCCGGCGCATCGACCACAACGAGGTCCGCAGTCGATCGCACGATGCCGGGATTTCCCAGGCGGTTCGCGAAACTCACCCGATAGGAGCCGGCAAGCAGCGACGGGTGCGCTAGCAGCAATACGGTATCGCTCAGCGCGTTATAGGTCGTGACGGCCGTGCTACCGAAATTCACCGCCGCTCCGGCGGTGCTGTTGAACCCCGACCCGCGCAGTACCACTTGGAGGCTCGTCCCCGAAGTCGCTATATAGGGATTCACTGAATTCACTTTCGGGATCTGCAGATTCAGCGAAACCGATAAGGAGGCGCTCGTGGCAGATTGGTTCGGAGGGGTGTAGTTGAATACCGCTACTGCCGTGTGCAAACCCGCATCAAGCGTGTCAAGCTGCGCCGGATTTAGGGTAAGGGTGACCCGTGTGCTCGAAGTGCCGCTCGAGGGCGAAATGGAGAGCCAGGGCTGGTCGGAGGCGGCAGTCCAGCTCAGGGCCACGCCGGTCGTTCCGGCGGTGACGGTCTGGCTGAGTGCCGATGCGAGAGAGGTGGTATCGATCGTGAAGCTCGGTGAAGCCGGGCTGAACGTCAAGGATGAGGTCGCTACGACGTACATGATCCCGATCGGCACCGTCTGAGCCGCGGTGGTGAGAGTGAGGGTTGCCGTGTACGTTCCGGGCACGAGATTGGTCGTGTTGGTACCGATGCTGATCTGTCCGGGGGCCGTACCGTTGGCTGGTGCATTCAGCCAGCCGGTTGCTCCAGCGCCGTAGCTGATCGAAGTCGAAAATCCCAAGCTCAGGTTTTGCTGAGTGGACAAGGTCACGTCCTGTGTCGCGGGAAGAGTCCCGGTGCTCGGCGCGTTGAAGATCAGCTGTGCCGGCAATGAGGTGAGGGTCGGCTCGCTCACCGTGTAGCTCACCGGAACATCGAGCGTGTTGCCGTTGCCGGTGACGCGTACAACCGCTTGGCGCACGCCAAGCGTCGATGAAGGGTTGACACTCAGCGAGAGCGACGCCGGCAGCGCCGCTCCGCTCGCCGAAGCTGCGCCGTTGATGTTCAGCCAGCCGCTCCCCGACTGATACACGATCGACGCGCTCCACGCGTAGCTGGTACCGCCGAGTTCGGAA
>QIAL01000602.1 GCA_003225535.1 Acidobacteriota bacterium | reverse complement strand
ATGCTGAAACCGAGTACCGAGGTTACAGAGTGAACCCCGGGCGTTTTCAGGATCATGTCTTCAATCTTTCGTGAGGCGTCGTCGTTGCGCTGAAGCGAGGCGGCATCCGGCAACTGCAAGCCCGCGAAGACGTATCCTTGGTCTTCATCGGGCAGGAAACTCTGCGGTAGACGCGACCCGAACCATCCGGCTCCAACCGCTACACCCAAAAGCAGAAGCATGCTGAATGCGGCCTTGCGAATAAGAGTTCCGCACAGGCTCACGTACCCGTCCGTGGCTCGCCCGAATACGCGGTTGAACCAGCGGAAGAATGCGCCCAGAGGTCCGCGGGATTCCTTCCTCGGTTTTAGCATCAAAGCGGCGAGCGCGGGGCTCAACGAGAGCGCATTGAACGCGGAGAAGATCACCGAAATGGCGATGGTAATGGCGAACTGTTGGTAGAGTCGGCCGGTGATGCCGGGAATGAATGCCGTGGGTATGAACACCGCCGAGAGAATCAGCGCGATAGCGACGACCGGCCCCGACACTTCCTCCATCGCCTTGTACGCGGCATCTTTAGGAGACATGCCATGTTCAATATGGTGCTCCACGGCTTCCACGACAACGATGGCGTCGTCCACGACAATTCCGATCGCGAGCACCAGTCCAAATAGTGAAAGGGTATTGATGGAGAAACCCAGGAGGGGGAAAACTACGAATGTGCCAATCAGTGATACCGGCACCGCCAGCAGGGGAATCAGTGTTGTCCGCCATCCTTGCAGGAAGATATAGACGACAAGGATGACGAGCAGGATCGCCTCGAACAACGTGTGCTTGATTTCGCGTAATCCTTCCGTGACCGCCAGCGTTGTATCCAGCGCGATGTCATAATCGAGATCCTGCGGGAAACGCTCTTTGGCTTGCAGCATCAGCTTGCGAACACCGGCAGCGGCCTCCACGGCATTGGAGCCGGGGAGTTGGTAGACAGCGACAACCGCTGCAGGCTTACCGCTATAGCGGCCCATCAGGTTGTAGGTTTGCGCCCCCAGTTCCAGTCGGGCCACATCTTTCAAGCGCAGAATCGAGCCGTCGGTACTGGCGCGTATGATGATCTGCCCGAACTCTTGTTCGGAAAGCAGCCGGCCCTGTGCCCGCACCGCGTACGTGAATTCCTGGCCTTTTGGAACCGGCTCGCCGCCGATCTGACCAGCGGGGTTAACCGTATTCTGCGTCTGTATTGCCTTGATGATTTCGGGTATCGTGACGCCAAGCTTGGCCAGTTGATCAGGCTTGACCCAGCAGCGCATGGAGTACTGGCCGGCTCCAAAGACGGTCACGCTGGCAATGCCCGGTACGCGCGTCAACTGGTCGTTCAGATTGATGTAAGAATAGTTGGCCAGAAAAACGTTGTCGTAAGTCCCTTTCGGCGAAAAGAGATCGATCAGCATGAGCGGGGCGGATGTGGATTTTTGTACCGTGACTCCGTAGTTGACGACGTCAATGGGCAACTGCGAATTCGCCTGGTTGGTGCGCATCTGGGCCAGGATCTGATCGGTGCTCGGATCGGTCTTGATATCGAAGTTGGCAGTCAGCGTCATCTGACCGTTATTGGCGTTGTTGGAGTACATGTAGTTCATGTTGTCCACACCGCTCATTTGCTGTTCGATCGGCGTGGCTACGGATTGCTCAACAGTCTGAGCATCGGCTCCGGGATAGGTCGCTTTCACTTGAATTTCGGGGGGTGCAATGTTGGGGAACTGCGCCGTGGGTAATCCAGCCATGGACACGAAGCCAATAATCACCATGAGGATTGCGATCACCATGGCTACGATTGGGCGTCCAATGAAGAATTTGGCCATAGATCAGTCTCCTTGTCCGGCAGGCTTATACTGCTTGGTGCGAACCTCGCCCCCTTGCTTGGCTTTTTGTATGCCGTCGGCAATGACCTCTTCCCCCGGCTGCACGCCCTCGGTGATGATCCAATTCTGGCCTACGCGTTCACCGGTCTTGACCGGGCGGATGCTGGCTCTTTTAACCGCGTCAATTACAACCACGCTGTAGCTGCCCTGCGTTTCGACAACGGAACGTTGCGGCACCAGCAAGGCATCCTTCGCCGTTCCTGTGACTGCTCGTACACGCCCATCCACCTGCCGGTCGGCCAGCACTACCCATCCTTTCCGGGGATAGACACTGCCATCCGACAGAACGAGTTCAAGGACCTTTTGCTCTCCCACTTTTCTCCTGCCCTCAGCAACAGCGCTAATTCTTTGGGCAAACTTCATGTATTCCCCTTCACTGATAGCAAAGTAAGCTTTGATGGGGTCCACCTGCGAGACGGTGGTGAGAATAGTGGTGGGCCCGACCAGGTCCCCGATTTGCCCCTTCGCCACGCCTGCGATCCCGTCTACCAGCGAGCGCACTGTTGTGAAGCTCAGATTCAGCTGTGCCTGGTCCACCTGGGCTTTTGCGGCGGCGACAACAGCCCGCGCCGACTCATTCGCCTGAATGTCGTTATCGAGTTGCGCTTGTGGGATGGCGCTCTGTTGGGCCAAGGGTGTATCCCGTGCCACATCGAGCTTGGTCTTGCCCAGCTGCGCATCGGCCTGAGCCAGCTGCCCTTTGGCTTGTTCCAACGCAGCTTCGAAGGGACGCGGATCAATCTCAAAGAGTGTTTGACCTTTGCGAACCACTGTACCTTCTTGATAGTTCTGCTTCAGCAAGTAGCCACTTACTTGCGGCCGAATTTCCGCATTGACGTAGCCGTCGAGAGTCGAGATGCATTCCGTATAAAGCGGCACGTCCTGTTGAATGACCCCCGTAACCTCGACCTCTGGAGGCGCGGCCGCCGCAGTGGCCTCCTTCTTGGAGCATCCGGTCAGCGCCACCGCGAGCAACGAAGCCAGAATGATCAAGTATCGGCGGCCTGGCCAAAACCGTGAGGTGGGGGACCGGAGGGAACTCGGATTCTCGATACCGAGTCCGAAACGATCTGGTTCAGGTTCGACTCGCATGGGAAACTCCTGAGCAGGAACTAATAAGAACCGAGAGTCTTCCTGCTAAACAGCCGCTAAAGAGCGGAAGGGAAGTGCCCAAACGATCCTTTCGCGACTTGAGCAGTGCAGGACTCTCTCTATCTGTTCGCGGCGTTAAGCACTTCTCGCATGATCGAGAAAAGAGTAGGGTGCATAGGGTGAGCGGAAAACTGGCAGAAGTTACAGTTGGTCTTCTCAGCGTTCATGTTCGATGAGAGTTAGACAATGGCAGCGGATTTGGGCTCGACGCGAAAGTCCCTCCCGGCGCCCCGCCGGGGTTTTGTGATGGAGACTCCTCGGCGCCGGTTGGCTTCGTGGAATTGGTTTCACCATGTCGCTGTGCATGGCGACGTTGGCGAAACCGGGTCAATTAATAATCCGCGGCCTTCCCACACACCACTTCTTTTACAGTGACAGACCTAGGAATTAAAGAAGGAAAACTACATGCGTTGCTAGCAGACGCAGCTGTGATCACCGGGCTAGGCTATGTGTGTGTTGCATAGCTTAGAGACCGACCAGCAGGTGTCAACCACGCAAACAAGAGTGGCAACACTTGCCAAGGCCGACGTTGCAGTGAATGCACCACGCATCTTGCTAGCTGACGACCACGAAGAAATGTTGCAGACGCTGGCGGGAATACTCGAAGACGAATTTCAGATTGTCGGCACCGCAAACAACGGAATGCGTACGCTTGAGCTTACCGCTAGCCTTGCTCCCGACATCGCGGTACTCGATATTTCCATGCCGGAAATGAACGGAATTGAAGCCGCTTGGCGTCTGAGAGAGGAAGGCTCGTTGGCAAGGGTGGTCTTCCTCACGGCCCACAACGACCCGGACCTGGTCGAGGCCGCGGTGTCCGCCGGGGCTCTCGGCTATGTTCTCAAGTCGCATCTTGCCACAGATTTGGTTTCAGCCATCTGGCAGGCCTCAGTAGGCAAGACCTTCATCTCCCCCTCCATCAACCCGGAATAGCATTTGCTCTCCGCTGGGAGGCCGCTCGGGTTGCGAACTGTGGCCGCTCACCAGCCCTGTTCCGCGGACGATCCTGGCAAGAATTTGATTGACAGGCTATTGCTTCCGTAGATGATAAGTGCGAGAGATTGTGGGGCCTCCCCCGGTCCTACATGCTTATCAAGACAGCCAAACTCGGGAGCCGCGCATGTGCGCTCGGTCAGTTCTGCTCTGTGCTGGAGTATTGTTGTTGAACTGGGTTGCGCGGGCACAATCAGCCGAAGAAGTGCAGGTCTCGGTTCGTAGCACACCAACCACCCATACGACCGGCCAAACACCTGCCCCCTTGGATGCCTTGGCTCGGCCCTTACGCGTCGACGTGAATCTGGTATTGCTACCCGTGACCGTAACAGATCCCTTCGGCCGACCAGTTATCGCATTAACCAAGCAGGACTTCACAGTCTATGAGGAAGACAAACCACAGGAAATCCGGTACTTCATGGAGGAGGAGGCCCCCCTCTCAATTTCAGTGCTTCTGGACGTGAGCAAGAGCATGAGCGACAAGATCTATATCGAGCGGGCGGCGATTGTTGAATTCTTCAAGAATGCAAACCCGGATGATGAATACTTCGCCATCACCTTTTCCGATCACCCTCGCCTGCTTGCGGGGCCCACACAGTCCATTGATGACGTGGAGCGCAGGCTGATCGCGGTAGAACCCGGCGGACCTACCGCCTTGCTGGA
>QIAL01000601.1 GCA_003225535.1 Acidobacteriota bacterium | reverse complement strand
GGTAAGAGCATTGCACGCAGCTTTGCAGCGGAGTGATCCGTTTTGCCTTGTATTGGCCCACGGAATCAGCTTGCCCAGGAGGACGAACCTGAGATGACCGGCCTCGCACAGGACATTCGTTACGCGCTGCGGCAGTTGCACAAGAGTCCAGGGTTCACCGCAGTCACGGTGATCACGCTGGCCCTTGGCATTGGCGCCAACACGGCGATCTTCTCGGTCGTGAACGCAGTATTGCTGAATCCTTTACCGTTCCACAATGCCAGCCGTATCGTCTCCATGTTCGAGGAGACGCCGAACTTTGCCGAAGGCTCGATTTCTTATCCCAACTTTCTCGATTGGGAGCGCGACAATCGTTCCTTTGAGGCAATGGCCGCCTACCGCTCGACAGATGGCAGCATCACCGGCGTGGGCCAGCCGGAGAATGTGCGGGCACAGCGCGTGTCTGCAAACTTCTTTCCGGTTCTCGGGGTGAACCCAATCATGGGACGCAACTTCACTTCCGAAGAAGACCGGCGCGGTGCGAGCCCGACGGCCCTGATCTCGGAAGGGTTGTGGAAGCGCAAGTTCGCTTCGGACCGGAACGTGATTGGCAAACGGCTGATCGTGGCGGGGCAGCCGCGCACGATCATCGGCGTCGTCCCAGCTTCGTTTCAATTGCATGTCTTCAACTTCAGGACCGCCGATGTGTACGAAGCCATCGGGGAAGAGACCGATCCGGCCTTTTTCCTGCGGGATTCGTATCGGGGCATGGATGCTATTGGCTTGTTGAAGTCTGGGGTCACGCTTGCGCAGGCGCGTGACGATATGAAGCGGGTGAATGCCGGCCTCGCTGATGCCTACCCCAACATTGACGGCAATATCAAGGCCAACATCATCTCTTTGAAAGACAATATCGTTGGTGACATGCGGCCGGCGCTGCTGGTGTTGCTGGGGGCGGTGGGATTCGTCTTACTGATTGCCTGCGTGAATGTCGCCAATCTGCTGCTAGCCCGGGCAACGGCGCGCCAGCGCGAGTTCTCGGTGCGTGCCGCGCTCGGTGCGGGGCAGATACGGATTCTGCGCCAACTGCTTACGGAAAGCGTTCTGCTTTCGGCGCTCGGCGGCGGGTTCGGGCTGATTCTGGCGAGGTGGGGAACAGCCGCTGCCCTTGTAGCGGTCCCGGAAACCATTCCGCGTGCCGAGGAAATCGGGTTCAATTTTCCGGTGCTGCTCTTCACCATTTTGGTTTCGGGACTTACCGGAATCATGTTTGGTTTGCTGCCTGCCATAAGGATGTCGCGCACCGACATCAGTGGAAGGCTCAAGGGCAGCGGGCGCGCCATCTCCGGTCCCCGGACACGCATGCAGTCAGCCTTGGTGATGGGCGAAATGGCCATGGCGCTGGTGCTGCTGGTGGGCGCGGGGCTGATGTGCCGCACTTTGGTGCAATTGTGGAAAGTCGATCCTGGGTTCGATCCGCGCAATGTGTCCTATTTCGATGTGACACCGTCTCCTTCGCTGGTGAAGCAATCTCCGGATGCAATCCGGGCGGCACTTCGCCAGATCAAAGCGACGATTCAAAATGTGGATGGAGTCGAGACAGGCTCATTGAATGACGGAGCGAATCCCATGCAGTGGGACAATGAGAGGGGCTTTTTGCTGGAAGGGCAGGCGCTGCCCACGCAGAGGACCGAGTATGTTCCTCAAACTCTAGAGTACGCGGTTGAACCAGAGTATCTCCAAACCATGCGGATTCCGCTGGTTCGCGGCCGCTTCCTAAGCGACGAGGACAATGAGCATGCCATGCGGGTCGCGGTCATCGATACCAGCTTCGCACAAAAATATTTTGCTGGTCAGGATCCGATCGGCAAGCACATTCGAGTTTTCGAGTTTGACAGTGATTCCAACCAGCGCGTCGAGATACCGCTAACGATTGTCGGTGTTGTTGGTCACGTGAATCAGTGGGGACTTGCAGAAGACGCCAGCCGTCCCTTGCAGGCTCAGATGTACCGGACCGTGATGCAAGGCTCTGCTGTGGGAATGAAGAGTCTGGCCCAGGGGTTTGGTGTATTCGTCCGCTCCAGAACTCCAGTCGGATCAGAAGCATTTTTCCAGGCTATCCGCCAAAAGCTTCACGCCAGTAACCCGGACCTGATCGTCTCTGGCAGCGAAAACGAAACAGAAGTAGTGGCACAGTCGATCGCCAGTCAGCGCTTCTCGCTCGCCTTGCTCGGCGCCTTTGCAGGATTGGCCCTGTTGTTGGCCAGCATCGGAATTTATGGCGTGCTGTCGTATCTGGTTGGACAACGCACGCGGGAAATCGGAATTCGCATGGCGCTCGGTGCCCGGCGCCTGGACGTCTTGCGCATGGTGCTGCAAGACGGAGCGCGCATGACCCTGGCCGGCACGGCGATTGGAATCGTCGCCGCCCTGGGATTGACCCGACTGATGGCGAGCATGCTGTTCGGGGTTAAGCCGACCGACCCGCTTACATTCGGCTTGGTCGCGGTGGTTTTGTGCGGCATCGCCTTATTGGCCGGTTATGTGCCTGCGCGGCGCGCGGCGAAGGTCGATCCCATGGTGGCGCTGCGATACGAGTAATCGCTCACACTCTTCGTTACTGACTTCTTTGTGTTCTCGCGTGGGGAACCCGAGCCTGCCTTTATCTCTCGTCATTCCCGCCAAAACAAAGCACAAAATACCCTA
>QIAL01000600.1 GCA_003225535.1 Acidobacteriota bacterium | reverse complement strand
GACCTTGGGCTCATCTACCTCCATTCAGGCGACACAGAGAATGGACTCCAGGAACTGTTCGAAGCAAAAAAGCTCACACCGGCGGACCCGGACATCGAGAAGGCCATTCGCATCGCGCAGACTAACCGGAAGTAACCGGAAGTAAAATGTTATAGAGTGTAGAGCCATGTTTCGCCGGCTCCGAGTTGTCGGCTTTTTGCTGTGGTCGCTTATTTTTCTGGCAGCGCAGGACATCGATTCCGTTCCGTCGTCCCAGAAACGTAATTTGGTTTCTATCGCCGATGAAATAGCTGATCCCACGGAGCGCTCCGCATTCCTGCAACTTTTCAAGCCAGCCGCACCCGCCGAGATTCGTGCGCGCGCCGAGGCGTTCAGCAGTCGCTTTCCTCAGTCGGCGTTCCTCGCGCAAGCCTACGAAGTAGCGGCCCGTGGCTGCTTTGACCTCGGTGCATACGAACTGGGACTCAGTTACTCGCAACAATCTTTAGCACTACTTCCGGAGAATCCATTGCTCCTGGTTCCGGTTGCGGATGTGGAAGCACGTCAAAATCTGAACTTTGCCGCTATTGCCCATGCGCGGGAGGCACTGGATGATCTTGACCGCTTCGCTGGTCCTGCCTCCGTTCGTGATGAAGATTGGCCGGATGTGAAGCGGCGGCTCAAGTCGACCGCGAATTTTGCGAAGGGTCGTGCCCTATTGCAAGCGGCGCTCACGCAGCCGGAGGGCGAGACGCGTCGGAAATTCCTGAAAAACTCAGAGGCGTCGCTGCTCGAAGCACTGCGCCTTAATAATCAAGACTTGGAAATTGCCTATGTGCTGGGCCTTTCGCAACTCAGTTTCGGCAAGGCCACGGAGGCCAGCAATAGTTTCGCCGCAGTATATCGTGGCGGCGGTGACCTCGCCCCCAAAGCGCTGGACAACCTCCGGACGATATATCGTCTGCTTTATCCCAACCGAACGATTTCCTTCGAAACTTTCTTGCAACAAGCTACGGACCGCTGGACGATCGCGCTCCGGGATTCGAACAAGGCCACAGGCAACAAAAGTCATGCAGCGCCCGCAGCGATGGCCTATTTTGGTTCCGATTCGTGCCGTTCTTGCCACGCCGAAATTTACAAGGGCTGGTCAGAAAGTGGCATGGCAAAGATGCTTCGTCCTTACGCTCCACAAAACGTTGTGGGAGATTTCAAGAGCAACAATGAATTCTATCTCGGGGATGAAACAGACTATCGGGGGGGGAACTTCGAACGGAAACGGGGACGGAATCGGCACCTCTTTGCCAGAATGGCCTTGCAGCAAGATCGCCACTACTTTGCCATCTTGCAGTCTGACGGCAAGTGGCACAGCTATCCTGTCGACTACACCATAGGCTCGAAATTTGAGCAGGCATATGCCACAAAACTACCGAACGGAGAAATTCACGTATTCCCGATTCAATATAACCTGTCGCACAAGCAGTGGATCAATTTTTGGAAAGTGATTGACGGCCCAGGAAGCCAGCGCGCAGACCCGCGCACCTGGGAGCGACTCGACGCCTCGACCAGCTATCAGGCAATTTGCGCGGTATGCCATACCAGCCAGTTGCGGAATGCCAATGGTGGTGGGTTCGACGTTAATGACGTGGAGTTCAAGGAGCCCGGAATTGGTTGCGAGATGTGTCATGGTCCTTCCGGTGGTCACGTCATAGAAATGAGTGAGCATGATTATCAACCGAAGGAACCGCTGGATCCACCGGTAAATTTTCACAAGATCGACAGTCGAAAGTCTGTTGCCATTTGTGCGCAATGCCACATGCAATCGGCAATCCGCAATTCTGGGCCCGACGGTGAATTGAATTATGTTTCCTCTGTAGAGTTCTTCGGAAACCGGTTGCGGCAGCCGTTTGGCGAGTTCTCCCGAAAGGGCTTCTACAAAGACGGGAGGTTTCGGCAAACAACGTTCATAGTTGAAGCGCTGGAACGCTCGCAATGTTTCAAGCAAGCCGAGGTAAGCTGCGGGAATTGCCATGATCCGCATAGCCGCGATTCGGCCTCGAATCCGACGTCGCTAAAATTTCGCCACGAACCAGACCTGATGTGCACTGGTTGTCACAGCCAGTTCAGAAATGCGGCCGCGATCAGCCGGCATTCCCACCACTTGGCAGAATCAGAAGGCAGCCGTTGTGTCTCCTGTCACATGCCTCGCATCATGGATGCCCTGCTATTCCGGGCGCGCTATCACCAGATTGACGATATTCCAAACGCGGAAATGACAAAGCGATTCGGGCAGGAAGAAAGTCCAAACGCGTGCTTGCTGTGCCATACTCAAAAAGATGCCGAATGGGCGGGGCAGCAATTGTCCAATTGGAAGGCACTGCGCGCAAGCGTCCGGTGAAGACTACCTGTCGGACACGCCATGCAATACGAACAACCGCTGAATCACGAGGTCATCAATGCAATTGTCGTGACGTTTGCATCAGACATTTTCGACGGCAAATCTAATCTGAGCAGGGCGTCACCTTGCGTGAACTTCAATGACTGCCCCGTGGCCAACAGTCGCGCGGACAACACTTTCGGTTTGATTCCACTGATTTCCAGCGCTGTGGCTGACCATTCCATGACGTGAACAAAGATCTTGTTGTCTTTTGCAGTCGTGCGGATCGAAGCCATCCCCTGCACCGGCCCATAGGTACTGCCGTAAATCGAATCGCCGTTCACCGAGAGCCAGTCACCCATGGCCCGTAGTCGTTCTTGAAAGTCCGGCTGAATAGTTCCATCCGGCCGCGGTCCGACGTTGAGCAGGAAGTTCCCTCCCCGGCTCGCAACTTCGAC
>QIAL01000090.1:2374-19847 GCA_003225535.1 Acidobacteriota bacterium | reverse complement strand
TGCGGGCCAGCCGACTCCTGCCGGCAACGTTCTTATTCAGAACGGGCTCATGACCGCCGCACAGCTGGCTGCAGCGGCAGACCCCGCGAACGGCATTGCCGGCGGCGTTTCCCCGACCATCGATCTGGCACCGTCAAATCAGGTCAATTACACTTGGCTACGCGCACTGGATCTGAAGTTGGCTTGGCGGCACACATTCCATGACCGGGTGACGATCGAACCGAGCGTGGGCTTCTACAACCTGCCGAACTTCGCGAACTACAACCTGCCTCCTAACACGATGAATGGCATTCTGTTCGGTGCGGGGAACGGTTCCATCAATGGAACCACACCGGGTGGCGGGCACTGCGACCCGAATGATCCCAATGCCTGCGGAAACAATTCGTTCCGAGTCGGCAACGGTACCGGCGTCTACGGTCTGGGCTCGCAACGGCAGATCGAATTCGGCCTGCGGATCGTGTTTTAAACTTCTGTTTTGTACAAGGCCACCAGACCTAGAGGCTGGTGGCCTTTTCTTGTTATGTAGAGAAAATCCGCTCTTCGACATGATCTTGCGACGCGCCTCGGGTGGGACTACTATTTCGCCCGGGGAGGATAACCCGATGTTCCGTCTAAGCTGTCTTGCCTGTTTTGTTATCGCTTCCTTCGCCGTGCCGCCCACTGCGTCCGGGCAGACTGCAACTACGGCGGCGTCCGCTCCTCGAGCCCTGAAGGACAAGATCGTTTTCGTGCGCGCCGATCCTTCGATCGGAGTGTCCTCAATGCGAAGCATCACGGTGGCTGAGTCAGGACCCGGGGCGATTGGCGACCAGGCGAACGAGGCTACCGGCGCGGCTAACGCGGGCGGGATGGTGACCGTGACTCATGATGCCCCAGACATGCAAAGCCGCGCGGTCGCGAACCCGAAAACGAGCGAAATCGCGCTCATGAATCCAGATGGCTCGGGCGTGACTCGGCTGAAAGTGTTTGGGTCCGATCCCATGCTTTCTCCCGACGGTACGAAGATCGTTTACTGTTCGTTGCGGGACACGATCTACTCTCAGATCTACATCATGAACTCAGATGGAACTAGCCCCAAGCGTATAACGGACCACAAGAGCGGTGACGCTTGTGGCCCAGTGTGGTCGCCTGACGGAAAGAAGATCGCGTACTACGCCTTTGCCCAGACGCAGCCCAGCCGCAATCCCGAAATCTGGCTGATGGATGCGGACGGATCCAATCCAAAGAAACTGACCGAACATGGCATGGATCCCACATGGTCGCCGGACGGCAAGCAGATCGCGTTCGCCTCGCACCGCGACGGCATTTTTCAGATATACGCGATGAATTCCGATGGGGCGAATGTCCGGCGGCTTACGAAGCACAATGCGGAAGACTCTAATCCCGGGTGGGGACCGGATGGGAAAACGATCGCCTACATCTCTGCCACCTCCAACGATCGCCGCGGCTTGTTCGTGATGAACGCCGACGGCTCGGAGCCGCAGGGGCTGGTTCACTCCAAGAACCAGGACTTCTGTTTCCCATCGTGGTCCTCGGATGGCAAGCTGATCATTATTTCTTCGCTGAACCGGTTGGGATCGCAGGGAATCGTTCCTGGGGAGGAAAAGCCACGCTGTGAGCAGTGGAGCGGCGAATATCAAATCTTTGCCGTCACCGACGATCTGAAGATGAAACTGCTAAGCGATACTAGAGTGATGGGCACGCGTCCCTCGTACGGCCGGGTTGCTACTCCGTGAAAACAGCGGCGTGGCCGCCAGCTGGCAAAGTCCGATGCGGGGAAAGTGGAGGACCACTTCCCCCTACGCCGGTTTCAGTTCTTACAAGGACGCGAGCCTTTTCTTACTTCCCAAAGATCACCGTGCTCGCAAAATGCGATGCGGCCGCCATGTAGAATAACAGCGGCACGGACAAGAAGAAGTTTGTCCGCGAGGCCAGGAATGCCTGGCGGGCCAGCGCCGCCGCATTCGCCGGAGGCGTGCCTGCCAGCGTGCCTCGGATGATCTTCTTATTGTTCGGCCAGATGATGCCCCACACGTTGAACATCATCACGATCCCCAATCCGCCGCCAACGCCGATACACAGGACGTGATTATCATCTCCGCCGACGGGCGTGTAGTGGACGAACACCCATCCCGCCGCATAGACCAGAATCGTCGTGATCACGCCGAGAACGTATCCGTTGGGAGTCGCCTTCTTGATCACGAAGAAGAGCAGGAAAAATACCACCAGCCAGAGCAGGAAGAAAAGTCCGAATGTCTTTCCTGCCCCACCTCCCTGCCTCTCAGCGTCAGGGCCAACATAGCCTTGTCCCCAAATGGCCAGTCCCACTAAAACGGTCACCACCGCGCTCCAGCGGAACCAGTGCAGCGCTGGCAAAGTCATTTTTTCGAGGATTTTCGGTTTGGCCGCTGCGTCCACCTGTTTCATGAAAGGAACATTGACCAGATTGAAGAAATACAGCAGCCCGATCCAGAGAATGCCGGCAATGAAGTGAAACCAGCGCAGGATCATCAGGCTTGCTTCCTTGCCTGTAATCGTTGGCAGGACAAGTAAAGCTGAAACGAAGTGGTGCATCGATCTCCTCCGGAAATTCGATGTGCAGATTGCGGGTTCCGCAACGCCAACGGCACGAAGGGCGTTCCGGAAACCGGCCTGTTGTCGGAATTCGACCGCAAGTCTGCTCTCGCGGCGGCGGTAATGTCAACTCAGGCACTGTTTCCCGGCAACTTTCGGTTGAAATGCGCCCCGGATCGCCGTATGGTACAGACAACTGCCCCGCTGGGATGGCCGAACCTGTAAGTCTGGGTCCAGCGGGATTGTCCCCCCTTGTTCCTGTAGCAGCGGGAAGGCTTCCAGGAACATGCTGTTGCTTTGCGCCTGCCCATCGCGCTATGGGCCGGCAGTTGGAAAGTCGCAGTCTACACAATTGAGGAGATCGGCTATGGACAGCAATAAGCCGGCGCAAAATATTCAGGATTCCTTCCTTAACACGGCCCGTAAAGAGAGAGCCAGCATTACGATTTACCTGCTCAGCGGGGTCAAGCTGACGGGCCGCATCCGCTCTTTTGACAAGTACTCCGTCGTGCTGGAGGCGAACGGTCAGGAGCAACTCATCTTCAAGCACGCCATCTCCACTGTCGTCATGGGACGGGTGGCGTCGACGCACCTGACCCATGCGGTGCATCCGGAGAAAGCGCAAGCCGCAGCCTCTGCTGCCGGTACGGCTGCGAGCGCGTCGGGCACGGAAGGATAAAGACAGGCGTTTCGGCCTTGGGAAGTTCTCATCGCAAGAAATCCCGCGACTTGGCGCGTAAGCGAGGCCGTGCGCCCTTGGGCGCCGTCGCGACAAGAGAAGATGCCGAGCGCGAGCGTGCGTTCCTGGTCGGACTGGATGCGCGGACGCGAAGTCGAGGCGCTGCCAAAGGCACGGTGACGGCGCAAGCGGCAGCAGCTCGCGATGCCGTTGCTTGCTCCAGCGCGGCGCCGAAGTCTGACGGCCGGCCCAGTATCCCCGAGTTCGACGCCGAAGAATCCCTCGCCGAGCTGCGCACCCTTGCTGAAAGCGCCGGAGCCAGTGTCGTTGGCGAAATCCTGCAGCGCCGCGATCGTCCCGATCCAGCAACTTTAGTAGGTGCCGGCAAGCTCGAGGAAATTGCCGGCGCCGCTGCCTCCGTCGATGCCGACGTTCTCTTGTTCGATCACGATCTCAGTCCATCGCAGCAACGCAACATCGAAAAGATCATCGAGCGGCGGGTGATCGATCGCACGCAGCTCATCCTCGACATCTTTGCGCGGCACGCGCGAACCCGTGAAGGCCAGTTGCAGGTCGAGCTGGCGCAGTTGCACTACATGCTGCCGCGCCTAGCCGGACACGGCGTTGAAATGTCGCAGCTCGGCGGCGGCATCGGCACGCGAGGCCCTGGTGAAACCAAGCTGGAGACGGACCGCCGAAAAATCGCACGGCGCGTGCGGCACGTGGAACAACAGTTAGAAAACGTTCGCCGCATTCGTGCGCAGCAGCGGCAGCGTCGCGAATCGGCTCCGGTGGCCACTGTCGCACTGGTGGGATACACGAATGCCGGCAAGTCGACATTATTTAACGCGCTGACCCGAGCGGGAGTGTTGTCGTCGCCGAAGATGTTCGCGACTCTGGATCCCACACTTCGGGCAGTTCAGCTGCCGTCCAAACGCAAAGTGCTTCTGTCCGATACCGTCGGATTCATCCGCAACCTGCCGCATACGCTCGTCTCCGCGTTCCGCGCGACGCTTGAAGAAGTGCAGCGAGCATCGCTCGTTTTGCATGTGTCCGACGCCAGCAGCCGCCTCTCCGCCGAGCAGGACGCCCAGGTG
The DNA here is from genome assembly GCA_003225535.1 of Acidobacteriota bacterium. Taxonomy (GTDB): domain Bacteria; phylum Acidobacteriota; class Terriglobia; order Terriglobales; family Acidobacteriaceae; genus Sulfotelmatobacter. The sequence goes on along the minus strand of QIAL01000090.1, from coordinate 15,497 downwards.
GAAATTGTCTTGAAGGAACTGGAAGCCGAGAAGAAGCCGCGCCTGCGGGTGATGAACAAGGTCGATCTGCTGGATGAGGAAGTGGCGGAAAACCTGATGGCCGATGCCGCCCGCGAGAGTTCCCGAACTGTCTACGTCTCGGCGGTCGAAGGCACGGGCCTGGATACTTTGCTCAAACGCATCGACAAGATGGTCGAGGAGGATCCCGTGAGCCGATTGTATCTACGCGTCCCGCAGAAAGAAGGCAAGACTCTGGCGATGCTCGAGGCGCGAGCGCGAATTTATTCACGGACGTATCAAGACGGTGAGGTAGAGCTCGAAGTGGAAGCTCCAGAGTCGGTCATCAGAAAAGTCAAAGGATGGGCGGTAAAATCCATCGCTTGAGGTATGTACCTAGTTAGGGTACAATCGTACCCAATATGAGTACGATCTCGCGTCAACCGGGAGAAACTGGTTTATTTGGTCGGACTCGAAGTTCCCTCTTGGCTTTGTTATACGGCCATGCGGACGAGTCCTTTCATCTTAGGCAACTCGCGCGGACCATAGGCGGTGGTCACGGAGCCTTGCAACGTGAGCTAAGTCATCTTACGAACCTTGGCCTCATCCTTCGGACTGCGCGAGGCTATCAGGTATTGTACCAGGCCAATTCGCAGAGTCCCGTTTTTTCGGAAATGCGAGGATTGATTGCAAAAACTGTGGGTGTTCTTGACGCAATCCGGTCCGCGCTGGCAGTCCTTGGGGCAAAGGTAGAAGTCGCCTTTGTTTACGGCTCTGTGGCCCGGCAGCAGGAACGGGCAGTCAGTGATGTCGATCTGATGGTTTTGGGACAAGCTACATTTGGCGAAGTCGTGTCTGCATTGGCGTCGGCGCAGAAAACAATCGGGCGCGAGATCAACCCTGCGGTGTTTCCTGTTGCGGAATTTCGCTCTAAGCTGAAAGCCGGTAATCACTTCCTGAAATCGATCTTGACTGACAAGAATCTGTTTGTAATCGGGACGCGAAATGACCTTGCAAAGCTGGCGGCTAAATAGCTGGCTCGTCCAGCACGTCACCAGCGCTCAAGAAATCGCAGACCTCTGGCGGATAGCGGACCGTGATCTGGCCGCGTCCCAGGTGAAAGGTCTGCCTGCAGACTGGCGGCTCGCCATAGCCTACAACTCGGCCTTACAGTCGGCGACAGCGGCACTCGCGGCCGCAGGCTATCGTGCATCGCGGGACAATCATCACTACCGCGTCATTCAAGCGCTCGAATTCACAGTCGCGCCGGATCGAAAGCTCATTCATACGTTGGATGGTTTTCGGAAAAAGCGCAACTTGAGCAACTATGATGTTGCGGGCAGCATTTCTGACCGCGAGGCTGAAGAAATGTTGCAACTCGCCAAGAGTCTCCGTGCGGATGTGGAGAAGTGGATTCGTCGAACTTATCCTGAACTGATCAGAACCAAATAAGCCCAAACGGGAGGAGCGCATCACGGTCGAACAAGCTGTGAACCCATACACGCGAGGGTCGGCCTACGTGAGGCTTTCGGAAGATAAACCCGGAACACTCGAGGTGAGGAAAGAGGCGGATCTTGCGGTGCTGTCGTAGGAAATTTTCTCAGTGAAGCCCGAAGAGATTTCAAAAACCACAGTGATGACAACGATTGTCGCGGGGAAAGTTGTATTCGCCGGAAAATAAGCCGGAATTACAAAAGGAAAAAAATGAAAATGCCGGCACGGCTGTTCATGATCTCAGTGTGTTTGGCAGTCATTTCACAGACGGGTGTCGCCCAGGCTCAGAGTGATTCTGCGGTGCGGAATGGCTCCGCGGTACCATCGCCTACGCGAGGCTGGATTAAGGACCGGCCCGAGGCAGTTGGGCTCGACGGAAAAGTGCTGGCGGCCTTCGATGCCGATCTCGCCAGCGGCAAATATTCGCTAGTCGACAGCTTCGCGGTCTACCGCTGCGGGAAGATGGTGTTTGAACAAACGTATCCCCACGACTACACGCACATCTACGCAAAAGAGGCGAGCGAGCGCGGCCGCTGAATGGGCATCTGACCGGTTGGTACAACTATTTCGATCCGGCGTGGCACCCGTATATCACGGGACCGATCTCCACAGCATGCAATCCGTGAGCAAGACCGTGTCGTCAATCATCCTCGGGATTGCCATGACCCGAGGTGATTTCAAGGCCGGCCTGGACACTCCTCTGCTGAAGTACTTCGACGTTGCCAAGGTGAAGAACGTCGACGACCGAAAGCGGCGCATCACCCTCCGGCATGTTTTGACGATGACGACCGGACTCGACTGGAACGAAGAGGTTGCGTATGACGATCCCAAGAACGACGCGAGCCTGATGGAAGCGGCTGACGACTGGGTGCAGTACGTCATCGATCGGCCCATGGCTCACGAGCCAGGGAAGGTCTTCAACTACAGCAGCGGTGTCTCGGAATTGCTGGCGCATATCTTCGAGAAGGAGACTGGACAAGATATCGAGCAATTCGGAGCGAAATATCTGTTCGCTCCGCTTGGCATCGAGTACTTCTGGAAGCGAACGCCGCTGGGAATGGTCGATACCGAGGGCGGGCTCTTCCTCAAGAATTCGGACCTGGCCAAAATCGGATCTCTGTATTTGTACGGTGGGGTGTGGGATGGGAAGCAGATCGTATCCAAAGAGTGGGTGCGGCAGTCCCTGGCTCCCTCCACCGACGCCGAGGAGGGGTTCAAATACGGATTCAAGTGGTGGCTGCTACCGCGCACAGACCGGTCGGCGTACGTCTGGATGGCACGCGGCTTCGGCGGCCAGCGACTCATGGTCTTTCCGCAGGAAGATATGATCGCCGTATTCACCGGGTGGGAGATTCTGAAAGACGAGGCCAAAGATCGCGACCTGATGAACCGCATTCTTCCGGCGGTAGGGGCACAGGCGTGCCCGGCATCCCGTTAGCCTCTCTTGATAATCCTGCAGAAATTAAATGGGCCGGCAACCAAGAAGCGGTGACATTCCTTGGCTATCGGCCCATTCGATCCTGAATTGGATCGGAGGTGATGTATCTATGCTAATCCTCTTTACTCTGAAGTCAAGGGATATGTGCAAAAATATGCCGCTCTGTTTCGTGCTATAACGCTCGGTAAGGTAAACCCCTTATTTTACAGGTGGTAACAGAGTACCCGCCTACGTTTGCATAATGGCCCGCCAGCCTGCTCTTAAGCGGGCCTGAACCGCTCTTCTCGCGTTGACATTAAACTTATCCGGACGTTAGACTTAACAGTTTTCATAGCCCTCATTTCTTGATCTAGCTCAGCACCACATGGATGAGACACTCCAACAACTAGGCAAATTACTGCTCGGATCGGTTCCGACGGTAATTATGCTGGCGGTGTTGTACGCGCTCTACACAGTGATCGTGCACAAGCCTCTGCGGCGCGTGCTCGAGGAGCGACACAACAAAACTGAGGGCGCGATCGAAAAGTCGAAGGCGGATATCGCGGCCGCCGAAGCCCGCACCGCCGAATACGAGCAGAGTCTGCGTGAGGCCCGGGCGGCGGTCTTTCGCGCGCAGGAAGCGAAGCGTCAGGCGGCGATGCAGGCTCGAGCTAAAGCCGTGGCCGAGGCGCGCAGCAGGGCACAGGCGCAGGTGCAGGCTGCCAAGGTCGCCATCGAAAAAGATCGTGTAACCGCCGAGCAGGGACTGCAGGCCGAGGCGGCAGCCCTTGCCCGCGAGATCGTGCGTCGCGTGCTGCAACCGGCGGGGGTAGGCCGCTGATGAAATCGAATCGGATATTCCGGATCCCTCTTCTCGTGTTGCTGCTTGTCAGCTGCGCAGGGATTGTTATGCTGCGCGCGCAAGAAGCGCCGGCTCATCCGCAGCCAAAGCAAGCTGCCACCGATGAGGCGCGAAGGGGTCCAGGACGCCAACTCGTCCATGGGAGCCGGGAAGCCGCTGGCGAAGAAAAAGATGAGATGGAGGAGTTCAAGCATTCGGCCTCAGTGTCTTGGATCTCGAGCAAGCTCCACATAAGCCTGCAGAGCGCTTACTGGCTTAGCTTTGTGCTGAATTTCGTTGTGATTGCGGGTGTGATCGTGTGGGCGAGCCGCAAGTTTCTTCCCGGCATCTTCCGAGACCGCACAGCGGCCATCCAGAAGGCTATGCAGGAGGCGCAGAAAGCCAGCGAAGAAGCTCGCCGCAGGCTGGCGGACATCGAATCACGTTTGCAAAGGCTCGATGTCGAAATCGGCATGATGCGCGATGCCGCCGAAAAAGAGGGTGAAGCCGAAGAAGCACGGATTAAAACTGCCGCCGAAGAAGATGCGCAGAAGATCGTCGCGATGGCGGAGCAGGAGATTGTCGCCGCCGTCAAAGCCGCACGCCGCCAATTGACGGCCCATGCCGCCGACCTTGCCGTTGGTCTTGCCCAGAAACAGATTCACGTCGATCCCGCCACCGATCAGGCTTTGGTTCGCAATTTCTCCGGCCAGTTGGGGTCAGTCTCCGATACTTCGGGAAAGGGCGGAAACTAGATGGCGTCCGTCGCCAGCACCTACGCCCGCGCTTTCGCCGACGTAGTCTTCGATGCACACCTCGACGCGGCTCGCGCCCTTGGAGCCCTACGCCAGATTGCCACGCTCCTCGATGAGAGCGTGGAGTTGCGAAGGGTTTGGGAGAATCCTGCCGTTCCGGCCGATCAGAAACGCGGCTTGCTGGATGCCATCGTGCAGCGGAACGGAATCGACAAACCTGTTCGCAATTTAGTCGCTGTGCTCATGGACCACCGCCGCCTGCCGTTTCTTTCGAGAATCGTTAAGCAGCTCGAGAAAGAACTCGACGCGCGGCTGGGATTCGCGGAAGCACAGATTTCCAGTGCCCGCGAACTGGGCGACGCCGAAAAGCGCACGCTGGAAACGCAGATCGAAAAAGCGACCAGCAAAAAAGTGCGCGCAAGTTATGGATTGGATCCGTCGTTGCTGGGCGGAGCCGTAGTCCGCATCGGCAGCACGATTTACGACGGATCCGTGAAGGGGCAGTTGGAGAGAATTAAAGAGGCAATTAGCTCTTAGCTGTGAGCTTCGGGCTCTGAGCTACGAGTTTGCGCAGTGGTTGCTCGAAGCTCGTGGCTCGGAGCTGAAAACTGAAAGCTTTCTTATGGCACAAATCAAGGCAGACGAAATTACCAAGCTAATCCGCGAGCAGATCGAGAACTACGAAACCAAGGTTTCCGTGGACGAGACAGGCACCGTCATCACCTTGGGTGACGGCATCGCGCGTGTGTACGGTCTCGACAAAGTCATGGCCGGCGAACTGTTGTCGTTCCCGCACGGGGTGGCCGGTATCGCCATGAACCTGGAAGAGGACCAGGTCGGCGTCGTGCTGCTCGGCGAATTCACTGAGATCAAGGAAGGCGACGAGGTCAAGCGCACCGGACGCATCATGAGCGTGCCTGTCGGCGACAACATGATCGGACGCGTGGTGAACTCGCTCGGCCAGCCCATCGACGACAAAGGTCCCATCTCGACCGACAAGTTCATAGCGCTCGAGCGCCTCGCTCCCGGCGTGATTGATCGTCAGCCTGTGCGCGAGCCGATGGCCACCGGACTGAAAGCTATCGACAGCATGATCCCGATCGGCCGCGGCCAACGCGAACTGATCATCGGCGACCGCCAGACCGGCAAGACTGCCGTCGCGCTCGACACCATCATCAACAGCAAAGGCAACGACCTCATCTGCATCTATAACGCGATCGGCCAGAAGCGCTCGTCGATCGCCCAGGTCGTCAAGATTCTCGAAGACGCCGGAGCGATGGACTACACGATCGTTGTCGCCGCTTCAGCTTCCGAGCCCGCTCCCATGCAGTACATTTCGCCCTACGCGGCGTGCGCGATGGGCGAGTTCTTCCGCGACACCAAGCGCCACGCGCTGGTGATCTATGACGACTTGTCGAAGCATGCAGCTTCCTATCGCGAGATCTCGCTGCTGCTGCGCCGTCCGCCCGGCCGCGAAGCGTACCCCGGAGACGTCTTCTATCTCCACTCTCGCCTGCTGGAGCGCGCGGCAAAACTGAGCGACAAAAATGGCGGCGGATCGCTGACGGCTCTGCCAGTCATCGAAACACAGGCTGGCGACGTCTCGGCGTACATCCCGACCAACGTCATTTCAATCACCGACGGCCAGATCTATCTCGAAACCGACCTGTTCAACCAGGGCGTACGTCCGGCCGTTAACGTCGGTCTCTCGGTGAGCCGCGTGGGCGGCAGCGCGCAGATCAAAGCCATGCGCCAGGTCGCTGGTACTTTGAAACTGGAATTGGCGCAGTACCGCGAACTGGCGGCATTCGCGCAGTTCGGCAGCGATCTCGACAAGGCCACACAGGCCCAGTTGAATCGTGGACAACGCCTGGTCGAACTCCTGAAGCAGAACCAGTTCTCGCCGTTGCCGTTTTCAAAGCAGATTCTGATCATCATGGCCGGTACCGGCGGTTTCCTCGATGACATGCCGGTCGCTCAGGTGCGCGAGTTCGAAAAAGAGCTGTTCAAATACGTAGATTCAACGAATCCCGGAATCCTGCGCGCGATCATGGAGAAGAAGATTCTCGACGATCAGCTGAAGACACAGATGCAGAACGTGATTAAGGAAGCGAAGCAGCAATTTGTGGCAGCACGGGAAGCAGTAGCGAAATAACAGATCCCAGTTCTCGGTTCTCAGTTCTCAGCGAGAGCATTGAGGCCGAGTGGGCTTTTAACTGAGAACTGACAACTGAGAACTGGTTTTCAATGCCTAACATTCTCGATATCCGGCGCCGCATCCGCAGCGTGATCAACACGCGGCAGATCACCAAGGCCATGAAAATGGTTTCGGCGGCAAAGCTTCGCCGCGCACAGGAGCGTGCTCTTGCTGCGCGTCCCTACGCGCAGATGCTGACGAATGTCCTGAAGTCGCTTGTGGCCCGCGCGGAGATTTACGATCCCGAGACCGGCGAGCCGAAACATCCTCTGCTGGCCCAGCGGGAAGAGAAGACCATCCTGCTGATCATCGTCACCGGAGACAAGGGGCTCGCGGGCGCGTTTAACGCAAATATCCTCAAGGCCGGCGCGCGGTTTCTGGAATCGAAAGCCGGCAAGAATATCGACATCGAAGCGATTGGTCGCAAGGGGCGCGATTTCTTGCGCCGCCGCTATCCCGCAGCCGCGATACAGACGCACAGCCTGGCCGAACCAGAGGAATTGCTCGAAGAAGTTGAGTCGGCCGCCAGGGAACGGGCTGCGGCGCGACAGATCACTGGAGAACACATTGGCATTCTGGGCAAGGTGGAGTTCGCGCAGGCATCGGCGTTGGCGGAAAGCGTAATTCAGCGCTACTGCAGAGAAGAACTCGATTCGGTCTACCTGGTCTTCAACGAATTCAAATCTGTAATCGCCCAGCGCCTCATCGTCGAACAGATTCTTCCCATCGAACAGATCGGCGAGCGGGCAGTGCGCCTGGCCGAGGAGATGACGGACGAAGAAAAGAAGAGAGCCAAAGAAGCCGCCGTCAGCGCCGGAGCCGGACTTCGCGCAACCGACGGCTCCGAGCCCTCCGCTTCGCAGTTCGGCACTTCGCAAGTCGACTACATTTACGAGCAGCCGCCCGCGGAGCTGTTCCGCGCCCTGCTGCCGAAGTACGTAAGCATCCAGATTTTCCGCGCGCTGCTGGAGTCGGTGGCCGCCGAGCATGCGGCCCGCATGACCGCCATGGATTCCGCCACCAACAATGCGACTGACATGATCGATTCCCTGACGCTTGTCATGAACCGTGCCCGTCAGGCGAAGATCACGAAAGAGATCATTGAGATCGTGAGCGGCGCCGCGGCGATGTGATGTAGCTGCGAGCCTCGAGCTATGAGCTTCGAGCAAGCAGCGAGATTTCGAGATCGAAGAAATGAGGTTGAGGGCTAAATGCTGGGCACCGAGAGGGTTTACTCGCGGCTCGTAGCTCGCGGCTCGAAGCTTATATGCCAAACGTAGGACACGTTATTCAAATCGCAGGGCCCGCGGTCGACGTTCAGTTTGCCGAGGGACAACTGCCCCCGATCTATGAGGCGGTCGAAGTTGTGAGCGATGGCTTCAACGTTCCGACGCCGATCAAGGTCATCCTCGAAGTGCAGCAACACCTCGGCGAAGGCCGCGTTCGCTGCGTGGCCATGCAGCCGACCGACGGCATGGTGCGTGGCATGAAGGCCATTGACCAGGGTGGACCGATTTCGGTGCCCGTAGGCCGCGGCACGCTCGGCCGCGTGATGAATGTCATCGGTGAACCGGTCGATCAACTTGGCCCCATCGAATACAAGGAGAGAATGCCGATTCACCGCCTCGCTCCGGCGTTCGATGAGCAGGCGACAAGCGCCGAGATGTTCGAAACCGGCGTGAAGGTCATCGACCTCATCCAGCCCTTTTTGAAAGGCGGCAAGATCGGATTGTTCGGCGGCGCGGGCGTAGGCAAGACCGTTGTCATCATGGAACTGATCAACAACGTCGCCAAAAATCACGGCGGCTTTTCGGTTTTTGCGGGCGTCGGTGAGCGCACCCGCGAAGGCAACGACCTATGGCTGGAAATGTCGGAGTCGGGCGTCATCAAGCCCGGCAAGCCCGCCGAGTCGAAGGCCGCGCTGATCTACGGACAGATGACGGAGCCTCCAGGTGCTCGTCTGCGCGTCGCCTTGACCGGGTTGACAGTCGCCGAATACTTCCGCGACGCCGAGGGCGCCGACACGCTGCTCTTCATCGATAACATTTTCCGTTTCACCCAGGCAGGATCGGAAGTGTCCGCGCTGCTCGGCCGCATGCCCAGCGCCGTTGGATATCAGCCGAACCTCGCGACCGAAATGGGCGAATTGCAAGAGCGAATTACGTCGACGAAAAAGGGTTCAGTGACCTCGGTGCAGGCGATTTACGTGCCCGCTGACGACCTCACCGATCCTGCTCCGGCAACAACATTTGCTCACCTCGACGCGACCACGGTGCTGTCGCGCGCGTTGACCGAAATCGGAATTTATCCCGCGGTCGATCCGCTGGCTTCGACCTCGCGCATTCTCGATCCCCGCATCGTCGGCCAGGAGCATTACGACGTCGCGCAGATAGTGAAGAAGACCCTGCAGACGTACAAAGATCTGCAGGACATCATCGCGATTCTCGGCATCGACGAGTTGAGCGAAGATCAGAAACTGACCGTGGCGCGCGCCCGCAAGATCCAGCGATTCCTGTCGCAGCCGTTCCACGTCGCCGAGCAATTCACCGGCGCGCAAGGACGCTACGTGAAGATCGCCGACACCGTGAAAGGTTTCAAAGCAATCGTTGAAGGCAAGTACGACGACATCCCCGAGCAGGCCTTCTACATGAAGGGCCCCATCGAGGAAGTGCTCGAAGCCGCGGAGAAGATGAAAGCAGCAGCGTAAGTACAGTCGTTGGTCGATGGTCGTTAGTCGTTAGCAGAACATCGCTGGCAGCGACCGAAGTGGCCAACGACCAAGGACAAACGACCAATGGCTGAGGTTTTCCAACTCGAGATCGTCACGCCGGAAAAGAAGGTGGTCGAGACGACGGCCGAGGAAGTCCAGATTCCCGGTAAGAACGGCTATCTGGGCATACTCCCCGGGCATGCGCCGCTCATCACCGAGCTCTCCGTCGGCGAGATCACGTTTCGCGAGAACTCGATCGAGCAGAAACTCGCTGTGGCGTGGGGATTCGCAGAAATTCTCCCCAACAAGGTTACGATTCTCGCCGAGACCGCAGAGCGCCCGTCCGAGATTAATGTCGAGCGCGCACGCCAGGCGAAAGAGCGCGCCGAGCAGCGCCTCACCAGTGGCGACACTGCGGTCGATGTCGATCGTGCCCTGGACGCCCTCCACCGCGCACAAGCGCGTCTCGATGTAGCCTCGGGCAAATAGATGTCGTTATATGTTCCATCCCCTTCGTAGAGACGTTGCTCTGCTACGTCTCTGCCTGCAGCGTCGCCAAGGGCGCGCGGTTTCCGGCTGCTTTCATCTTCTCCTCTCGACCCGATACAATTGCCCCGCACTACCAACCCGAGGAGATCGCGGCATGAAGCTTCACCTCACTCTGATTCTTTCCAGCCTATCTCTCGTTTCCAGCTTGAGCCTTGCGCAAGATGCCAAGCCTGCATCTCCCCCTCCGCAAGCGCCTCCTCCTGCACTCATCACGCCCGAGGTACACTCCGACAACAGCGTAACGTTTCGCTTCCGCGCACCCAATGCGCAGGAGGTGAAACTCACCCGCGAGGGCGCCCAGTCGCTCCCGATGCAAAAGGATGATGCAGGCGTATGGACCGTCAACACCGCGCCTCTGCCGCCCGACTACTACGGATACTCGATTGTCGTCGACGGGCAACGCTCGATTGATCCCTACAACTCTCTGTTGAAGCCCAATCTGCTCTCAACCGAGAACATGGTGCACGTGCAGGGCCCGCCGTCGCTGCCGTGGGAATTGAATGACGTGCCGCATGGAGAAGTGCATCACCATTTCTACCGGTCGGCCGTCGCGAGCGACGATCGTGATTTCTATGTCTACACGCCGCCGGGCTACGATCCTGCCGTGAAGAAGACGTATCCGGTTCTGTATCTGTTGCACGGTTACAGTGACGACGCCAGCGGATGGACCGCCGTCGGTCGTGCGAACATCATCCTCGACAACCTGATCGCGCAAGGAAAGACCAAGCCGATGATCGTAGTGATGCCCCTCGGCTACGGCACCATGGAAGTGATTCGCGCCGGTTGGGGAGGTATTACCAACCATCCCGAGGTGCGCGAGCAGAATCTCTCGAAATTTCGCGAGGCGCTTCTGACCGAGGTCATGCCGAAAGTCGAGAGCGAGTATCGCATCACCAAAGACCGCAACTCGCGCGCGATTGCGGGACTCTCGATGGGCGGATCGGAATCGCTCTTGACCGGCCTCAACAATCTAGACAAGTTCGCATGGGTCGGTGCATTCAGCGCCGGAGGCTTGCCCGAGCCATTCGATAAAGACTTTCCAGGATTGAATGCGAAAGCAAATCAAGAACTGCTTCTGCTCTGGATTGCGTGTGGAACCGAAGACAGACTCATCACTGCAAATCGTAATTTACAAGGGTGGCTGAAGAGCCAGGGGATCAATCACATTCCGATCGAGACTCCTGGACAGCATACGTGGATGGTCTGGAGGAGGAATCTTGCAGAATTTGCGGGCCTATTATTCCAGCACGCGATGGGAGGAAGCGGAAGTCACTAGAATTACTCTTTAGGAATCGATTTATCCACAGCGTCCTGGCGAAGCGGCGCAAAATTGCGAAAACATTTGGCTCGCAGCTAATGTCGCCAATCGCCGTAACAAAACATGTGGGGTCGTCTTTCCATGGCATACTCGATGCAACCGATCCAGACCAAAAATATATTCGCAGCAGTGGATTTTTCCTCTTGCCAAAAACTAAAAGTTATGGCATCTTCAGACATCCCCAAAGGAAAGGACTATCCAGGCCAAGTCAGTTTCAGGGCGTCGTCCGATAGCGCTAATTAATTCCTCGGCGCCCTTAACGCAAAGCTAACAAAATAAAAGCACGCTGGGTGGCGAAGGCCGCGGTTCCTTCGACTGAGAATCGACCATTGCCGCTGCCGTTCATTCCCCCAGCAAAACGCACTAGTGTGCGCAGGATTGTGTAGGGGCGGACGCCTTCGTCCGCCCTCCGAGCGAAGCTCGGATCACAGAGCCGATGAGTTCGGTCAGTGGTGAAAGGCAACGGATACTTCTCTTGGTAAGAACAGCCCGCTCTCTTCGGAGACCGTGCTGCGAGGTTCGACCCCTCAGGGCGCAAGCCCAATCCGTTACCGAGTGTTCCCTGACCAAAGCAGTTCGTAAAACGCGCGGAGATTCCGCGCCAACCGAAATTCAGTCAGTGGTGAAGTTCACGGCAACTTCGCGGCGTGCCTATCAACACAGGCCGGGGTTCGAGCCCCCAACCGTGATCCCAATTCCCTGGCTGCGACCGCAGTTGCAGCGCGGGTGTTCTAGCCCGCGCTGCAGGCGAGGAGAAAATCCACGCGCATCTCCTTGCAAGTGCATCTCCGTGCCGTTGCATCTTTGTGCAGGTGCATCGCCATGCAGGTGCATAGCCGTGGAAGAGCGGCCCTTTAAGGGCCGCGTTAAGCGGACCTCATGAATTGGGGCTTTAACCCCTGAGGGCAATTGTAGAAAGGAAAGTTTCGCCGGTGGTGAAGAGAAGAGATACTTCGCACCAAACGACAAAGCAGGTATGCGTAACCTGCCGAGGTGTAAGTCTCCAGGGACGGGGGCGTAGTCCCGAAACACAAGGTACCTGGAGAACAGAGCCTCGACTCTTTTCGCTGTTCCCCGGCGAGAGCAACCGCAATTAGAACCGGTGTCCGTCGCGACACCTTAGAAAGTATTTTGTAAGCAATGCGCGCAGACATGCACAAGGTCGTGGTGGAGCGGGAACGAGGGAGGAGCACATGGAAGAACCGCAAGTGGGGCAAGAGGCTCCCATTTGTTCCCGATGCTGAGGACGAACTCGAAATCGTGCCCTCTGAATAACTGACGAACGACATGATCGAATTTCTCAAACACGTGCTTGGCGGCCAGAACCAGTTTGCCTCGGGCGGATTGCTCCTCATGGCGATTGGCGCGGTGGGCGCGTATCTTCGATCGATCCCGGAGAAATTGTGGTCCTGGATCGTCGACCAGACCACGATGATGATTACCGTGAAGGACGACGACGCAGTATTCGTCTGGGTCAAGGAGTGGTTTCTCGATCAGAAGTTCTTGAAGGCGCGTCCGGCGGATTGATCTCGACACGACCCTGCAGTCAGAACGCGTCGCGCTCATTCCGGCTCCAGGCGTCCATTGGTTCTGGTACGCAGGCAGGCCGTTTCAGGTGTGGTTCACGCGTACCGAAAACACGCGCGAGCGAACAGCGAAGCGAATGGAGTCGTTGACGTTCCGGACAATCGGCAGAAAGCAAGCGTTTCTCAGGCAGTTTGTCGACGATGTCGTACGCAGTCACAACAAGCGCAGGGGAGTGCAGTCATGGTTGTACACATACAACGACGGCTGGGACTATTCGCGGAACTACATGCCGCGCTTGCTGGAGTCGGTTGTGTTGCA
>QIAL01000090.1:0-2147 GCA_003225535.1 Acidobacteriota bacterium | reverse complement strand
TGTATGAAAGGAGGGCAAAAGCGTGAGCCCGCGAACGCTGCAGACAAGTCGGGCGACAAGAGAGAGAAGGAGAGCGCCAACAACGGCGTAACGCTTTCCGGCCTGTTGAACGTGCTCGATGGTTTCTTCGCGCCAACGGGAGTTCTGTTCATGATGACGACGAATCACATGGAGGTACTGGATCTGGCGTTGCTGCGGCCAGGACGAATTGACTACAAGCTGTATCTCGGCAAAGCGTCCGATGCGCAGAAGGTAGATCTGTACCTGAGATTTTTTCCAGATGCTTCGGAGGTGGAGGCGCGAGAGTTCGTCAGAACCTGCAGCCACGCCGAGACGATGGCAGAGTTCCAGGGCTTGCTACTGGGCCTGGCGGAAGATCCCGTAACTCTGGATATCCGACGCAGAGTTACGACGCAACGCGGGGCAAAAAAGGAAGTGGAATCGGTGCTGGCCAAGCCAGCACCAAAAAGTTCGCCGGTGGTGAAGTCAACGGTTCCTTCGAAGGTCGCAGGTTCGAGTCCTGCCATGTTCCCAACCAGGAGCATGTAGCTCAGTTGGCAGAGCGAAGCCGTTGCCGCGAATTCCCCGGCGAGTTTTGTAACGACAAGGGCAAATGCGAACGCGTGATGGACGTTCAATCTTCTGGGGGCTTCGGCGGGAGCGATGGCTTTTCGAACCCGATGCGCCGGTTGTTGGCCGGCAGCGGTGAAATGAGTTCCTGGATCGCTCCGACAAGATCCTGAAGCTCAGCATCGTGGCCGTCGAGTCGTGCTTCGAGTTCGGAGAGCTTCGAGACGACGTGCTGATTGACGGCCATGTCCTGGCGCATCTGCACGAAGGCGCGGACTACGAAGATGCTCATGTCGATGGCTCGCTTCGAGTTCAACACGGTCGCAGCCATGATCGCGCCGTGCTCGGTGAAAGCGTTCGGCAGATAGCGTCGTCCGCCATGCTCTGAAGTTGAGGTCGGATCTTGCGACCTCAAGTTTTGGTATTCCTCGCTCGTCAGAGTGAAAAGAAAGTCGGCGGGGAATCGCTCATGGTTTCGTTTGATCTGCTCGTTCAACCGCTTGACCGGTACGCCGTAAAGTTCGGCCAGGTCGCTATCGAGAATGATCTTTTGATTGCGCAGAATCAGGATTTTCGAACTGACTCTCTTGGCGAGAACGATTGCAGTTTTGTTCATAGGTGATAACCAAACTTGAGGTCGCAGTTTGCGACCTCAAAAAAGGAAACGATTCATCATAGCAAGCTACGAGGACGGCAAGGCCGGGAACGCGAAGGTTCTAAAGCTACTGCGTGGAATAGTTAAGTTAGGTATTTGTCATTCCGATCCGCGTAGCGGTGAGGAATCAGCTGTCTTAGATAGGAGCTTGCGGCTAGAAGCTCGTAGCTCATAGCTCGCAGCTCAAAGCTAAAAGGAGAACACAAATGGCTCGACTCAACCTACTCAACCTGAACTTTGGTCCGCGCACGCACGAAGGTGCTCGCGCGCGCAACATCTCCACGGAGCTGCAACTGCGGCGCTCGGTGCTGGCTTGCCTGCTCTGGGAGAGCCAGTTCTACGAGGACGGAGTCGAGATCGCTGGCCGCATCGCGGAACTCGTCCCCAAGGTTGCAGGCGAGAAGGTGGCATCTATTGCCGTCGAAGCTCGCGAGAAGATGAAGCTGCGTCACGCGCCGCTTCTGCTCGTGCGTGAGATGGCACGTCACGCCACGCATCGCGGACTGGTAGCCGAGACGCTGGTGCGCGTTATCCAGCGTGCCGACGAACTCGCCGAGTTCATTGCCATCTACTGGAAGGACGGCCGCGTGCCTCTCTCCGCGCAGGTGAAGAAGGGGCTGGCTGCGGCTTTCCCGAAGTTCGATGCGTACGCGCTCGCGAAGTACGATCGCGGCGGACCCATCAAGCTGCGCGACGTTCTGTTCCTCGCTCACGCCAAGCCGCGTGACGAGGCGCAGGCCGAAGTGTGGAAGCGCCTGATCGCCGGAGAGCTCACCGCTCCTGACACTTGGGAAGTGGCTCTGAGCTCCGGTGCTAACAAGCGCGAGGCCTGGGAGCGTCTGCTCCGCGAGGAGAAGCTCGGTGCGCTGGCTCTGCTCCGCAACCTGCGCAACATGCGCGACGCGGGTGTGAACGAAGATCT
>QIAL01000599.1 GCA_003225535.1 Acidobacteriota bacterium | reverse complement strand
GTCGAGCGTGTCACCCGGCTTCTTCAGCCCGTTGCCGAAACAGTCGAGCGTGTTCGTGTCGAGAATGTCCCCCGGTTTCAAATGCAGCACGGGCTCCGCCGTCGCAAAGAGATATTTAACGTTCGCATTCGTGGTCGTGTAATGCACGACGTTCTGCGCCGCCACACAGCTAACCGAAAGGATGACCAAAGCAAGTCTTAGGAAGTGCACGCGAGTCCCCCGCTGTAATTGGAATTCCAAGATTGTCGCACAGCCGTGAAACGAACCTCGCACTCGTGGACGAACCTCGCATGGCCCTGGAATCTCGCACCCCGTGCAGGAGGCTCGCACAACCGTGGAAGAGCGGCGCTTTAGCGCCGCGTCAGATGCGCATCGAGCTCCGGGCTTCAGCCCCTGTGGTCGTCTTCAAGGCTCTACCCTTCACTGCGGACTCGTTTTCACCGTGACCGAAGGCTGCTCCTGGGTCGAATGCAAGTCCAGCACATACGCCGTCTGATCGCGCGTCAGGACAAACAACCGCTTTCCATCTTGCGAGAATTTCTTATAAGCAATCGAAACCGGAAAGTGGTAGGTGCGCAACAACCGTGAGTCGCCCAGCCCGTACACATTGACTTCGCCCTCGCCGGCCGAAACCGCGTAGACTTCACCCGCGCTCGAGATCACCGGTGAATGCCCAAAGACGTGCCCCACTTCCTTGCCCGATGCCAGCGAATACGTGATCACCCGGTCGCCAGTCACCTGCAGCGCCACCCAATCGCGATCCACTTTTGCGCTTCGGACCGAGAACGAATACTTGTTCGTCTTCACCAGCAGTTTGCTAAGGATTGAGTTCGTGCCGACATCCACGAACTCATAAAGCATGTCTTCTTTTTCGGCCGAGCTCTTCAAATCCGGGAAGTGCTTCAGCTCTTCACGGGCCGCCGCGCTCGACACCGGCCAGCCCAGCAGGACCTCTTTATAATCCGGCGTCCAGGCCAAAGAAGGAGGCTCCTGCGGAAAATGGAGCGTCCAGAGCGTCGTCTTCGTGCGGAAGTCACGCAACTCGTACGTCCAGTTCTTGCGTTGATACGGGTTGTCCTTTGAGGGCGTGCGTACCAGCAAGTACGGCCCCTCTTGGCTCGCCAGCAGGTCCCCAATCGAAAACACAGGAGACGCCGCGCCCTGTCTATTCAGTTCCACTATGGCGCGCTCCTGTTTGGCCTTCTCCGGAAAATCCGCGTAGAACGAATCGTCATCGGCGAACCACCCCTCGGTAAATGCACGCACGTGCTGCACGCGCGCATTGTGCGGGATGTCCCAGACCGCGCCACGGCTCTGGGTGGACGCAGCCAGCCAGTTGAAATCCGACGACACCGCGATTGTCCGGTTATCTCCCAGATGCGACTGCGTGAGCTGAGCCCGCGCCAGGATTTTTGCGGAAGGCACCTCGATCAGCAAAATCCGCCCATCGAGTTCCTCGTACACTACGGTATTGCCGTAAATGTCTCCCGCGTTTTCCTTGAGGATTCCATTCAGTCTTCCAGTCGCTGGATCGACAAATCCGCGCTTGCCCGATTTCAGCGGACCGATCACTACATATTTTCCGTCTGCAGTGGGCTCGAGATTCGAGGCGTAGGCGAGCCTCGCATCCGGCAAATGTTCTCCGCTGGGAAACTTCAGCAGCGGAGACTTCGCGGGATTGAACGAATTGAGGCCCAGCACGCGCTCACTGTCCACGAACGTGAACTCGCCGTGCATCACATTCCGTATCGACGATGGCAACTTGACCTCGCGGCTCGCCGGAAAATCGTAGGCCAGTTCCGTTGTGCTGGTTCCCGCAATAAAATAACGGCCGTCGGGCGAGAAAGTCATCCTGGCCAGATGCAGGTTCGAGTTCCCCTCCAGTTCAAGAATGAAGAACAAGAAAATATTCACCGCGCGAAGCTGAAAAAAGTCTTTCTTCCGGGCTAACTCTTTCCCGGTCGCCACCTCCAGCAATTGCAGCGCAAATTCCTTATCGAGACACGCAAGGTACTTCCCATCCGGCGAGAGTGTGCTCTGCAGGCAGCCCTCTCGCAGCACGATCTCCTGAACCGAAGCCCGCTTCTGGCCAGTGATGTCCCACGTCTCTACCCGCAGCGATGGCGTCTTGAACACCACCGACTTCGAGTCGGGACTGAACGAAGCCTTATCCGCATCCGGAGCTTCGATAAAGAACAGCAACTGGAACGGATCGCGCGAGAGCACGTGAATGCCACCCTCGTCCTGCGCCAGCACGTACTTCCCGTCGGGACTGAAGCGCAGATTGCTGACATCCGGACGCAGCGGCAGCGCCAGTTTCTGCTTCACCAGCAGGCCAGGAAGCGACGCCGTATGCATCCCAGTGTTCGAGGCGATCACCTGCGATCGCCACGCCTCGAACTCCTCTGTCGATGACGGCGTAATCTTTGCGCACTCGGCCGGCATCAGCGAAACCGATCGCAATAATTCCCGCAGACGCTTCTGCTCCGACGTGGTATGCCCGAGCAGATCGGTAAACCAGCTTCCAGTTTTTCCGTGAGTGACGTTGAAGCGATCCCACAAGTCGACATAAGCCTGCGGCGCAAATCCTGCGCGTGCCATGGCAAACAGCGCCACTTGCCCGGTCCCCAACCTGCGTGACTCCCAGCACGCGCTTCAGCAAATGGGTCATAAGAATGGAATGCTGGTGGGTCACGATGTGGCCCATCTCGTGGGCCAGCACACCCGCCAGTTCATCTTCGCTGCGAGTAAGCGCTACCATTTTCCGCGCCACGTAGATGCGGCCGCCCGAGAGGCTGAAGGCGTTCACTTCCGGCAGGTCGATGAGAAAGAAACGGAATCGCAGATTGTTGGGGGGAAGGTAACGGGCCAGCCTGGCCCCAAGTGCCTCCAGATGCGCGGTGAGGACGGGGTCGTCGATGAGAACAAATTCGCGAGCCAGGCTGTCGCCCATGGCATCGCCCAGATCGATCTCCTGCTGGTCGGTGAAGATAGTCTTCCCAGCGACTCGCTCCAGCGCGGGAGGCTGAGGGCAAGCCTGCTGCGCGCTCGAAGATCCCGCAGTCAGTAAGGAGCCTGCGATCCATGCGGCGACCGGCCAGAGCCACTTCATAATCAGCACAAGCTTAACCGCACCCCATAACAGCCGTCACGAGAAACGTGTGAGGCCAGCGATGCTCCCGCCGGCTGTCATGAGGACGTCTCGCCCTCGCTTCCTGACAGCGAAGAGAAGGCCCC
>QIAL01000598.1 GCA_003225535.1 Acidobacteriota bacterium | reverse complement strand
GTTTCGTTATGGACCAGATCCCCCAGAATTGTGAGCGGTTGAGATTGGGATTGTTCGAATGCCAGCGCGATGGCGTCCCGCACGCCGAAGCACATCCCTAAATGTTCTGCTCGAATGATTCGCATACCTTACGCCTCGCTTTGTTTCTCTTTGGCTTGTGCGGAGCGCGGACATTCCTGTCCGCAGCAATGTGATATGCAAAGCGCGCACAGGACTGGCCGCGTTGAAGTTCGCAGATCGCTGCGGACAGGAATGTCTGCGCTCCTTCGAACAAATAACTTTGCGTCACAAAGTATAAGAGCATGGCCGAGGCAATTTTGTTCAATACGCATGACTATTTCAGAGGTCTGAGCAAACAATCAGCTTTTCGCGCGTTTTAAGAAAATTTCTGTCGGACTGACTATTGGACGTGGTAACGGATCGGAATATGAAATTTGTCCAAGGTTACCGGGCGCATGGCGTTGAGATCTTCGCAGAGGTGCCGGGCAGCGTAGTCGATTTCCCGATCCGTGAATCTCCTCAAGGTGACTTCTAACTGCCCTCCTTCCAGTTTCACATAGCCCGTTCGCTCGACTATCATCGCCAGCGCTGGTACGACCTCCTTCTGCCAATCATAGTGCTTCAACAACAGGCGGCACATCTGGGCTTTGAGGTTACAGGTAAAGACCTTAATGCAATCCAGAAACCGCTTCTTCTCCTGATTGAGTTTCAGCAGTTTTTCTCCAGCGTGAGCCTCATCAAAACGGATTTCGACCGGCAGTTGGTCCAACTGCCGGTCCGTTAATAAAATCTTACTCTCGACCATCGTAATGTCGTCCCGAACCTCCTTTTGGCTTCGGGGTGGAGTTCGGTGTTTAGTGGCCGGCGACTCAAGCACGTGATCGGCTAATTCAATTTTCAAGCGGTTCAATTCACTGACCAACCCCGCCCGCTGTTTCTTTAGTTCCCTGAGCTCTGGGTTGTCCACCAGGGGCTGCTCTTCCAATTCCTCCAGGACGTAACCTGGCGTGTAGTTGATCAGGTGCTTGTGCAAGAGTTCCTTGATGGCATTCTCCTCTCCCCAGCGCCGACAAATCAATTGCACGATCCGCTCGGCCCCGATTTCTTCGGCGGCGCCGTTGGTGTAAATGGCCGCTCGCTTTTTGTCCCTTCCATTTTGGATCACCACGGCCCGAATCTTTCCGTACTTGCTCATCGTGCGCGTGGTCTCCAGGTAGGGGATCGCTTCGGCCTTCCGGACCTCATAAGTCACCTGCGCCACTCGGTTGAATTGCTCCTCCGCCAGATCGTTCACCCATTTATCGGAATACTTAGCCCAACTGATGAACAGCGCCCGCCGCTTTCCCGCTCCCTCATCCCGACCGTCCAGGTAGCGGTACAACTCCGCGCTGTAGCCCTCCCGATCGAAGACCACGATCAACTTGTCCAACCGCTCCCGGCTCACTCCGGCTTGCTCCGCGATCCGTTTGGCCTTCTCGATCAACTCCGGTATCTTCTGCAGCAGATCCTCCGACGAAGAGCGGATCAGGAATAGCCAGGGGGCGAAGCGCTCGTCCACCGCCAGAAAATTGTAGCTGCCTTTCATCGGCATCTGGCGCACGCCGTGCCAGCCCTTACTGATCGGATACACCCCATAATACGGCAGGAAATGGCCATCGATATACATCACGCCCCACGTGGCCAGGCCGGACTTCAAATAGGCCACCGCAAACTCATCGATCAACCCTTCGCCTTTGGCCAACTTTCTTACCTTGTGCAGGAACCGCCGCAGCGTGAACAAACTTGGACTCTGGGCGCGTCCCATCAACAGGCCAAACTCCTCAGGATAAGCTCGCTTAAAGTCCTCCATCGACCGAAATCCAAACACGTCCAAATGGAACAACGTCAGCCCCAACTCTTCCAGGCTGTAGCCCTCATGAGTCGCCATCGTGATGACTCGGCTCAAGGCCGGCAGAAAATCATATCGCGCCAGCAACGGCGCAAACAGCAGCCCGCCCGCATACGCATTGTAAGCACCTTGTTCCAACCCATCCAAATAAACTCGCTGCGCGGGCGAATAGGAGTCACGCCGCCATCCTCTCCCCAGGTCGGTGGCTCCGGCCTGGTTTCCCGCAGCGTCCCCGTTGCCGGTTGCGCTTTGCGTTTGCCGCCCGCTATCGGCGCCGACCTGCTCCCGGCATTGCGCGGCAGACCCGTCCAAAGGCAGGATTAACTGCGGTTGCGGCTCGAGGGCAAAAAGCTCGCCTTGGACCACGGCGTCGCCGACACCCCTGGTGGTCGGGTCGCCCAGTCCGTTTTCCTCCAACACTTGTTGGATGCTCGGTAGGCTCACCGTCTCATGCCAGGCTTCCAGCAATCGCTGCTGAATCGCTTCCAGTTTCCAGATTCCTTCCCGCAGAACGATCAGCAAGATTTTCCCGCGCAACTCCGCGGTGAGTTTCCACCGACCTTTGGGCCCCCGGCGCTCCGGCATCAAGCCCTGCATTCCCTCGCCGGCAAAATCCGCCACGTATCTTTGCACCGACCTGAGGTGCCGTCCAAACGCCGCCGCCAAATCTTCCTCCGTTCCCAACCCGCACTCGTACAACTGCACGATGGCCAAGCGAACGCACTCTTCATCCCCCGACCGCCACCTCATATACGGTTGGCCCCTCACCCTCACCCGCGTCAGCCCATGGTCTTCAATCACTTGAATGGACTTCTCTGGCTGCCATCCCAGAAGGCTGACATCATCCATCGCGCGCGCCTTTCTGGCCACGTCATACCAGAAAAGGACCCGGAGAAAAACCCGCCAGAAATTATTTTAAAATGGCCATTATGTAACTACTTGCCGCCACGGAGCTTAGGAAGATGCCGTTTTCAGCCTGATTGTTTGC
>QIAL01000597.1 GCA_003225535.1 Acidobacteriota bacterium | reverse complement strand
TCCGAATTATTCGCACCCTGCAATCGCCACTTCACCGAGCCAACCATCCACCGTCCACGGCAAGGACATGTCCGTGCACATAGTCACTTGCGGATGAGCATAAGAATATCGCGGCGCCTGCAATATCGCATGGTTCGCCCCACCGGGCCGCAGGAATCCTATCCAGAATTTGGCGGCTACGGACCGGGTCATTTCGCAATGCGGTGGTGTTGTCCGTGGCCATATATCCCGGCGCAATCGCGTTCACGTTGATCCCTTTGGAAGCCCATTCGTTCGCGAGGGCCTTCGTTAGCTGTGCGACTCCGCCCTTCGCCGCTGCATACGCGGGAACAAGAATCCCTCCTTGAAAGGAAAGAAGGGAAGCAATGTTCAGGATTTTGCCGCCCGTTCCTTTCTGTAGCATGTGCCGTCCGGCGAGCTGTGAAAGGCGAAACACCGCCGTAAGGTTCACGGCGACCAGTTCATCCCAGAATTCTGCCGGATACTCCGCCGCAGGAGCTCTTCGAATCATTCCCGCATTGTTCACAAGAATGTCGACGGAGCCAAACTCCGCGATTGTCTTTTCGATGAGATCGGTGGGCACCTTGGCGTCCGCCAAATCTCCAGAGAAGTAGAACGTCTGGCGGCCGGCAGCAAGAATTTCTTCGCAGGCCGAGCCTGGATTCGGATCTCGACCGTGGCAGCCCACGTTGGCGCCGGCTTTTGCCAGAGCCACGGCAATGGCAGCGCCGAGCCCTTTGTGTGAACCTGTCACCAGAGCATTCTTGCCATCCAGTTGGAACGCTTCAAGGCTCACGGTTCACGTTTGTCGGGCTGTGCGCGCATTTCGAGGGAACTCTTTTATTTTCGGGCTGCTTCCAGTCCGGATGCGCCCTGCTGAAAAGCCGGCTGAACGTTAACAACGCCAAACTGCCGGTCCGCAACCTCGCGGTGGGCAGCCATAGCCCAAAGGAAGCCGATCCGGTGTCCTGGCACGGACACGTTGGGGTGATATCCGCTCGGCATCAGAACCGCGTCGCCATCGCGCACAACGGTCAACAATTCCGGATATTGCGTGTTGTTGTACACGAGTTGAATTCCGTAGGCTGGCTCCGGCATAGCAAAATATACATACATCTCCTCCAGCATTTTGGCATGCTCGTGCGGAGGCCAGCTTGTCCAGTTTCCGGGTTCGGAGAATGTGAATCCGATCAGCAGCCGGCCCGCTTGCACATTCTTGCCAATGAGAATATTCAGATCGCGCGTGTTTCCGGCGCCGCCAGTGAGGAATCGCAAGGACGGATCCTTTGAAACGGTTTCATAGGACACGAACTGCAGAGGATAGCCGTGTTCGACTTCGGCGGAAAACTCCGCAACATCAGTTTGGTTCTCCGTCTTCAGTTCAACCTGGCTGTCCCGCGGAATGTAAATCGCGTCATACGGCCCGAGTTCGAATTCGCGCTCGGCTATCTTGATGAGTGCTTTCCCCGATAGGCA
>QIAL01000089.1 GCA_003225535.1 Acidobacteriota bacterium | reverse complement strand
AACATGTTCATGGCGTCGAAGATTTTTCCGATCTGGTCGACTGTCTTTACAGTGTCCCATTCGTCGAACGAATCCGGATTGCGGGGATCGAAGCCATGGTTCCGGGCGATGATCTTGTGTACTTCCTGTTTCGCCGTTTCGTGCAAAGCCCGCGATCTGGGCTGGTAGTTGATCTGCGAGATGACATTGGTATCAATCCCGGCATTCAGCGGCGGGAAATATTGGTGCATGGTACTGAACGGGATGTAGTTCTTGAGGTTCTGCGTGTTGTTGTCGCCATGCCCGATGCGCTGCAGAGTTCCGATCACTTCGAAGCGGGTGCCATTCAGAAGAATCGTGCTTCCAATCGAGGGTCGGCCGGAGAAGAGTGTTCGCCGCGTTTCGTCTCCCAGGACGATGACACGCCGGGTCTGCTGTTCATCCATCTCGTTGAGCCAACGCCCGTCATTGATGGGGACGTAGCGGATGCGGCTGAAGTCGGGGCGCACTCCATTGATCTGGCCGCCCGCCTGAAAGTAATCGCTGACGGCACGAATGTCGCCGCGAGAAATGACCGGAGTCGCACCTCCGATGCTTGGACATTCTAGAAGAACATCTTCGTAATCCCGAATGGTCAAATAATATTGGCGCAATGCTGTGAAGCTGCCCTGGACCACCGGGGCGCGTCCCGACCAGATAAACAGGACATTCTCGCCAATAGAGTCGAACTGTTTCCGGTTGCCGGAACGGAATCCTTCGCCCAATCCAACCAGCAGGAGCAGGGAACCCACGCCCCATGCAATGCCAAACATGGTAAGGAATGAACGGAGTTTGTGCGCCCAAAGAGTCTGCAGGGTCTGGCCGAAGATGTCGAAGATAACGCGCACGCTACATTATAGAGGCTTGTCGCGAGGCAGCACTCCAATCGTCAGGCGGACGCGAGCACGCGGAGAAAATCCTTCGAACCCCGGCCAACCGCCGGTTTGCCGCCGGCAGAAGCCGAAAGCCCCAAGATGGGCTGCAAATTTTCGTTCCGAACGCCGCGCCAGTCGGTTATTCTCTACCCGATGACGACTCTGGCCTTGACCGAATTGCTGGGCGCCCTAGTGTATGACCCGTCGGGCGCGGCCGGACGCGTGCGCGAGGTGGCAATTGCTCCCCAGGAAGACCGGACGCGGGTTTCAACGCTCATCATCAGAACCAAGACCGGCAATCGTATGCTACCTTTTACGGCGGTTTCCGCGATTGAGGGGGGAGTGCGAGCCACGACGGCCGCCGGGGAGTGGTCAGCGGCCAACGGAACCGAGGGACTCTTCCTGCTCGAGCGAGACCTGCTCGACCAGCAGGTCATCGACGTAAACGGGAGGAAAGTCGTCCGTGTCAATGACGTTGACCTTGAATTTGATTCGCAAAAAGACCCCAAACATCCCGTTCTGCGAGTACAGTCGGTCGACGTGGGGGCCCGTGGCGCGGTCCGTCGCCTGTTGCGTGGAGTTGCGCCCCGAATCGCTCTGCATGCTCTGTTAGGGAAGATTCCGGCTCGTAGCATTCCGTGGGACTTTGTCGATCTGATCGAAACCGATCCAGCGCGACGCGTCAAACTCAAGATTTCGCATGAAGGTTTGGCCAAACTGCATCCCGCCGACATCGCGGATATCGTCGAGGAACTGGCTCCCGACGAGCGCCAAGCTGTGTTCCAAACCTTAGACGAAGAGACCGCCGCAGAGGCGCTCGAGGAAGTCGAGCCCAGGGTGCAGAAGGCGATCGTCGAATCGCTCGATTCGGGGAAAGCTGCCGGCATCGTGGAAGAAATGGATCCGGATGCGGCCGCCGACCTGCTGGCCGACCTGCCAGAAGACCAAACCGAGCAGATCCTGATCCAGATGGAGCCAGAAGCTCAGCAGGACGTCGTCGAACTGCTGGAGCACAAGGAAGAAACCGCTGCTGGACGCATGACAACGGAGTTCCTGGCGCTTCCGATTAATGCGACCGTGCAGAACGCGATCGATTCGTTGCGGGAATTCGAAGGGGGCGTCGAAGTCATCAGCACCATCTACCTGGTCGATTCCAACGGTACCCTGGTTGCCGCGGTCCCCCTTGCGAGGATCGTCCTGGCGCAGTCGTCAGACCCCATGCTTTCGCTGGCGCAGGAACCACTCGTGTTGGCCTATCAAGAAGCCACGGAAATGGACGTAGCGGAATTGTTTGACAAGTACAATCTGCAGACGCTTCCGGTTGTCGATAAACATAACAAGCTCACGGGCGCGATTACCTCCGACGACGTGATCAGCATGCTGCGGGCAAAGCTGTAGAGCCATCTTGGGCTTTGGGTATTGGAACTCTGAGATCCACATCGAGATTTTCTAGAGAGTATCTTCCAAACCCCGGGTCCAAGACCCAAGTCCCAAGTCCACCGCAACTCAAGATGCAACACCCGAAAGCGCTTTTTGTTTGGCCAGATTCCCTCAATGCGTTTATCCTGTCCCGTCGCTTGCATCTAAATCGCTCCACCTTTATGTCTTCGAAAAGTGTGCATGAAGTTCCTGAAGCGTTGGAAGATCCGGATCCTGTTGTTCTTTGCCGTAGTCGGGCCGGGATTCATTACTGCAAACGTCGACAATGATGCCGGCGGCATCCTTACCTATTCGTCCGCCGGGGCGCAATTCGGACATCTTCTGCTGTGGACCATGATTCCGATTACGATCGCCCTGATCGTGGTGCAGGAGATGTGCGCGCGCATGGGCGCGGTCACCGGCAAGGGACTCAGCGATCTGATTCGCGAAGAGTTCGGGCTCCGTATCACGTTTCTGATGATGCTCGGCATCCTGGTCATCAATTTTGGAAATGTGGTTAGCGAATTTATTGGAATCGCTACCAGCCTGGAACTGTTCGGATTGCCCCGGATTTATACCGTTCCTATTTGCGCAGTAATTGTCTGGCTCATCGTGGTGAAGGGGCAATACAAGAGTGTGGAAAAGGTTTTCCTGGCAGCTTCTTTCTTTTATGTGACCTATATCTTCGCTGGAGTTCTCGCTCATCCTTTTTGGAAGGACGCGGTCATCGCCACGGTTAGACCTCCGGAAATCCGCGCTTTTCGCGACCAGGCATACCTGTTCATGGTGATCGGCGTAGTCGGAACTACCATTGCCCCATGGATGCAGTTCTATCTGCAGGCCTCCATTGTGGAAAAAGGAGTCACCCGGAGGCAGTACAAGGCGTCGATGCTGGATGTCGTCACTGGCTGTATTTTTACGGACGTTGTAGCGTGGTTCATTATCGTAGCCTGCGCAGCCACCTTGTGGGTCCATGGCTTCCGTGAGATCCGCTACGCCGCCGATGCCGCCGCAGCGCTGAAGCCTCTTGCTGGCCAGTACGCCTATATTCTCTTCGCCGTAGGTCTGTTCAATGCATCTCTGTTTGCAGCATCGATTTTGCCGTTATCCACTGCCTATACAGTATGTGAAGGGTTAGGATTCGAATCCGGGGTCGGCTTGAAGTTCGGAGAAGCCCCAGTCTTTTACTGGCTCTATACGCTGCTCATCGTTGCCGGCGGAGCTTTGGTACTGGTGATTCCCTCAGACCAGCTAGTGAAGATCGTCATCTGGTCCCAGGTGCTTAACGGAGTTGTACTGCCATTCGTGCTGATCTTCATGCTCATTTTGATCAACAAGAAAGAGTTGATGGGAGAATACACAAACACGCGGTTGTTCAATATTGTTGCTTGGGCGACGACGATCATCGTAGTCGCGCTCTCGCTGGCATGGATGTTTGCATCGGCTAAAGGGGCGGGTGGCTAATTCGTTAAAGCAGTTTCCCGGCGGCGAGGTCCTTGACTAGGGTGAGATCGGCTTCGAGAAAGTCGAACATGGGCAGATCCTTCGGTTCGGCCCATTGAATGTCTTTGAAGATGCGGTTCTCGAGCTCACCATTGTAATCGTGAACGATAAAGAAGCGCAGTTCCACCTTGCCGCCGTTCGGATATTCATGTTGAATGCGCGCCAGTTCGTCTCCAATGGTTGCCTGAATTCCCAATTCTTCATCGAGTTCGCGGCGCAGCGCATCGCGTGGCTGCTCGCCTTCTTCGATTTTTCCGCCAGGGAACTCCCATTTCAATGGCATCGTCTGATGCCTTGTTCGCTGGCACACTAGCAGCTTGCCGTCCCGCATGATAAGGGCCGCCACCACACGTTTCATGACTCAGCAGCTCTCATGCTCTGGCTGCTTCCAGTTTCTTTCCCACGAGAGTGGCGCAGTGCTGCACGAATTCCTGATGTTCAGCCGTGAAGGCGGCGGGGAAGTGGCTGTCGATATCGAGTTCGCCGACGACTTTCCCGTGGGCAAAAACTGGAACGACGATTTCTGACTTGGTTTCAAGCGAGCAGGCGAGATAGCGAGGATCTTTAGCGACGTCGTCCACCACAACCGTCTGCCCGCTGGAAGCGGCTGCGCCGCAGATGCCCTGGTTGAGAGGGATCCGCGTGTGCGGTGTCATTGCGCCTTCAAAGGCGCCGAGTACCAGAACCGGTGGCTGCGCACCCGGCTCCAGCAAGTAGAATCCGACCCAGTTGTACTTGAGCATCCGGTCATGCAGCAGCTTTACCATGGCCCGCATCAGATCATGGGCAGTGGGCAAAGATTCTGCCAACGCAGAGATTTCCGAGCGTACTTCTTCCAGTCGAGTGCTCACGGGATTCATCCATCTTAACCTAGCATGTCGGATTTTCAGCGTAAGTACCGCGAACACCGGTAATCTGCCGGATTCCTTTCGTGCGTGGGAACACATCCGGATGAATCGCCCAAGCCAAGGCGTCGAGGCCCTGCAGCAGGGTGGGCGCAGGGGTATTCAGAAACTCGTCACGAATGCAGAAGACGCGGCCTGAGAGCGCGGCTGAAGTTCGTTCCCATTCGCGATCGGCGACGATTTTTTCCAACGGAACGCGATCCCCTGCTCCGCACCAAGCGGCTATGATGACGTCGGGATTGAGGGCGATGATCTCATCATTTGAGTGCTGACAAGCGGGTGTTCCCGCGAACTCTCCTCCTGCAGCATCGATAAGTTCGGCCGCCCACGGTTGCGACGCGATCACCGGCTTTCCCCACTCTTCACAGAAAACTCTTGGGCGCTTTGCCGCCGCGGTTCGCGCTCGAACTGATTCGATGTGCTGTTGCATGGCTTGAACGACTTCTTCTCCACGGTCGGGATCTCCGACAACGCCGGCAATCGTGGCGATGTCGGTATAGATATCAGCTAACGTTTTCGGAGCGAGTCCGAGGAATCGCGCACCCGATTTCAAAATTTCAGCCAGCGCCTTCTCCTGGAAGGGAACTGCCGCGATCACCAGGTCGGGACGCACGCTGGTGATCTGTTTCGAATCTGCGGTCCAAGAGTCCGGAAGAATCGCGCGTGACCCGTTGGCGACGGCGGGTACAACGTCGGCGCAGTAGCGCGTACACGCGATGACGCGCGGCAATTGTCCAATTGCGTCGAGAATCACAGTCGCGCTCGGCTGCAGGCAGGCAATTCGCTGCGGAGTATGGTCCAGCGGCACAAATCCATCTTAAACGTGACGACAGCATGCGTGCACGTGAGCCGCTTTAAGTTAGGCGCCAACCGTCGAGGGGGCGAGTACATCTAAACGACGCTCTTAAATGCGGCACGCCGAGAGAATTCCTTGAACTCCAAATTTCTCCATATCGTTGCGCTAGCGTTCTATCTTGCACTGCTGAGTCCGTTTGCGGTTTGGGCTCAAACTTCTGAGACCTCTGCGCAATCCATGACGCCGACTCAGACCGTTAACGTCCTGAACCATATCATCTTCATGGCGCAGGAGAACCGCGGCCTTGATCATTACTTCGGAGCCCTGCGGCAGTACTGGCGCAACAACAATTTTTCCGACATTTCCTTCGACGGTCTGCCCGAGTTCAATCCAACTTCGGGCGCTGCACCCCTGTATCATCCGCCGCGGACCAATCCGGGATGCGATCCCGCGTATCCTCCACCCAATGATTGCATCGAAGACAACAAGAGCCCACGCGTCGCTTCGTATCACCTGATCACGCAGTGCATCGAGAATCCCAGCCCATCGTGGAACGAGGGGCACGTGGATTGGAACCTTCACAATCCCTTGTCTGCCAGCCCGGCCCTGAACGGCTACGTCTACACCGGTGCCCATGATGCCCGCAACAACAACCCGCCGTTCTACGACACCGACGGTATTCGCGTGATGGGCTACTACGACGACAGCGACCTGAATTACTACTACTACATGGCATCGCAGTTCTCGACATCCGATCGCTGGTTTGCACCGGTAATGACGCGTACTTCCTCCAACCGCGACTATTTGGTTGCCGCGACCTCGCGGGGATATGTCTATCCGATTGGAACCGACAGCAAAGACCAGAAGTTGCTCACTGCGAAGCCGATTTTCCAGGTTCTGCAGAGTGCCGGGATCAGTTGGAAGATTTACGTGAACCCCGAGAACACCCCATGTGCCTCAAATCCGACTGCACAGTGCTTGCTGGGATACAGTTACATCCAGAACTTCCAATGGGGACATACCATTCCTCAGAATTACCCCAACAAGCTGGTTCCGATCTCACAGTACTTTACTGACGTGAAGAACGGGACCCTGCCGCAGGTGGCGATGATCGAGCCTGCATCGCCCGCAGGGCTGGACGAACATGGATCCGATTCAGATCCCTACCCGATCAACATTCAGTTGGGCGCGAAGTATGTTGCATCGCTGGTCAACGCCCTCATGAAGAGCGTTTCGTGGAAGGACTCGGCATTCATTCTTACCTACGATGAAGGCGGCGGCCTCTATGATCACGTGCCTGCGAAGCCGGCCACGAGTCCGGACGGGATCAAGCCGGTGGACTTACTGCCGAACGACATCTGCACGGGCGCAACAGGACCAACCTGCGATTTCACTTACACGGGATATCGAGTACCGCTGATTGTGATTTCGCCCTATGCCAAGAAGCATTACGTGAACCACCAAATCGCGGATTTTACGGCGATCTTGAAGCTGATCGAGACTCGGTTCAATCTGCCGGCTCTAACCATGCGCGACGCCGCACAGATCAACATGACGCAGTTCTTCAACTTCAATGCTCCGCCCTGGATGACGCCGCCCACACCTCCTGTGCAAAGCACCAGCGGGCCGTGCTATCTGAACCAGTTGCCTTGAGGCTTGCTCTGGGGAGTCTTCGCAGCAATCGAATCCGGGTGAAGTCGAAGTTCAAGTCTTTACCGCAGAGATCGCTGAGAAAAGCCGCGGAGAACGCAGAGATGAACACAAGTCTGAGTAGGTGGTCACCCATGCTCTATTTGTGCGAGCGCGGCTGTGAGCGCATCGAGTGCCAACTGTGCGGCATGGCTCGATGCCGGGGGCAGTCCGCCAACGGCGCGTACTAGATCTTCTCTGGCGAGCCGGCCGGCTTCCTCGGCAGTTTTGCCCATCACGATTTCCGTCAGCGCCGACCCGCAGGCCATCGACGGGACGCATCCCTTGGCCTTGAATCTTATCTCGGCGATCCGGTCCGCATCGAACTTCACGCTGAGTCGGATCACGTCTCCGCACACAGGATTCTCAATCTCCACAGTTGCGTCTGCGTCGGACAGATCTCCCGCGTTGCGCGGGTTCTGAAAGTGATCGAGGAGTTGCGAGGAATACATCGCTTACCGCCGGCTGGTTCCGTCGGGGAAATAGATCGTCCATCCATGCTCTTGCGCAGTGGCCTCAAGATCAGGATTCGGATTCACGGCGAAAGCATGCGTGGCCATCGCGAGCATATCGACATCCCAGCGCGAATTGCCGAACGCCGCGTGAATCTCCTTACCCACGACCTCGCGCAAGGCCTTCGGTTTACCCGGCCCAGACGGGACGCGTACCAGTTTATCGGTCACGATCCCATGATCGAGTTCCGCCTTCGCCGCCAGAATTCTGTTTTCGGGGATATCGAATTCCTTCATGCCGGCGCGGATGAGCCACTCGTTCGACGACGACACCGCCCAAATCTCGCAGCCTTGCCCGTGGAGTTGCTGAACCAATTGTTTCATCTCGGAGAACATGCGCCCGGGGAAATGCGAGGTCATGAACTCCGTTGCGGTTTCCATCATTGCCGAGTCCGAAAGTCCCTTGTGCATGGTGACCATCTCGCCGCACATATCCTCTTCGCTTACGTTGCCGACCTTGTACTCGGCATAGCGTGCGCGCATGGCGCGGCCGACTTCTTGCGACACGACGCCGCGCTTGAGTTCCCAACCGAAGAAGGTCTCACCGGCATCGCCCGACCAGAGTGTGCCGTCGCAGTCGAAGGCTGCGACGCGCGGCGCTAGCTGCAAAACGGATTCAATGAACTGGATGGCGGTCGGATAGATGGCTTCTGTTCTCGAGTAATCCATGCACTTTGACGATACCGTGCGCGAGAGGGAATGCGCAATTGAAGGCGCAACTTTGCAGCTTTCAGGATCTCTAGTTTCTTCGTTCCATTGCGTGTTCATCATTATCTGCCCGCCAGCAATGCCTCATAGTCCTGCGGGGTATTGATGTTCAGGGCAACGTTGGCGTCAGTCACAGCAAGATACTGGATGTGTTCCTGGTGCCGGTGCTCAACTTCGCGAGCATTGCCTGTCACTGGCTCACGCAAGAAGCGCTCGATCATTTCGCGGCCGACTGCAAAAGGGTGACCATGTTTTCCCGAGAATTCCGGAACCAGAGCCCATGTAGTCTGCGGAGAAGCTTCAAACGAATCGCGCAGCGTCTGGACGGTCGCGGCATTTGCCGGAGGCCGGTCCACGAGAGTTATGAAGGCCGCGTCGCGTCCGCGGTTGAGCACTTCGCGCAGGCCTACTTGCAAGGAGCTGAACTGGCCACGGCTGGGATCGGGATTGACGACTATCGACGCTCCGTTGCTATAGATGATTGGCGTCAGGGCCGCCTCGTTCTGTCCGGCGACGACGATCACGAAGTCGGTCGAAAGGGCAAGGGAGCGGATCGCTGCGGAAAGAAAGCTTTCCGACGATGGAACCTGTAGGTCAGACGTTGGCGGCCATGGCAGCAGCGCCTTGTCCCGCCCCATGCGCGAGGATTCTCCGGCAGCGAGAATGACGCCCGCGAAGCTAACCGACCGGGACATGGTGCGGAAGATAGCAGAAAGTCGGAAGAATGTCAGTGACCCGGAACGCAAAAAGCTTTAACCCCAAAGGACACGAAGAGCCACGAAGGGAAACCCGAAGTTCCTTCGTCAACCTTAGTGTCCTTCGTGGTTCCAGGTTTTCGATTTTCGACCTAGCGGGTCTTCTCGTCGTCGAGCACTTGGTTGACGTGGCATGCCGGCGAAACGCGATCAACTCGGCAGTGATCGCTACGGCGATCTCCTCCGGGGTTACGGCCCCGATATCGAGCCCGATCGGCGAATGAACCCGGTCGAAAAGATGCGCGGGCAGGCCCTCTTCCTGCAGCGTCTTAAAGATACTGATCACCTTACGCTTGGAACCAATCATCCCAACGTAGCGAGCGCGCGTTTGCACAGCCCAGCGCAGGATGCGCATGTCGTCGCGGTGGCCGCGAGTGACAATTACGATATAGGACGATTCGTTGGGATCGAGCTTCCGCATCGCCTCATCGAACTCGAGTGCATGTACCTGGCTGGCGGCAGGAAAGCGTTCCTTGGTGGCGTACGACGAGCGGTCGTCGGTGACGATAACGTCGAACCCGGCTGGGACCGCTGTCCTGCAAAGGTTGCTCGCCACATGACCTGCACCGAAAAGGTAAAGTAGCGCTGGAGGAAGCACCGGTTCTACGAAAATCTCGAGCGTGCCGCCGCAAACCAGACCCGTGTCGTACTTCGGATCCTGGTTCAAGTCAAACTTTAAGGTTTTAGGCTTCTCCGATTCCATCACTTCGCGGGCTGCCTGCCAGACGTCAGCCTCCACGCATCCTCCACCAATCGTGCCGACAATCGAGCCGTCATCGCGCACCAGCATCTTGGCGGTCTGAAAAGAAGGGATTGAGCCGCGCACGTTGACAATCGTCGCCACTGCCCCGCGGCGGCCTTGGCGGCGAAGTTCGACGATTTGTTCGTAGATATCCATCCGTACGAAGATTATGAATCACTGAACAGATCCGCTCAAGCACAAACATCTCTCACGACGGCTGCTTGCGCAGGGCGGTCTGTACCTCTGGCGGCAGTTCGTTGTCGTCCATTAAGCTGCCGTAGAGCCTAAGAATGTCCGTGTTGAGTTTGAACATGGTGAAGCGAGAATATGTGGTAATGATCGTCAGATTTCGGGGAGAAATCGGATCCCCCGTAAGCCCCGCAATATATTTGTAGACCGGGTCCACATCACCGTCGGCCTGCACCGTTGAGCTGCCTATTTGATAGTTGAGAACGGCCGCATGAGTCTTGGGACCGTAAATGCCATCAATCTTCAGCGGTGCGACTGGCGGATACTCGGGGCCCAGCGGCCCGCGAGTGGCCTTGCCCTTAAAGTCGAGTATCTTGTCCTTGGCCATCACTTTGTTCAAGGCGTATTGCACCAATAAAACGTCGTCGCGATATTGAAACCACTTCCAACTCACGGGATGGCTTACATCGTAAATCCACATCGGCAAGACGCCGCGAGGCATGTTCGTGATTCGTGCCATGAGATCTCCTGGGCAGCCGCCGGTTCGAATCAGGTGCAAGCGAGGGAGTGATTTTACACCGTGAAAGAGAAGGTTGGGCTCACTTCTTCGCGTCGACGGGCACTTTCCAGTACGCCTGATGTCCGATGTAGTCATCATCTGCCAGGTTCGCGATGATCAAGCGCTTCAGCTTCAGCGGATCGACGTTCGTGCTTTGCGCCTTGTACGCGATCGTGCCATCCGGCCGGATCAGCAACGTGTAGGGCACTGCCGCGTTCCAGGCAGGATCGAACGCCGCGAGTTGCGCATAAAGCTCAGTTGATCCGAGGATGAGATTCGTGCTCGTGGCGTGCTCTGCCTGCAGTACTTTTTCAACTCCTGGCTTTTCGTCCGGATAGTTGATGCTGACCGTTACGAGGTCGAATGCGCGGTGTCCGTACATGCGGTACATGGTTTCGAATGCAGGCAGTTCTTTGCGGCAGGGGCCACACCATGTCGCCCAGAAGTCGACGAGCAGCAGCTTGCCGGTCGTGTTCTTGCGCAGCGTGCGCAGATCGTCGATTGAAACCGGCTTTACTGTCACCGGTTTCTTTTCAATCTCGGCCAGCTCTTCGCGGCGGCCTTCCTCTTTATACAGCCACTTGGTGGAGCAGCCGACCGCAGGCGTCTTGGGGATCTCAACAGGCTTGCCGGCCAGCACGGCGTCGAGTGCCAGACGAGCGTCACGCCGAGTGACAAGCGGCTCTCGGGGGTTGTTGTCCACGCGTCCTTCGTAACGCAGTTTGCGACCCGAGTCGAAGATGAAGACATGCGGCGTCGCGGTGGGTCCGTACAGGTTAGATATCTTCTGGTCCTCGCCGTCGTAGAGGTAAGGGAAGCTGAAATGCCGATATTCAGCGCGTATCTGCATCTCGTCAAATGAATCGCCAACGTCGGTATAACCCATTTCATCGAGTCGCACTGCATTGGGATTGTTAGGCTCAATGCCAACCACGGCGGCGCCGCGATCCTTGTAGTCTTCGGCAATCTGCTTGATGCGGGTCTCATAGAGCTGCGACGTCGGACAGTGATTGCAGATGAAAGCGATCATTAGAACCTTTGCGGAGTCGTAATCTTTCAGGCAGTGCCGTTGCCCGTCCACACCTTTGAGGCAGAAATCGGGCGCTGCGGATCCGACGGCTAAAGTCGGTGGACCATGCCCTTCCTCTTCCTGGGTAGCAGTGATGGCGACCGGGAACAATACGACGAGAAACAAAAGTCCGAAATGAATTCGCGTCAGCATAGGCATCGTCACTCGATTGGAATTCTACATCCGCGGAATTCATTTACTACAAGGGACACGAAGGTACACAAAGGAGAGCAATCGGCAGGTTCTCCTTCGTGGACCTTCGTGTTTTATGGGTTTAAACCGCTGCCACCTTGATTTGAGTGTGTTAGCTTGAAGGCTCAAATTGCAGCAGGAGCACTTCCATGAAAGCAGTTCGCATCCATCAATTTGGCGGGCCCGAAGTTCTCACTTACGAAGACATTCCCGATCCGCAGCTGCGCAAAGATCAGGTGCTGGTGAGAGTGAAAGCCTGCTCCCTCAACCACCTTGATCTATGGGTGCGCAAAGGGCTTCCGGGCGTGAAGCTACCGCACATCCTCGGTAGCGACATTGCGGGAGAAGTGGTGGAAGTGGGCGAGTACGTAACAGGGGTCAAGCCGGGCCAGCGCGTCTTGGTTGCCCCGATGCATTTTTGCGGACACTGCGCGAAATGTCTCGCCGGTGTGCAGAACCAGTGCCGCGAATTTACCGTGCTGGGCAATGCGGTCGATGGCGGAAACTGCGAGTTGTTCGCAGCCTCGGGCGCGAATATTATTCCGATTCCCGACTCGTTCGACTTCAATCAAGCCGCGAGCGTGCCACTGGTATTCGTCACCGCCTGGCACATGCTGGTTGGGTTGGCCGGAGTGCGTCCCGGGCAAACGGTGCTGGTGCTTGGCGCCAGTTCAGGTGTTGGCATCGCCGCGATTCAAATTGCAAGGATGTTTCATTGCCGTGTCATTACCACCGCAGGAGATGAGTCCAAGCTGGAAAAGGGAAGGGCTCTCGGCGCGGATCACGGTATTAATCACTACAAGCAGAAAATCGCAGAAGAAGTTCGCAAGATTACCAGCAAAGAAGGCGTCGATATCGTGGTCGAGCATGTGGGCGCGGCTACATGGGATGAAAGCATGAAATGCCTCAAGACCGGCGGGACGCTCGTGACCTGCGGCGCGACGACCGGGCCTGGTGTTGGGATCGACCTGCGGCATCTGTTCGCGCGGCAGTTGCGGATTCTGGGTTCGTACATGGGGACCATGGGTGAATTGAACGAAGTCCTCGGGCACGTGTTCGCAGGACGGCTGAAACCGGTGGTGGATCGCACATTTCCGCTTAGCGAAATCCGTGCGGCGCATGAATACCTTGAGAAGAGCCAGATGTTCGGCAAAGTAGTGGTGAATCCTTAAGCAACAGTCCAACCGCAGAGGTCACGGAGGAACACAGAGTTACAGAACCGTCCATGTCCAGCGTGGTTTAGAATGTTTTATATGTCTCGCGAACTCAATTTTGGTCCTTACGTTGACGTCGAAAACGGCAAGAAGGTCGTCAGAGACCTGACTTTCGGCAATCCGACGCCGGAGGGCGTGGTTCTGACCACGCTTGATTCCGCTGTCAACTGGATGCGCAAGAGCTCGATCTGGCCAATGACCTTCGGACTCGCCTGCTGCGCCATTGAGATGATGTCGATGGGCGCCTCGCGCTTCGATATCGCGCGCTTTGGCGCCGAAGTCTTTCGCCCGTCGCCGCGTCAGAGTGATCTGATGATCATCGCCGGACGCGTCTCGAACAAGATGGCGCCGGTGATCCGGCAACTCTGGGAGCAGATGCCCGAGCCTAAGTGGGTCATGTCGATGGGCGCTTGCGCTACGTCAGGTGGCGTATTCCAGAACTATGCGCTAGTGCAGAGCGTGAACCAAGTCATCCCGGTCGATGTATATGTTCCGGGATGTCCGCCCCGCCCCGAGCAGTTGATCTACGCGATCACGCTTTTGCAGGAGAAGATTCAGAAGGAGCGCGGCACAATCCGCAAGGCGCTCAACCTGTCCTGAGTCCCAGGCTAGGGCATTCTTACGGCAGGGTGAACAGAAACATAATCTGCTTCTGGATCAGGATCGGGCTGCCGTTCAACATTGCTGGATGATACCGCCACTTCCGAACGGCTTCCTTCGCGGCTTCCGCCAGAATCGGCGATCCACTAACCACCGCAATCTCCCCGACAGATCCATCGGCGCCAATCGTGGCCAACAGGACTACCTTGCCGCTGATCCGTTCGGTGCGTGCTTGCATTGGGTAGCTCGGGGCGATTTTGTGGATCAAAGTAGGTTCCACAACTCCTTCCGACACGCGTGGCCCAGCCGACGGCAGTTGCGTTGGTATGGATGTTAGGCGAGCCAGTTCCTCGGAGTTTACCGAAGCCGTCAGCTCGACAGACGGAGGCTCAATCACCGAAGCCTCGGAATCCGTTTTCTTGGTGCTTGGCGTGGGTGTGCTCTCTGCTGGCACGGAAGGTGTTTCAGAGGTCGAAGAGGAGTCGGGTCTTACTTCGATCGGTTTCAGATCCGCTGCATTCAGGACAATCTGGGGCCGCGACCGGTCAGAACGGGTAGTAGGTACTCCCGGTCCTGGCTTAAGAGCGGTTTCGCGAACGGGCTGGGTATGCGCCTGCTCTGCGGAGGCCGCGTGCACGCTCTGCCCGCCGATCGTAGCTTCGTCTGCGGGGACATGCCAGCTCCACCAGGCCACTGCAACCGCTAACAACAGGAGGACCGCAACACCCCCAACGTACCAAAGACGCCTTTTGCTTGGCTCGGATAGCCCGTCGAGAATATCTTCGGTTGCGAGCGGTGGTGTCGGATAAGTTGTCGGGCTGGTGAATGTTGGCATCGGCCTGGCCACCAATCCATGGTCCCGCGCTTCTCGCATGTAGGCCGTTTCGGCGATCAAGGCCAGATCCCTCAGCGAACCGAGCGCAGCGCCATCGAAGGCATTAGGTCGTGCGGCGAAGGCCTCGAGGATTCCAGCCGCAGTTCCGGGGCCACGGACGGGAACTGCTGCCACCGAGCGGATTCCGAGGCTGCGGCATACCTCAGTGTCCACGCGCGGATCGGTCATGGCATCGTGGCAAACCAGCATAGTGGCCGTGCGCAAACACTCGCCGGAGATGCCGGATTCGGTGCTAATGGGTGCGCCGATTGGCGGGGCGATGCGCCCACTGCGCGCACGGCAAACGATGATTCCCCGTGACTCAAGCCCTAGGGCGGTTCCATCCGCGCCGCTCAAAACCCGAGCTGCATCGGCAACGGCGTCAGCGATGGCCGACAGCGGTTGCGAGCCAGATGCGGCCGCTTCGCGCAGGACGCTGACCAAATCGAAATCACTGGGGGATTCCTCCACCGTTGCCGGTTCGGAATCAAGCGGACGGGGGAAGTCGCCATTCGAGGGAACGGATGACGAAGACGCCTGACGCGAAGCAGTAGCCATGGGCCTAATCGCCTTGTGGAAGAAATTTTTGGCCAGAGACGAATCCGCCGCACAGCGGAAAGCGCGCTATTAGCGCGAGTTTGGCCTAAAACTCTCAGTCTGTCAATCTCTCAGAAGGACTTTCTTTAACCAGTGTCCGAGCTTTCCACCGATCCACCTGTAACAAAGAGTTAAACATCGAGGTGGCATAGCTCCCCAGGGCCCCGCAGACTGCCCACAGGGCCCGCTGCCGAGCCAGCCTTGGCGCGTATTTCGACGCCAAGACTCCAACTTTGTTGTTATCTCCCACGCGCTATAATGACATCTAATAAGTCGAGTGGTGGTTTATGCAACGTCCTTTCCCGGCCGCATTCCTCGCACTTTCCGTCATCATTGTTGCGCCAAGTTACGGGCAAAACGCGAATTCCTCGCCTGCTCCGAAGTCAGCACCGACACCTGCTGTTGATACATCGCACTCTGCTCCGGAATCGCCGACGATTCCCGCCAATGCGCCCCATATGTCCAAGCAGACGCGCTTTGAGATCATCCGCGATTTCGAGACCCAGCTTGTGTACTCCCGCGCCGAATTCCCGATGGGCTCGAAAGGCTTGAAGCTGAAAGACGGGATCGCCACACCCAACGGTCAGGAACTGCAGCAGCTCATCACGTTATGGGGACCGTCAATCAAACCGGGTGACCCGGCCCACATTTCCTTCGTGCGGATCAAAGATAACTACATTCATTTCGACCTCAATGGCGGCGCGGTACACCGCAAGAAGTGGTATGAGCACATCGAGGTGGGGGGAGCAAACGGTGCTTCTGTACCGCTATCCCGGGATCAGTCGACCGATAATCCCCATGGAAGTTACCTCGACGTGTACTTCGATAAGTATGTTCCCGAGATGAGCCCGGCGCAGTTGCGAGCGCTGTTGTACCCGGTGTTGGACTTCAATGCGCGGAACAAGGAAGAGGCCTATCTCGATACCGTGCCGCCGAAGGTGAAAGAAGCGATCAAGGCGCATCGTGTGCTGGTCGGCATGAACACAGAGATGGTGGTGCATGCCAAAGGGAAGGCTCCAAAGAAAGTACGGGAGAAAGACGGCGACGCTGAGTACGAAGAGTGGATCTATGGCGAAGCCCCGGCGGACGTCGACTTCGTACGGATCGTGGGCGATGAAGTCGTGCGGATCGAGACCATGAAAGTTGGCGGCGAGAAAATTGTCCGCACTGAGAAGGAAGTGATTCTCGCCAAGCCCGATCAAGAAACCGAGGCCAAGAAACAAGAGCAGGATCGCCCGGCGAATGCTCCCAGCCTGCGGCGTCCCGGCGAAGACCCTGAAAACGTCCCCAAACCTGCCGATGGCGTCAACCCCATGCCGCCAACGACGCCCCCCGATATGCCGTCACCTCCTCACGATCCCGGCCCAGGCGAGATGGTCGGGCGAGGGTGAGATTTCTACAACTTAACTTGTCATTCCGAGCCGTCCGCAGACGGGCGTGAGCACGGAGAGGACGTGCGAGGAATCTGCTGTTTGCGGCGTGTCCCCTGCGGTTGTGGTGGTTGCATCTCGCCGCCTCACGCGTCGAAACCGTTACCGGGTTATTTTGCTGCGACTGCGGGCGCGACATCCGCGAAGGAGAACGCAAACGACACGTTGCCATACTCCTGACTATCCACCTCGACGTAGGGGTAGACAAAGTAGTTCAGTGGCTTGCTGTTCTGTGCCGGACTCAGCGTCAGATCACGCCCCATTGTGAACTGCACGCGGTTCACGTCGTGGGAACCGAAGAAATAGTCACGCTTTTCCGGATGCTTCCACGCCTCTGAGATGTCAACCGGAATCCACCCCTTGCCGTCGATGTAGAAATCGGACCAGCAGTGATATCCGGCAATCTCGCTCGAATGCTTGTCCGGTGGAAGCGGGAAACCGATCTCGAAGCGCGCCGGAATGCCCTGTGAACGCGCCATCGCAATGAACAGCGAATGAAAGTCCGTACAGTTGCCCTTCTTCGCATCGCAGGCGTAGAGTACGTCGCCATGGCCCCAGCCCGTACCGGTCTTGTCGTATTTCATCGTGGTGAAAACGTAGTCGTAGATGGCGCGCGCTTTGTCCAGCGAATCGTTCTTGCCTGCGGTGACTTTGACCGCCAGTTCGGCTGGGACACCTGTGATCGGGACCAAGGCATCGGGTTGCAGATCCTGACTTCGCTCTCTGCTGCCAAGCGCAACCGTAGACAGCTTGGCCGTGGGATTCAGCGCAATCCGTTCGTGTCGAGTGACATCGTACTCGACGTCGAAATGCAGTTCCGATGCGGTAGATTTGCTCGTCTCGGCGAAGTAAATCTGGTTGCCGTATTTGGACTCGCGAGTCTTTTTGAGGGGAAGATCGCCATTGGCGGAAACGATTTTTATGTCCTGATAATCATCGGATTGGGCTGTGGGAATCCAAAGACGAACACTCCTGCCCGCCGGCACATTCTTCACGGTGAATGCGTAATGAAACCTGAACTCGCGCGACTCTTGTGCGAGTACGGAAACGGACAGGGCGAGCATAAATATCGTCAGCGAGATTTTGTGGAGCATGTACGGATTCCTTTTCAGATTCGGAAGCATGAATATTGATTCTCAACGACACACGGGCGTTTTAGAGGGAACTCCGTCAAGTGAAGTCGTGCCGGGGAATGCAAATGCACATGAGAAACATGATGCCTGCCGGAAAGTCAAAGATGCGCTATTTTGCACGAGAAGAGAGAGAGCATGCAACCTGTTCGCGGAATGCTGAAATGGAGCGGGAGACCGGGATCGAACCGGCGACATCCAGCTTGGGAAGCTGGCGTTCTACCGCTGAACTACTCCCGCTCAGTCATGAACGAAACTAGCTTACCACCTGAAATAGGGCCTCACAACTCCAAGAAAGTCTCAACCACAAGGGGCACGAAGTTGCACGAAGGAAAAATCAAACAACCCTCCTTCGTAGTCCTTCGTGTCCTTTGTGGTAGTGATTTTGGCGTCCGGTCCGTGAAGCCAGCGTGCCATTCGTGTTTTAATAACCGAATTCTCTCTGGACTCAAAGGACAACCATGCGCTCGACTAACCCATCGCGTCGTAAGTTTCTACAGAGTGCCGTGAATGCCAGCGCCGCCGCGGCCGTCTATCCGGCTCTCGGCGCCGCCCGCGAGATCACACCTGCGAAGCCGGTCACTTCCGACGTGAAGCCTTTTGAACTCGACGAAATCACCCTCCCCGAATTGCAGGATGGTATGAAGTCCGGCAAGTTTACTGCGCGGGCGCTGGTAGAGAAATACACGGCGCGAATCGACGAAATCGACAAGCGCGGTCCCGCCGTGAACGCGATCATCGAGGTCAATCCTGACGCTTTCGCCATCGCCGACGCGCTCGATCAGGAGCGCAAAGCCAAAGGACCGCGCGGCCCGCTGCATGGTATTCCCGTCCTGATCAAGGACAACATCGATACTGCTGACCGTATGATGACCACCGCTGGTTCGTTGGCACTGGTCGGTTCCAAGCCGCCGAAGGATTCGTTCGTGGCGCAAAGGCTACGTGCGGCCGGCGCGGTGATTCTCGGCAAAACGAATCTCAGCGAATGGGCCAACATCCGTTCCAGTCATTCGACCAGCGGCTGGAGTGGACGTGGCGGCCTCACGAAAAATCCCTATGCGCTCGACCGCAATGCTTGCGGATCCAGCTCCGGTACGGGCGCCGGCATCTCCGCAAATCTCGCTGCGGTCGGGATTGGCACCGA
This sequence comes from Acidobacteriota bacterium, assembly GCA_003225535.1. Classification (GTDB taxonomy): domain Bacteria; phylum Acidobacteriota; class Terriglobia; order Terriglobales; family Acidobacteriaceae; genus Sulfotelmatobacter. The sequence goes on along the minus strand of QIAL01000089.1, from coordinate 5,617 downwards.
AACAGACGGCTCCATCGTGTGCCCGTCTTCCTCTAACGGCCTTGCTGGCGCCGGACCGATGTGCCGTACGGTGCGCGATGCAGCCATTCTGCTGGGCGTGCTCACTGGGGTCGATACGGAAGACTCGGCAACGGCTGTGAGCGCGGGAAAGTCGCAATCCGATTATGCCCAATACTGCGATCCCCATGGACTAAAGGGCGCGCGTGTCGGCGTGGCACGCAAGTATTTCGGCTTCAATGACGCAGTGGATGCTCTCATGGAAGAGGCGCTCGACGTCATGAAGAAGCAGGGAGCGACGCTTGTCGATCCCGCCGACATTGAGACTCTCGGAAAGTTCGACGACAGCGAGCTACTCGTCTTCATGTATGAACTGAAGGCTGACCTCAACGCCTATCTGGCGCGCCTTGAATCCAGTGCACCAGTGCGCACGCTCAAAGGCATCATCGAATTCAATGATCACAATCGTCTGAAGGAAATGCCGTATTTCGGCCAGGACCTATTTGTGAAGGCGGAAGCGAAAGGGCCGCTTACAGAGAAAGCATATCTGGACGCCTTGGCCAAGAATCATCAATTGGCGCGCACCGAAGGCATCGACGCGATCATGGATAAGCATCACTTGGACGCATTGGTCGCTCCAACTGGAGGACCGGCGTGGCTGACCGACCTAGTTAACGGAGATCACTCGGCGGGAGGTAGCTCGAACGCGGCGGCAGTTGCGGGATATCCCAACATCAATGTGACCGCAGGGTCCATCTTCGGACTTCCGGTCGGCATCTCGTTCTGCGGTCGTGCCTGGAGCGAGCCCACCCTGGTCAAGCTGGCTTATTCATTTGAACAAGCCACTAAGGCACGGCAGGCTCCGCGCTTCCTGGCAAGCGTCGGCGCAGCGTGATCACCCCTTCACTGGATTCAACGGCGCACCGGCGACATCAGGCGGCAACTTGGTGTTCGGCTCCGCGGAACAAGGCGCGCATGGCACGGATTACCAGTTTCGTGAGCAGCACGATCATCACGACCAGCAAGGCGGCCAGGGTGCCTGCAACGTAAGGATGCCTCGTCGCGAGCCACGTCAAACCGATCGCAAGCACGTCTTCTCCGAGACTCAGCGTGATGTTTGAGAACGGCTCTGGTGAAGGTGTGACGACTGCGCGAGCGGCAGTTTTGCCGCCATGGGCGATGAGGGCGACGAGAGCTCCGACGAATGCTGCGAGCAGTTGATGCTCTGGAGAGAGTTGGCTGGTGGCGCGGTAGGCCAGGAGTCCGGCCACGGGGACTCGGATGAAGGTGTGAAGGGCATTCCAGATCAGATCGAAAGCGGGGATCTTGTCGGCGAAGAACTCGATCGCGAACAGTGCGGTGCTTCCCGCAATTACGGCCCAGCTCTGCAGTACCTGCAAACCCGGGGGAAGCGGAAGATGGCCGAAGCGTGCCAGAAGTCCCAGAACACCTACGGTGGCGTAGAGGTTCAGGCCGGCAGCGAAGCCGATGGCGACAAGAAGCGCGAACAGCTCAGTCGGCGGGATTTTGAGGACATCGAGCATCAGTGAGGTGTTAGGCCTTGGGTATTAGGAGTTGACGCAATCACTCCCCAACGCGGTAATCTTAGCGCCAAAACCTAGCCTGGACCTAACCTCTGCTGCATAAGACCGACAATCTTGCCAAAATACAAAGGGCCGCTCCGGGGAGCGACCCTGAATCGTACTCAGCCTACATCTAGAGCGTAGACTCGATCTCGAAACCCCAAGCTTCCAGAAGAGGTTCGGGGATGTACTTCGAGTTCTTGTTTCGGCGAGCCCACTCCCGCAGACGGGTCGAACGCAGATACTGGTCAGGGGAGAGCTTATACTCACGCACAACTTGTTCGAATTCCGTGATCGTGGGGGTAATGGGGCCGATTGGCTCCGGCTTGCCCCAATTTGGATTTCCGCGTCTCTTTGCCATGAACTATTGCCTTTCCGCCTGGGGGAATATAACTACAAAATCTTCTCAACTATAAGATTCTCCACGGCAGCTCAGGGATTCTTCGAAAACTAGCCCACGGACAAAGTCTTTCCTGAGTGTCCGTGTGAAGCCGCAATACTAATTAGGAGACCTAATATCCTAGCGGCAATTTGGCCTGAAAGTCAATGAAATTTTGCGGGCATGGTTTCCGGCAAAGTATTCGTAAGTCCTTGTGAGATTGTGCTTTAACGGCCAAGAACGGTTGCGATTACGATGGTCGATCGCTGAGCTTATGAGACCCCAGCAGTCAATTGGTGCAGCAGCACAGATTCGTCGTGGTTACGCCCGTAATCAGGCCACGGGGTGTGGACATTGCTCTCGTTTGGTCGATGGAACTAGAGTTCAGTCAGCGGCGTCGTTTTCCAGCTTTGCCAGCGGGCAGGCGGCGCCAGTCCCATTCATTCGAAGTGGTTTACCTATGGGTCTGAAGTCGCTCTTACTGTGTTCGGACGAAAAGATTGTACGGGTTCTGCGGCGCGTTCTCGGTGACCTCGAGATCGAAGTGGATCTGTGCCTTAACTCCGACACGGCACTGAGGAAACTAACCCGGCAGCGCTTTGAAGGCATCATCGCCGACATGTCAGATGACGGCGCGATTGACGTGTTGCGAAGCGCTCGCTTAGCCCCGTGCAACAAGCAGGCGGTAGCCGTTGCCATCGTTGAACCTATCGTTGGACTGAAGGCAGTGTTTGATATAGGTGCGCATTTTGTGCTGTACAAGCCGCTATCGAGCGAACGGGCAAAGTCCAGTTTCCGCGCGGCGCGGGCGTTAATGAAGAGCGAACGACGGCGCAACGTCCGCGTGGCCGTGCAGATTCCCGTGATCATGAGAGGTTCCGAAGCCGGCGCGAACATGAAGGTGACCACCGTCGATTTGAGCGAAGGTGGTATGGCGGTTGTTCTACCGAACCGCAAACGCCCCACCGGCCGTTGGCAGATTGCCTTTACTTTGCCGGGAACAAGTACGCCCTTGGAGATCCCCGTCGACTTCGCGTGGGAGGGGACGAAAGAGCAGGCCGGTATTCGGTTCCTGCAGACTCCTCCGGAAGTGGCCCTGCAACTCCGCGACTGGCTGAAAAAGAATTCTCCCGATGCCGAGCAGGATGATCCTCCGATCCGGTGTCAACTCACCGATCTGAGCGTGGGCGGATGCTATCTGGAAATCTCATCGCCGTTTCCGGTTTCGAGCCGGTTGGTGCTCTCCATGCGTGCCGCTGGAGTCGAACTTCGCGCGCAGGGCGTGGTGCGAATTATGCATCCGGACCAAGGCATGGGAGTCGAGTTCACGCAAAATACACGCGAGCATCGCGCCGCACTGGAAAAATTCCTCAACGTGCTGACGGAGAATCGCAATCTGCTGCCGGAGTTGTTCGTCCAGCCAGAGGGACTCGATGTTGAGAGTCAGAGAACCCCTGCCGTAACTTCGGATATCGAAGACCCGCTGCTCCAGCTTTTCTATGGAGAGCCCGTTTCTGTCGAGGTTTTTCACGAAGCTCTGCGCAAACAACGCGCCATCCCGGCGGTAGTTGCTAGCGCACAAGCATCTGCAGCCCACGCCTGACACTTCTGTCACAGATTGTTTATTAATCCCCGACTTACCCGGAAGGATCCGAGCCGGCTTTTGCGGGGATCGGTTGCCCTGAACCTGATTCTTTTTCAATCGCCAGATGAAATTTGAACATGAGCGGCAGAACCGACGACCAGTATTTCCATGTGTGCCCACCCGACGCAGTTGACCACACATGGGGAATGCCGATCTCAGTTAGCTTTGCATGCAAGTCGCGCATTGTGGAGAAAAGACGATCATCCGATCCGCAGGCGAGGAAGAGTCTCGGAACAGGTCCGGGGACCACGATTGTATGCTTGCCCCGACCCTGGGAGTCGAGGGGGCCGGGCGGTGGCGGTTGCGATGGCCAGTAGCTCCACTCTGAATCCACGAGCCCACTAATCACGCTGACGCTGGCAAACCGTCCGGCATAGCGCCGTCCTATATCCAGCGATAGGTAGCCGCCGAAAGAGAAGCCGCCGATCGCCCAGCGCTGTCGTTCGATCGGCACAGCATAGCGGCGTGAAACCGTTCCAGCTACCTCCTCCGCCACCAAAGTTAGATAGTTAGGGAATGGGTATCGGTCAGAGTACTCGCGGTAAAAGTTGCTGAAGCGAACGTCGGGCAGGACCACAATCGCGGGCCGCACCTCGTGCCGGCTCAACAATTGATCGTACACCTGGTCCACCTTGAGGTGTTTCAACAGGTCCTCTGGCCGGTCGCGCCAGCCGTGATTCAAGATGAAGACTTCCGAGGGGGCAACCTGCGTCTTGGGGACCAGGGCCAGGAAAAAGCGGGGCTCGTTCATTTCATTGGACCAGAAACGAACGCGTTCCACGATGAGGTTGGAGCGTTCCGAGAGGCGCGCGACCTGGATCTCGCCGCGGTTGAGTGCCGCCTTTTCGAACGCTTCCTTATGTTGCCAGCACGCAGGCGAAAACAACGCCGCTAACAGCGCCAGTGCATGCAATCTCCACCGGTTCCACACCGTGACACCTCATCGAGTTTGTTGCCCGATACCCGAAGCGTCAGTTTTCTGCGCGGCCAGCTTTTTCCGGATCAGTTCATCGATCTGGTCCAGCGTATCGAGGCTATGTACGTTAATTTCTCGGGGCACAAATTCGACTTTGAAGCGCGCTTCGAGGAAAGCCACGAGGCCGAACATGCCGACAGAGTCGATGAGACCGCCGGTGACAAGCGGCGTAGCGTCCTCGATGGTCGTCTGATGGACACCGAGCAGAACGTTTTCAGCGATGAATTGCCGGACTGCGGTCTTGATCTCCATGGTCTGGTGCTGCATGGTCTGATCCTGAATGGTTCAGTGTTTTCGCGATTCTGGATAAAGCCAGGTAATCGATCTTTCCCCTACCGCCTGTAGGTATGGCATTTAGAAATACGATGTGGTCGGGCACCATATACAGGGGCAGTCTCCGCGCACAGTGGGCTTTGACCTCGACCAGGGTGATGGCGCCGGGAGAACGGGGGCGGACAAACGCTATGATGGCGGTTCCCCTCTTCCCGTCGTCGACGGCCACCGCCGCCGCTTCCAGTATATCCTCGCAGCCAGCGAGGGCAGTCTCAATTTCCCCCAGTTCAATCCGGAAACCGCGGCGTTTCACTTGCCGGTCGAGCCGTCCGAGGAAAAGGTAGTTGCCGTCAGCCGCCTGCGACACACGGTCCCCAGTGCGGTAATAGCGTTTGCCGTCCAATCTGACGAAAGCATGCTGCGTATCTTCGGGACGGCTCCAATATCCGGTCATCAGGGAGCCGCCGCCGGCGAGCAGTTCGCCGGTGGCCGCGTCCACCGTCACAGTTGCGTAGGCGCAGGGCTGGCCGATCGGTAGCGGCTGTGATCCGTCGAAGCCGCGCGGCACGCGGTACCACGTGACCACATTCGTTTCAGTTGGACCATAGAGGTTTGCGCAAACCGCCTGCGGGACCGCCGATTGCAACTGCGATACGTAGTGACTACGAAAAACCTCTCCGGCGAAGAGGACCAGACGTAGGCCAGGATAATCATGCTGCGCCAGCCGCCCGTCTTCTAACATCCCAGCCAGGATCGAGGGCACA
>QIAL01000596.1 GCA_003225535.1 Acidobacteriota bacterium | reverse complement strand
CCACTGCGATTTCCATGAAGGTGCACAAGGGCGAAGGCTTCGGAGTCCTTGTCAATCTTCCTCCGGAAGATGGATTCGCTTCCTATACCGCGGACCTGTATAATCCCGCGGGGAAGAAAGAGTGGTCGAGGCAGATTGCAACCGCCTCCCACGAAGACACCCGGCAGATTTACGTCCAGGGTCATAATCTTGAATCCGGAAACTACACTCTCGTCGTAAATGGGATCACCCCTGCCGGCGAGAGCAAAGAACTCAGCCGTCATCCGATTGATGTACAAATTCAAAATTAATCCTTGATCGAGCGTAACTCATGAAAGACAATCGCACCTCGCACTATTTCCATGCGGAAGCTCACGCCCTTACGGGCAAGCTGAAACTGCCATTTGAGGAACAGATTAAGAAGCAGGCTTTCGTGAAGTTGGAGGGTCAGCTCGCGGACCTGCCCGACGAAGAGCGGGCGCAACGGAATTATTTCTCCCAGCACGCCAAGGATTTTCGGCTGGAGGGAATCATCTCTTACACCGCCGCCCATACTCAGGTTTCAGGTCATACGAGCGACAAGCACGATGGCGCGTCCGTAACGCTCGCGACATCGGTCGTGGAAGACTTGAATGTTCTGAACGTCGTGACGGCGGACCGGGTCGTGGCGCAAATCTCTACGACGCATTTCCCCGATGAGTACTCTCCGCATGTCACTTTCTTGGGCACGCATTTCGAGAATTTGAGGATTGCCCGCCACAAAGCAGAGCCTTATCTGAAACTTGACCTCGCGGGTCAACGGCCTGCGGGCAAAGATGCGATGTCAGTCGATCAAAATGCCGACCTCATGAGCGCGGTAAAGGCTCAGTACCAGAGGCTAAAAACGGCTCTCGAATCGCTGGCCGGAGAAGACCGGAAGAAAATGCGCCTCACCGACGCTGACGGTTTGCTGGCGAAGAAGTATCATGGCTTCATTCTGAATCACGCTGAGATTCAGGAGCAGGCGAGTACAGCAAGGAAGAACTACAGCAAATGGGACGGGGTCACTTGTTCATTGGTCGAAAATGTCGAGATCAAGAATATCAGCGCGAAGGCTGCGGACGGGGTGTCCATTCAGATCCCACCCCCAGCGAAATCCTTCGGTCACGTGATTCACATCCCCGACTTCGGAAACATCTTCCTCGCCGAGTTGACGGTGAATCACAATTCGTACAAGCTCACCATGATTCGCCTGGAGTTGGGTTGCCTGGCTGCGGGCAGCGCGTCGTTAGCAACCTGCAACGTGAACGGAAGGGGTTCTGGTGGGAGCGTTACGCCGTAGATCTTCGCCCTAGACAAGTTCAATTCTTCTCCTCGAAAGCCAAATGGCATGAGGCCGGGTTGGCGAGGACGCTATCGTTGGTCCCGCTGCTGTTTCTGTTCATCTTTTCGTCGGGTTGCGCTCGATGGAAAGATCCTCAGTTCGCCTTCGACCATGCAATGCAGGCCTTCCGAAATGGTCAAGTACTAACAGCTCAACAAGAAGCGGAAGCGGGCTACAGGCGGTTTCATAGCCGTGGACCAGAATGGGCGTGGAGGTTTCTCCTTCTTGAGGCGGACGCGCTCGCGTGGCGCGGAATGAACGATCGAGTGCTGACGCTTCTCGGGTCCGAGAAGACCTCCCCACCCGGTGACTTAGTTATTAGGAAGGCATGGCTTGAGGGGTCTGCTTACACTTCCATGAACCGCTTTGAGGAAGCGGAGCGAAAGTTTTTGGAGGGAGAACAGTTCTGCACCGCCACAAAATCCTCGGATTGTACCAATGTTCTACTCGAGCGTGGTGTCATGGAAATGAATCGGGGACGCTTCTCGGCAGCGCGGGAGCTTTTCGGAAAAGCTTTAGACATGGCCCGTGAGAGCAAGTACTCCTTCAAGGAGGCTACGGCCCTGTTGGATCTTGGCTGGTCCGCATTACAGCAAGAGCACTATGACGAGACGATGGACTGGTCCGACGCTGCTTACAAGAGGGCAGTGGCGATCGATGCAGGCCATATCGCTCAGAACGCATTGGGGAACGAAGGCTGGGCGTACTACAAGCTAGGCGAACATGAGAAGGCGCTGACTCTCTTCTCAGACGCGAGAGACCGAGCCCACAAGATTGGCGCAACCAGTTACGAGGTGACGTGGCTCACAAATACCGGTTATGTCTATCTCGATGCAGGGGACTTCACCAAAGCCGAGCAGTCCTACCGGCAATCTCTCGAACTGGCTAAGCAAACCAATAAGCAAGACGTCATCGATGCCCTCGTGTCCCTTGCCCTTGTCTCGGAGCGCACCGGAAAACTTGATCAAGCCCGCGATTATGCCGACCAAACCATCGCGCTCGTTCCCAAGGACGGCAACCGTCTCGATGTGCTCTATCCGATGCTGGTCAAGGGTCACGTCGCCGCGCGCATGCACGACCCCCAGCAGGCGGAGAAGATATATCGCGAGATTGAACAGGATCCCAAAAGCCACGTCTTTCTGAAATGGGAGGCCGAGCACTCCCTCGCCCAGCTCTACGATGACGAGAGTCAGTCTCAGTCCGCAGACCGCGAATATCGCGCCGCCCTGAGTACCTTCGAGACAGCCCGATCTTCGCTGAAGGGCGAAGACCTGCAGTTGCCATTCCCCTCGAACGCTCTCGGCATCTACGACGACTACATCCACTTCCTCGCGAGCCAGGGCAAGACCGTAGAGGCCCTGCAAGTAGCCGAATATAGTCGTGGTCGAACCTTGGCCGAAGGATTGGGTCTGTTGCAAAAAGGAACCACGTTCAAGCCTGTCTCTCTGAATCCGCAGGAAATTGCACGTCGTGCCGGCGGCGCGATTCTCTTTTATTGGCTCGGCGAGAAGCAATCTTACCTCTGGACG
>QIAL01000595.1 GCA_003225535.1 Acidobacteriota bacterium | reverse complement strand
TTCCTGCTTTTGTGCCGATAGTGGCGTTGAAAACAGGAACAGCATCGATGCAGTCAGGACCCCTACCATCAATTTAGCCGCCATTTTGCGCAAAGTTTGCATGTGTTGATCTCCTTGTCTTTTGCAATCTGAACGTCTCAAGACTCTTTCTTTGCTTTCTCCTCCACTTCCCGCACCGCGGCTAGAAACGAGCGGGCAGTTTCAGGAGGTTGAACTTTCCCAGTCAGGATTTCTCGGGGCGGAAGCAACTTGCCGTACACGATTGTTGTGGCTTCCTGATCGGGATGCACGACCGCTCCATCGAGCGACACACCGGCGAAGACACCCCTGGCTCGTGCATAACTCAGAATTTCGGTCTCCATCTTCCAATCGGTTCCCGCAGCGGCATGTCGTCCTATCGGACCCGCAGCGGCGGAAGCGTCCGCGCCAATTTGGAATTTTGCCGAGAGCAAATGATCCATCCCGCGTTGGTTCATGATCATGAGGACGTTGTCGATGCTCGCAATCCCGATCTGAGCGCCCCATCCGCCGCCTGTAATCGTGAAGAATGCCGGCGCGCTCCATCCTCTTTGTGTACGGCAGGTCCCTACCCCTTTTCCGAACTTCGCGGCCACCACGAACCCTGCTTTGATCTGGTGAGGAATCACGGCAATGCACTTGGCGTGTTCAACAATTTCCAGCGGAATCCCTTTGTCAGGCGCGTTCATGACCTCCTGCAAAACCTCACCAGCATTCTGCAGACGCTCTTCGACTTTTGTATTCGCTGCACTTGCCCACAAGGGTCCCGCGAGAGCAAACGTCGCGACGAGTGGTATCAGTTTTTTCATCATGGCTCCTAAACTCACTCACAGAGGCGGGTGAGGTCTCCGCCCCTAATCACCGATCCACCTCGCTAAACCTCAACCGTAATCCGGTTTTCCACCGAGGTGACTCCCGGCGCCAACCACGCCACTCGCTCCGCCTCTTCCTTCTCAACCCACGCGCGGACGGCTCCCTTCAGAATGGCCTTGCTGCCCTGGACCTCAACGGTGATCTTGTTGGCATCGACCTTGGCGTTGCGCACCAGCGCATCCTCGATCCTCTTTTTCAGTTCTGACGGCGTTGTGCTCGGCTTCACCGTAATGAGATTGCTCACTCCCTTCACCCCGGTCAGACGTCTCACCACGCGTTCGGCATCCTGTTTCTCGAAGTTCCAATTCACCTCGCCCTTTAGCGTGACCCAACCTTTGGAAACCGTGATCTGAATCTTGTCCGCCGGCACCGAGGCATCCCATTGCAGCGCACGGACCGCAGCCTCGGCAATGTCCGCGTCCGTGCGCTCGCTGAACAGTTTCACTTCAATGTCGTTGGCCACAGCCTTTACGCCCCCAACCCGGTGTGCGGCGTCCTCAGCGGCCCATTTCTTAAGATATGAATCCACCCATCCGGTGAGCGTAACTACTCCGTCCTTGACGGAAACACCAATCTCGTTGGGCTGGACCTGAGCATCCCACTTCAGTTCAGCGAGCACGTCTTTCTGAATTTCTTCGTCCGTGTGTATAAGTGTTGCGGTTGCCATGCTGGTTCTCCTTTACGTCTGTTTATCCGTAGCTTCGAAAGTCTTGCACCGTGTCTCTTCAGCGCCTTTGGCGCTGCACAAGTGCTTCTTTCATTCGCGATGGTAGTGACAGAGCGATCCTTAAACAATTGGTCAGGAGGCGGAACCGGACCTCGGAGAGGGCATGTAGGGGCTCTTACTCCGCTAGTCCGAACGCCCTGTAGGACTTTGGCTGTAGGGACCAACTGGCAAGCGAGAAAGCATTCAGGGATGAGTGCGAGTGCGAACGACTAGCTACCGCTACAGTCTTATGGAAATCTCTAACGTGGGATTGATTTGAGGCTACGCGGTGTTTCGGATTCCCCGTTCGTGCTACTGAGGAATTGTCCCAAGCACCCCTAATCGCTAGCATCCCTGCTAGAGATCGCTAGCTGAAGACCCTGGAATTTAGACCGTCGAGGGTCGAACCTGAGTTGTTCAGTCTGGGATCTTGGCAGATTCGTCCGGCCGGCAGTCGTGAGTCGGACAGGAAAAACGAAGGAGAAAATATGAAAGTCCAAGTCCGTTTTCTGTTCTTTGTCCCCGTCCTGCTGGCCATCACGCTTCCGGCATTTTCTCGCGAAGTCAAGACCGACTACGACCACCACGCAACTTTTTCGCAATACAAGACCTACTCTTGGGGCAAGATCGAGACACCGAATCCTCTCTGGGATGACCGCATTGAGGAGGCGGTAAACAGGGAGTTAGCAAAAAAAGGCTGGACAGAGGTTCCGTCGGACGGAGATGTGACGATTATGGCAGTAGGCACCACCCACGAAAGGCCCACACTGCGGACTTTTTACGACGGGTTTCCGGGATGGCGCTGGGGTGGTTTCGGGGAGGCGACCACCTACGTCGACAACTATGAGGTTGGCTCCCTGGTCGTCGACATGTTCGATAGCAGAAGCAAGAGACTGATTTGGCGAGGATCAGCAACCGACACCGTACCCGACAAATCGGCCAAAGCGTTAAAGGATCTCGACAAATCGGTGGAGAAGATGTTTGACCATTTTCCACCGTCTATTTGAAGACTAAGGAATATCGCGACAAACGCTTGTCATAGGCTGCAGGGGGACGGCTTTCGGGTTCCTGAGGGAAGTGGAAAGCCAGCATCCCGATGTAGTGCGTCGCCCAGATGCCGATGCCCATCGCGGTGCTTCCGCCGATCAGCCAGGTCAGCCGTGTGCGACCGCTCGCTGCTGTGACCCGTCCGGCGAGATCGAGAGCAGCGTAGGAAGTGGATACTGCAATCAGGACCGCGAGAGCGACCTGCAGTGGATCGTATGTACCCGTCATGGCCGCGCCGGAGATCACTGG
>QIAL01000609.1 GCA_003225535.1 Acidobacteriota bacterium | reverse complement strand
CCGGTCAAGCCTTTTACCAGAATGTTTTTGGCGCTCCGTTCTCCGTGGTTCGGTTAAATGCCGGGCTGGCAAACGCTAATGCGACATTTCAAGCACCCTTTCCGCAGCCGTTCCCTACGCCGGAGTCTTTTCCTCAGTTCCCTGCCTACTCCCCAACCACCACCACGACGATCTACTCGGTCGCGCCCGGCCTTCGGCCTGCCATGATTCAGCAGTATTCATTGAACGTTCAGGCTGAACTACACGAGGGGTGGCTGCTAGAGGTAGGATACGTCGGCACTCGCGGCACTCACCTGGTTCGTCAACGCTCTCTGAATCAGGCGTTGTCGGCTTCCGCGAGCCACCCGATAAGGAACATCACCGAGAACACGCGGGACAATATCTCGCTCCGAGTGCCCGTAATCGGCGTGCCTCCAGACTCTCTTCTGCAACTCGAGTCCGCCGGCAGTTCTTGGTACAACGGCCTTGAGGTGAGCCTGACAAAACGTCTAAGCCACGGCTTTCAATTCCTCACCTCCTACACCTACTCCAAGACCTTGGACACGGATGGCGCTGACATTAACTCAACATCCAGTGGAAATGCACTGACACTGGGAGACCAAAACTCTCCCAGACAGCGATGGGGCCGGGCGAGTTTCGATCGCACTCATCGGCTCGTTTTTAGCACGACGTGGGCGCTGCCAAGCCCACCTCGTGGCGTGCCGCGCGCCGTTCTGGGTGGCTGGTCTCTAGCTGCAATCGCGACCGTTCAGTCTGGAACCGGTCTTACCATTGCCGACACAAATTCCAACAACGTCTTTGGCATCAGCCAAGATCGGGCACAACTCAGCGGCCAATGCACGAAGAGCCAGTTGGTGAGGGGCGGGGCGGCGGAGTCCAAGCTGAACAACTACTTCAACGCATCCTGTTTTACAACTCCACCAGTAATCGGCGCGGATGGCATCGGAACAGCGTTTGGAGACAGCCAAACAGGGATCGTCAACGGTCCCGGGCAAGCCAACATTGACCTCGCGTTTTCAAAGACTGTACCGATCAACTGGCCCGTTGAGAAGAGTAGCCTTCAATTTCGTGGCGAGTTTTACAATGCGCTGAACCATCCGCAGTTTTCGAACCCCGAAACCAACCGCACGTCCCCGACATTCGGTTTCATAACCAGCACGGCTGTGAATCCGCGGGTCGCACAGCTAGCGCTGAGGTTTGGTTTCTAGTGCTGAGGCCAGTCTCGTGGTTACGGAGATGACTACAGGAATGCGCCAGCAATTTTTCTGGCTTTGTCACAAGCCTGCCGCTAAGGCGTGTTGGGGACGCCGTGCCCGTCTAATCCGCTGCTTAGAAACCGCTCGCCTTGCAGGACCGTTTCCACCGCAATTAGCAGTTCCCTTCCGGCTTGTGTCTTAATCACGTAACCCCATGCGCCCGAGTTGAAGGCTTCTCGTACCACATCGGCAGAGGATTCTTGCGTCAGGAAAATAATTCGTGAAGCGGACGAAGTTTGCCCGATTCGACGAGCAGCTTCGATTCCATTCAGTCCCGGCAGACCAATATCCAGGAGAATTAAGTCGGGTTGCAGTGCCTCCGCTTGCTGGATGGCATCTATTCCATCCTGTGCCTCGCCGATGATGTGCAGATTCGGTTGCTTCCCCAGTGTTGTGGAGACGAAGCGTCGAAACGATTCATGATCATCCACTACAAGAACGCGGACTTGCGGGCTTAAATCATCGTATTTCAATGAGCGCCCACCCCTGGCAAGAACTCCCATCTCGCTAACCCCCACAAAATGCAACATTCAAGTGTTAAGAGCACGTCCCCTCACCGCACACACGTCCAGCTGCTCCGCATAGTTTGATGAGGATATGGGACGCCTTCGTTGGCCAGGGCGGAGCGGTTCAGTCGCCGGTTTCACTAGATTCGCGCCAGTCTTCTGTGGGCAGCGTCATCACAATGTTCCAGACTTCGCGAAATCTGATGCACTCCTGAGATTTTCACCTAGGCGAACGTACAGAAATGACAATGACTGGACAATGGCACGAAGGGGCAACCACTTCTGGTCTATGTCTTGTACCACCAATCGTCGTCGGGACGCCAAGGCATCAGATGGCACCGACCGCGATTGAGCCGACACTTGGCCACTCCACCTACGGTGAAGTGCGCGGGCCCACAATCAACTGGCAGTAGGTAGCAAACATTCCAATTCGAGGATTGGATCAAGCGAACTGCCCGACAGAAGCGCTACAGCAGCCACCGAAAGTTCTAGCGACCAGATCGTGATGGAGTCGGCCTAGCATAGAGGGCTTCGAGCAACCGCGGCGCAACGCGCGCGAGATATTCCCCCGCGTCGCTGGCCTTCAGATCTCCTGACAGGCGAACTTCTCGAAGTACTCGCTTAATGAAGTTAACCGCCTCTTATCAGTTTGAAGATCATCTCGAGTAGCCATAGCGGAATGACTGCGTCCAGGACCATCGCAAGAGAGCGTCTCCACGCCATTAGCCGGTCAGTCCGTACCTTCCTCAAGTACGCTCCTCAGTTGAGGTGCGGCAACCTTCGCCTGAACCTTGACTGTCATTTTCAATACTTCTCAGGAATGTAGCGATAGTTCCAGTCCGGATCCTTGTAGCCTTTCGGCTTCTGTCGCTTCGGCAGTTTGACCTTTTGCTGCACGATCTCCTTCCATGGCACCACGCTGAGCAAATGGGAAATGCAGTTGAGGCGAGCTCGCTCTTTGTCGTCGGTTTGGAC
>QIAL01000608.1 GCA_003225535.1 Acidobacteriota bacterium | reverse complement strand
AGGGTTGACTTCGGGGCGTGAGGGGAGAACAGCAGCGAAGTGTTGGAGGGTTGACTTCGGCGCGTGAGGGGAGAACAGCAGCGAACTGTTGAAGGTTGGAGTTCGGCGCGTGAGGGGAGAACGGCAGCGAAGTGTTGAAGGCGGACTTCAGTGCGTGAGGGGAGAACAGCAGCGAACTGTTGAAGGACTGTCGCCCCCAAGCTCGCCATCGTTCGACAAGAGAGACTAAGAAGTAGAGCCACTCTATGAACTGCTGACGTGTCCCAGCTCCATGGTGTTGACGACGGTCCTCAGGAGTGGTTGTCGGCTTGAAAGGTGAGTGTAAAGATGGCGGTCGAACGTCGGAAAGCTTGCCACGTTTGTGATTTGTCCCTAGGTCGTCATCCGACTTCTAATGGTGGCTCAACTTCTTCATCAATATCGGTGGAAGACGACGAGTTGACGAGGCGACTTGCGGATGACGAGGACGACGCCGCTGGCTGAAAACGATGGCACGGTGGGCTAGAAGCATGGCGGCAGCTTCCTCGGCCATTGAATCGATGAATGAGGAGGAAATGTTCATGTCTTGAGCCTCAAAGGCTGTCAACTTGGCCGTGGAAGGACAGAGATACTGTCTGCTCTCAGCTGAAGGTCGCCGTCGACTGCTGGCATGTCAGTGTGCCACCTTGCTATAAAGAGAGCTCAATCTGTTCCTTGTCAGTTCATCTGTTGCTGCTATCATCAACTCCAGTTGAGTCCGAGACCAGAGAATCCAATGCAAGCCTTGCTGCCAGTGAGGAAGATGAAGAGGCCGGTGAGAGAATCACTGCTCCATCTCCCACCATGCGCGCCCCACTCTTCGAGTCCTCCTTCAGGTCCAGAGCTCCATCCAGTCCGTGTTGATCCATCCCAGGTGGTGAATCCAGCTGAGAAAGCCCCCTCTTGCCTGGGGAGAAAGCCGTCGATTTCCAGCAGCCAAGAGAGACCCAGAATTGTTGCCCAGCTCGAGGGCATCCATGTCAGATCGTTGCTCTGTCGTAGTTCTTGAGTGGGCGAGCATTGGTGTACAATTTATGGTCGAGCTTGGCGTAGAGGAGAGGAGGAGAGAGCAAAGAGAGATGCTGAGCCAGCTGGCTTGGAGAGGCGTACGTCAGCTGCTGATCGATTCCCGATTTGGACGAGATGGTGGCAAATCAAAACAATGCCAAGCAAGCCGTTGTCACTGCTGCTGCCAGAGTCACCACTGCCACAGCTATCGCCACTGTCTCTGCCGTTGCTGCTGCCTTTGCTGTCACTGTCGCCGTTGCCATTGCTGCCACTGCTGCTGCTACTGTTGCCGTTGCTGCTGCTGTTGCTGTTACTGTCTCCGTCACCATCACTGCCACTGTCTGTTGCCATCTCTGCTGCCATGCTTGGGGCCCACCACAGCATCGATTTCAGCAAGCCGTCACATCGCCTCACTGATTTCTTCAGAACATGACAAGAAGTTGAGCCCCCATAGAACGTTGGAGGGTGTACAGTGGACACTACGCCAGCTCTGGAAGCATTCCAATGCTGGAATGCCATTCCGACAAGTCCCTCTCAAGTCCATGACAAAGCCTGAACATTATCTGTCAAAACCGTCGACCTGGGAACACGTTGGTACATCAGAGAGTGCCTCTACTTCCTGCCCTCTCTTGAAGAACGATGGCGAACTTGGCAGATCTCATCTCCATGGCAACCAGCTGTTGTTGTGCTGTCTCACTAACTGTCACTGCCGCTGTTGCTGTTGCCGTCACCATCACTGCCACTGTTGCGGTTTCTGTTGCTGTCACCACCCTCTTCGTTGTTGCTGCTGCATTGTCGCTGTCACCGTCACCATCGCCATCACTGTCACCTAGTGAAGACCCGACCTGAGAGCTCATGCCGGATGTCAAGTGATGTACAACAGCTGTGTTGCCAAGGCAACGACACCAGCATCGTTCTCCAAGAGAGACCAAGAAGTAGAGCCATTCTATGATGTACGAACATGTCTCCAGCTCTGCAGCGTTGACTGACGATGGTTGGGCTTTAACAAGGGCTTGAGGGAGGGTGTTGAGATGGTATTCAAACATCAGAAAGCTGGCGTAGATTGTCACGTCGCCCTTGGTCGTCCTCCGACTTTGAATTGTGGCTCCACTTCTTCGTCAGGTTTGGTGGAAGATGGCGAGTTGATTTGACGACTTGAGAACTTAGAGGACAACATCGCCAGCAGAAAACGATGCCATGGAGGCCCCCAAGCATATCAGCAGCTTTTCCGTCTTTGGTGTCGACCAACAAATAAAAAATGTTCATGTTTTGACCCTCAGAGTGTGTTGAGTCAGCCGTAGAAGTTGAAAGATCGAAATCCGCTCTAAGCAGAAGGCTGATGTCGAATGCTGTTGTCACAGTGTACTGTTAGCTTGCGGGGAAGAGCGCCAGCCGTTCGTCTCCTCGCCAGCATCGCCTTCTGCTCCAAGTCCAGATAATGCTCTCAGCCTGTGAGGAGAACGGGGAGGTCGGTGACAGAATCCCTGCTCTCTCTCCTGCCTGGCCCGCACTTTGCCAGAGTCCTCCTTCGAGTCCAGAGCTCCATCCAGTTCGTGATGTCCATCCGAGGTGCGAGTCCAGCTGAGAAAGCCCCCTCATGCGTGGGGAGAAAGCTGTCGATTTCCGGCAGCAAAGAGAGACCCAGAATCGTTGCCCAGCTCAGCGGCATCCATGTCAGATCGTTGCTCTGTTGTAGTTCTTGAGTGGGCGAGCATAGGTGTATAATTTATGGTCAGGCTGGGCGTAGAGGAGAGGGGAAGAGAGCAGAGTGGCGGCGAGTGTGATGGCAGAGGGTGGCGTACGTCAGCAGCTGATCGGTTCCTGATTTGGACGA
>QIAL01000607.1 GCA_003225535.1 Acidobacteriota bacterium | reverse complement strand
CCGACTTAGGAGGACACCAAGAATGATCATGAGTGCCGGCCAAGCCGTCCTGAAGAAGTGCTGCCACTTTTGTGGCGTGTTGGTGAGTGCAGCTACGCCCTTGCTTAGTGCGACTCCTAAGCCGGTAGCTGCGAACCAACGATGCTGGATCTGAATTCGAGCCATGCTCTCCATAGCGTGGGGTGCCTGCATATCGCCGCTGTGAGCGTGAAACAGCAACAGAATCGCGCCGCCGGCACCGACTAGGGGAAAAAACCAGTTGGCCCAGGGCGACTTCAATCGTCCCCGTACTCTCTGGAACTCAACGTATCCAAGGGCTAAGAGAATGATAGAGAAGATTTTGTGCTGTAGGTCCTCGGTATTGTGGGTGATTGCATACCAAGGAGTTTGCGGACCGAAGGGCCAAATCTCTGTATCGCTATAGATCAGGACGAAAAGGCCTGCCGCAAGAAAGCACATAGGCCACGCAAAACGCACAACAGGCCAACGCTTGGCGAGATGGCTCTCCGCGAGGATGAATATTCCCGCGAAGATAACGAACAATCCGGCTAGGTGATGATTAAATTCGCTCTCTTGCTTGTCCGCTAGCCGTTTGGCCGCTTGCGCCGGGTCTTCTGGAGGAGCAGGCACATTCATTTTCATCCCCGGCATGTTGTCCATGTCGTGCTGCCGTGGCTGAGCCAAGGGCGTCAGCAGAAACAAGGGCGAGATAGAAAGCATAAACAGCGTCAGGGACTTGCGAATTCGTGATAGGGAAGCATCCTGTAAGGGCAACATTGCATTGTCCTCGTCGATTCTGGTCAAGGTTTTAGGGTCGCCGGGTCAGACCTTAAGCCGGGTGGACTTGTAACGTGTCGTAGGAATAGTTGCCACTGTCAAAATTGACAGGTCTTGATTTCATGAGGCATGTGGGGCAAGAAACTGCTAGAACGCCTCTCCGACGCCCATGCTCCAGGTATGACTATCCTTACCTTGAGCGAAATCAACACGAAGGTTCACATGATACTTCTTGCTCAACTCAAACCTGACACCACCACCGCCGCTTGGCAGGAAGTTTTTAGTCCTAAACGGCTGATTGCCACCGGGCACTACTTCTCCCAACCCTCCAAACCCAACTACGCCAAACCTTTTGGGTAAGGCCAGGCGATATTCCAACTGCGTGGCAACCAAGTAACGATCGAGATAGCGTCCCGCAACATATCCCCGCAATTCACTATCTGTTCCGTAGATACAGTTTCCGTAGAACGGAGGTTGCCCTCCCGTAGCGCAAGCGAACCCGTTGTAGGCAAGAACCTGCTGCTTCGCCAAGCTCCAGTATTTGTTAAACGTGAATTTGTAACTCTGAAACGAGTATTTGCTACCCAAGCCTTGAGAAAAGAAGTCCGAAGTAAAGTCCAGCAGAGTTCCGGTAGTCGGATAAAAACGGTTAGGGCGAGTATCGCGCTGCAGTCGAAAACCTACAGCTGTCAAAGCTGTATGGAGGCCAACGTCGGGTGGCAATGGAACGGTTCCGAGATTTGCAGGTCGGACGGTGATGAGCGAGTTGCCCCAGAGAAACCGTGGACCCAGGAAGAACTTCCATCCAATACGACGGAGGAACTCCGCGAATAATACCTGACCGGTCTGGTTAAGAGGCAACTTGGGCTGTGACGCGCCGGCGCCTAGGCCGTATAAATTGTAGTTCAGATTCCCT
>QIAL01000088.1 GCA_003225535.1 Acidobacteriota bacterium | reverse complement strand
TTCATCCCGGCAACGACGGGCCGCGCGATGTGGTTCACCAGCCAGTCGCGCATGCGATCGTCCACGATGTCCGCCGTGGAATACGCGCCCATGCCTCCGGTGTTCGGTCCGGTGTCGCCGTCGCCCACGCGCTTGTGGTCTTGCGCGCCCACCAGGGGAGCCACGCGCTCCCCGTCGCTGAATACCAGAAACGACAGTTCGTCGCCCTTCAGGCATTCTTCCAGCACGACCCGAGACCCGGCGTCGCCCAGCATCTTGCCGCTCAGCATCTCGGCCGCGACGCTCGACGCCTCTTCTTTGCTTTTGGCGATGACCACGCCCTTGCCGGCCGCCAGCCCATCCGCTTTCACGACCACCGGAGTGTGGAAATGTCCGAGCGCCGATTTCACCTGCTCCATCGAATCGCAGATTGCAAACGGAGCCGTGGGGATGTGATGCCGCTGCAGAAATTCCTTGGCGAAGCTCTTGCTCGATTCCAGCCGCGCCGCTGCCTGGGTCGGCCCAAACACGCGCCAGCCGCGGCGAGTAAACTCGTCGACCGCTCCGAGAGTCAACGGCAACTCGGGCCCAACCAGGGTCAAATCCGGCTGCAGGCGTGTCGCCAGCGCGACCATCGAGTCAAGACTCTTCAGATCGGCCGGCAGGCATTCGGCCTCGTCCGCGATGCCGCCATTGCCGGGCGCGCAATAAAGTTGCGAGACACACGGCGACTGCTTCAGCTTCCACACCAGCGCGTGCTCGCGCCCGCCTCCACCTAGAATAAGAACCTTCATAAAAGACAAATCAGGTTAGGTGTTCGAGCGCAATGCTGTCAAACGCTTAGGGAAGGTGTATACGTGGGGACAGCCGCCTTCGGCTGTCCGTCGAGCGGAGCTCGACTTCTCGCTGTCTCACGCGCAGTGTAGCCGTCCGTCCGAGCCCGCGGCGAGACGCTCCTTTCGGCCCCGTAACACTCCTTTAATCAGATCCGCGTATTGTGAAACGTTGCTTCAGGACGCTCATACTAGGGAATTGGATTAACCATAGTTAACATATGTCGTATAGTATGGTTAAGAGTTTTTCTGGGGAACAACAAATTGAGTTGGTTTCTAACCGGCGACACCTGGTCCGACGATATCTGGGACATGATCCTGCGTGTCAAAATGAATGTCCGCAATTTCATTCTCGCGACGGGGCTTGCAATGATGTTGGCCCTTGCCCTCGGCGTCATCCCTGCCTTCGCGCAGCAGACCGAGCCGCAAAGTCCGCAACAGCCCGTCGGCGCGCCTGCTACCGACCCGCAGGATCCTCCAGATGAGATCAGCACAGAGTCCATGCTCCCGCACCTCAAAGACACGCGATTCTGGCTCTCCGGCCAGGCGAATTTCGTTTTTCAGACCCATCCCGATTTCCATGCGCTCTACAGCGGCCCACATAGCTTGAGTCCTCGCTATGAGAAGGCCACTTCGCGCCTGCTCACGCTCTACACCGGCGTACGGCTCAACAACTCCACCGAGTTCCTGGTCGATATCGAAGAGGCTGGCGGCGCGGCGCTGAGCCAAGGTTTCGGCCTCGCGGGAAATGCCGATCTCGACATCGTGCGCAACCCCTCGCTCAGCAAGGCTCCGTATCTCGGCCGCGGAGAGTTCCACAAGGTGTTCGCCTTCAGCGACGACAAAATCGAGAACCAGCGCAACATGTTCTCATTGTTCGAGGAACTGCCGCGCCGCCGCCTCGAACTCCGCTTCGGCAAGTTCAGCATGCCGGACTCTTTTGATGTGAACTCCGTCGGATCCGACACCCACTTCCAATTCCTCAACTGGACCACCGACAACAACGGCGCGTGGGACTACGCCGCCGACACACGTGGCTACACCGTCGGGCTAACCGCCGACTTCGAAGACCGCAATTGGGGATTCCGCTTCGGCGAAGGTCTCATGCCCAAGGTCGCCAACGGCATCGATCTCGTGTGGAAGCCGTGGCAGGTCCACGCGGAAAACTACGAATTTGAATTGCGGCATGGCGTGATCCCTAAAAAATCCGGCGTGGTCCGCCTGCTTGCCTACACCAACTTCGCCAACATGGGGATCTACCGCGACCAGGTGATCAAGGCCTCCGAAGCCGGCGCGACGCCCGATATCACCACCCATCCCTGGCACATCACGATGAAATACGGATTCGGCGTCAACCTCGAGCAGAATCTTTCGCACTATCTCACCGCATTCGCGCGCTTCGGATGGAACGATGGCCGCACCGAGTCTTTCGCCTACACAGAAGTCGAGCAGACATTTGCCGAAGGCGTCGGAGCCAACGGTGCGTGGTGGCATCGCAAGCAGGACCGCGCCGGAGTGGCATTCGTCAGCAACGCCATCAAGAAAGATCATCAGAACTATCTCAACGCCGGAGGCCTCGGTTTTCTGCTGGGAGACAGCCATCTAAACTACGGCCGCGAAAATATCGTGGAGACCTATTACACGGTGCACGTCTGGCGCGGGATTTACCTGGCCCCAGGACTCCAGCACATCGTCAATCCCGGCTACAACCGCGACCGCGGCCCGGTGACCCTGCCGTCATTCCGGGCGCATGTAGAGTTCTAGCACCTGCGGAAAAACGTGGTGAATTCAGGTAGCGCCGTGGAAGAGCGGCGCTTAAAGCGCCGCGTAAAACGCCCAGAATCAAGACGGGCTTCAGCCCTGGGGTCGCCCTTCTGCGGCGGATAGAATTTTTCCACAGCCTGTAGACGCCGAACGCCGGATTCACGCAGCCCGACAGCCCCTTAAGACCCTCGATGTCTACTCGCACCGCAGAGCCACATTAGGATCAACGCGGGTAGCTCGGCGTGCTGGAATCCAGCTGGCGACCGACGTGGCGATCAGAAGAATCAGGGCGATCGCCACAAATGTAAGAGGATCCCGTGGGTTCACGCCGTTGAGCAAACCGCGCATCAGAGGTGCGGCAACCAATGCCCCGACCATGCCGATCACGACGCCGGTTATGGCCAGAGAAATCCCATTGGCCAGAATCATCCGCAGAACATTGGTCCGCTGCGCTCCCAGAGCCATGCGAATCCCAATTTCCTGGGTCCGGCGGCCCACCACGAACGACACAACTCCGTACAATCCGACGATCGCCAACGATAGAGCAATCAGTCCGAAGGCCCCGCCCAACATTGCGACGATGCGAAACAAGAACAGGCCGTTGCTGGAGAACGCGTCCGACATTGTAAGCACCGACACCGGAGCGACCTCTGCGTCGACTGCGCTGATCTGTTCGCGAACCAGCGAGACAAGGGCCGTTGGATCACCCTTCGTTCTCAGTTGAATCGTCGCCCGTGAACTTCCCTGCTGCAGATTGGGCAGATAGAAGACAGGCGGCGCCGGTTGCCCGATTCCCCCATTACTCGAATCTTTCACCACACCGACGATCTGTATCGGTACGTTGTCACGCAGCCGCAGAATGTGCCCAAGAGCCTTATCCAAGCTATCCTTGCCGACGATGTACGTGCGTGCCAAGGTTTCGTTGACGATGGCAACCTGCGGCGCTTTGTCGGTATCCCGCGCAGTAAACTCGCGTCCACTGAGCAAGGGGATCTGCATGGTGGCAAAGTAATTTGGACCGATCTGATTGGTGTTGGTGTCCACGAACTTTTCGCCACCCGCGCTGGTGTATCCATCAATGGAGAGATCCCAGGAACCGCCCGAGAGAAACGGGACGTTGCCGGCCAAGGTAGCGGATGTTACTCCCGGAAGAGTGGACACTCGCTCCAGAATCTGCTGGTTGAGATGCGTGGCGCGTTCATCCTTGTAACCCTGCAAGCTGGGGTCCACGAAGACCAGCAGCATGTGGTCCGGGTTGAAGCCAAGGTCGGCTCTCTGCGCCCGCCAAAAAGCTTTCAGGAACAATCCACCTGCGACCAGCAGAACCACCGAGAGCGCCACCTGTCCGCCAATCAGGATTCGGCGCGCAACCGCGCTGTGCGACCGGCCACCTGGCCCTCTCGTTATGGCGGCGCTCCGGCCTTCCTTCACCGCCATGAATGCAGGCGCAACTCCAAACAGAAAAACCGCTGCCATGGAAGCAAAAGCGGCACAGCCCAGGACTCGTGTATCCAGGTGAAAGTCGGGACCCGCGGGAGCAATCGAGTAGGGTAGAAGCGAGGCAAATGCCTTAATGCAAACAGACGCTAGCAGGATGCCCGAAGCGCCGCCCAAGATCGCGAGCACCGCGCTCTCGGTCAAAAATTGACACACGAGGATTGCGCGTGACGCCCCCAAGGCCAATTGCATCGAGATCTCTCGAACGCGCGACGAACCCCTCGCCATCATCAGGCTGGCCACATTCGCGCAAGCCATCATCAGAACCAGCACCACGAGCCCCATCAGAATAGCGGCCGGCGTTGTACTCTCGCCCTGCAGACGCCGGCTCATCTCCGTCCGGACAATGGCGACGGTATCCTTGTTGCTGTCGGGATATTCCCGTTCAAGAGTACTCATGATGACGTTCATCTCGGCCTGGGCCTGCGCGATCGTGACTCCAGGCCTCAAGCGGCCCAGCAGAGTGCATCCGCGATAGCTGCGGTGTGTAAGCGTGTCGCTGCCTTCCGGCGACACGGCTGCCGTCATCATCATGGGCAGATAAACTTCGGGACGAAACCAGAGATCGGCTCCGGAAAAAGATTTCGGGGTGACGCCAATGATGGTGAAGCTGTGGCCGCTCAATTGGACCTGCTTGCCGATGATCTCCCGGTTGCCGGCAAACAATTGCTTCCAAAGGGAGTAGCTGATGACCATCACCGGATATTTGCCAGGTGTCTGGTCTTCTTCCGGAAGAAATGCCCGGCCCAGTTCTGGTTGCACCCCGAGGGTGGAGAAGAAATTCCCAGAAACCAGTTGCCCCCAAACCACTTGCGGTTTGCCATCCGGAACAACTCCCGCGGGATTCAGTCCGGCCGACATATCTTGTCGCGTAGTAAGCGCTTGAAACGATTTGCTCCGGGTTGAGAGGTCAACCCAATCCAGGTAGGAGGATGCCCCGAACCTGGTCAAACGCGATGCCGCGATGTCGATCGTGACGAGCCCACCCGGATTCGGCACCGGCAGCGGCCGAAAAATGATGCCATCGACCAGGCTGAAGATGGCCGTGTTCGCCCCAATGCCCAAGGCCAGAGACAGCACGACCACAATCGTGAATCCAGGTCTCTTACGCAGGCTTCGCACGGAAAACCGTAAGTCGCGCCAGAGCGTGTCGAGAACAGAAATGGAATTCATTTCGTAGATGGTCTCGCGGATCCTGGCGGGATTTCCCAGCTTGCGGTACGCCGCAGTCCGTGCGTCGGCCGGAGACATGCCGGCTTCTATATTGCGATCAGTCTCTATCTGAAGGTGAGACTCGAGTTCGGCAGCGCGCTCCGCGTCCCATTGTTTGCGGTGGAAGAACCGTCGAATGCTCATGGGTTCTGCTCCGAATTCTCACTCTGCCGCTGGCCGCAGAATGCGCCCGATCGCCCGCACCAGTTGCTCCCAGCGATTGGTCTGAGCGATGAGTTGTTTTCGTCCTGCAGCCGTCAGCCGGTAATAACGGGCGCGGCGGTTATTCTCCGACGTTCCCCAGAACGCGGCGATCCAGCCCCGATCCTCAAGCCGATGGAGCGCGGGGTAAAGCGAACCGTGCTCGACCTGAAGAACATCTTCCGAACGCCGCTCGATGGCATAGGCGATGGTGTGACCGTGCGCAGGCCCTGCCGAGAGAGTACGCAAGATCAACAGGTCCAGCGTGCCTTGAACCATGTCGCTGTCAAGTGGAGGAGAGCCCCTCTTGGCCATGATGGGGAATTATACTTAGGTAGATGTTCTATGGGAAGAAGAAGTTTTGTGTAGAAGAGTGTTAGCCGACCGAACTTCAACCCCTAGCGTGCCGTCCACCCTCCATCGATGAGAATCGTATCCCCTGTAATGAGAGACGCTGCGCTGGAGGCAAGAAAGACGACCGCTCCCGCCACATCCATCGGCTCACCAATGCGGTGCAAGGCAGCAATGCGCTCGATCACATCGGAGCGGAATTCCGGGTCTGCAAGCGCGCCCTCCGTCCCCGGAGTGCGAATAAATGTTGGTGCCACCGCATTCACGGTGATGTTGTACTTTCCCCACTCGATGGCAAGGCATTTAGTAAGGTGCGAAATGGCAGCCTTCGTCATGCAGTAGACCGACTCGGTCGGCAAGGCCACGAAGCCGGCTTGCGAACTCAGGTTGATGATGCGACCACTCTTCTGTCGGATCATCACGCGTCCCGCAGCCTGGCTGGCAAAAAATGTTCCCTTCAGATTCACCGCGAGCGTCAGATCGAAGTCCTCTTCGCGCACGTTCTCCGCGGGATTATCTGGCGCAAGTCCCGCATTATTGACCAGAATGTCGAGCCTTCCCAGCTTTGTGACAGTGTTGTCAACCGACTGAAATATCTGATCGAGTCGTCCGACATCCATCTGCAACGGTAGAGCACGTCGACCCATAGCTCCGATCTGATCGGCCAGGTCTCCGACGGCGTTCACATCCCGCAGGCCTAGTGCGACGTCGGCCCCGGCGTGAGCCAGCGCCAGTGAGATCGCTCTGCCTAAACCACGTGCAGCACCAGTTACCAGGGCCACTTGGCCGGTGAGATCAAAGCTCGGAAAAACCATCGACAGCGCCTCCCATTCATGCGGGGGGAGCCTCTATAGTCCGACTCCCTCTCCGCGTGTCTTACGAATGACGTGACGAGTGTACTTCCTGTCGCCCGGGAAAAAGAAATCGGTCCACGTTGATCCATCGGTGACTTGCCGGCGGCTTGGACGCTGCGGAGGTCGATCGTTTACTTTGCCATCTCGGCGTTGAATTGCTGGATCAATCCGTAGCACTCGCATGCGGAACTTTCCAGCTTCTTGCGGTTCAGAACCGTGACGGAGCCGTGGGAGTACTCGATAATGTGCTTCTTGCGCAATCCGCCTGCGGCCAGGCTCACACTGGGACGGTCGGTGCCCAGCATCGTCGCCAGAAATTCGTGAGTGATGCTAAGCAAGCCAGAACCGACGCGATCCTGAATCAGAAGCAGCCAGCGCGCCAACCGCTGCTCCAGATCATGCAGCCGGTTACAACCCGCCGTCTGTGCCGCCTGTATTCCGTGAACGGTGGCGTAGCGGCTCAGCAGTTTCTGCAGTTGCGGACTCGCTTTCAGCGCGGCCTGCAAATTGTCGACCGGTAGCTGGAACCCGTCTCCACTGACCTGCATGATGGCCTCGTGCGGACTGTGGCGGATACCCGCTGCGACTGGAATCGGCGCAAACCCTTCGTTCCCGATCACTCCAACCTCAACGCTCTCCCGGTGGTTCGTGTTGAAGACCAGCGAAGCCATACCGCTGTTCAGGAAGTATGCGTATTCCAACTTTCTTCGCGGTTCGTGCAGCACGGTATAGTGCGGCAGATCGAGGTAGTTCAAACCGTCCCGGATCATGGCGAATTCTTCGTCCGGGATCGCCAGCAGTATGGAGTTGGCAATGGGTTTGCCTTCGGAATTCGTCCGCTCGCCCGGACGCACGACCTGAGATTCCATCGAGTTGCCGACTACCTGAGTGTTCTTTCGCAAAGTAGCCTCCGTGCTCATTGCAAATTGCGCTTCGGGGTTGAGATGCCGACTGGAGGCCGCAGGAAGTTGCTGAAAATCATGTACTTACACGATGCCCCATCCTCAGCGAATACAGGATTTTCCTTATTCCGTGGTCCGGGTGGCGTGCGTTAGTTTGTCGGGAGTCCTACAGTCCGTTTCGGTCGCTTAAGCAGTGCGGTGCCTGTGCCCCTCGTCACCCTTGACCCTGTTGCATGTCACCCCGAATCCTGATCGCCGACGATAACGCCATATTCCGCAAGGCGCTCCGCCAACTCCTCGAAAGCGCCGATCTCTGGGAGGTCGTCGAGGTATCAGATGGCGATCAGGCTGTCACGAAATCGGTGGAATCCCGGCCGAACGTCATCATTCTCGACCTCGCCATGCCCGGCAAAGACGGGTTCGCGGCTGCCCGCGACATATCCGCATTGCTTCCTGCCACCCCAATCCTGATGTGCACCATGCATACGTCGCCGCACGTCGACGCGGAGGCGTTGAAATCGGGCGTCCGGCAGGTGTTTTCCAAGACCGATAGCGCGCTGCTGCTGCCTGCGATCCGGCAACTGCTCAGCCCAGAACCGCCGACCGGTGAGAGTACCGCCATAGAGATCGTTGCACCCGCGGTTGTCTCGGATCCGGTCGTGCCGGCGCCGTCGTCGGAGCCAGCGCCTACTGAGGCTGCCAGCGACCCCGTTCCGCCAAAATTGCCCGAGAATGCGGCGTAGAAGCCTCAACCCCTCACACACGCTTTGACGCAAGCGGTTTCCCGGTGTATCTATATATCCCTGCGATGCGCGGCGGAGTTCTGCCAATTCTTTGCCTGCTGGCCGCACTGATCTCGACCGCCTCGGGACAGGCGGATGCCTGGCTCGAAGTGCGCACAGCGCATTTCCTCGTCGTCAGCAACGCCGCGGAAAAAGATGCCCGCCTGGCCGCGCATAAATTCGAGGCCATGCGCTCACTGTTTCAGCGAGTCTTTCCCGAGGCCGATCTCGACACCGCCTCGCCCATCCTCGTGCTCGCCGTGCAAGACAAGCGCTCCATGCAGGCGCTCGAGCCCTCGTCTTACCTGGCCAAAGGACAGGTCAACATCATCGGATACTTTCTCTCCGCTCCCGAGAGAAACTACATTCTGATTCTGCTCAATGCGTCGGGCGTGCACCCATACGCGCCCATCTATCACGAGTACGCGCACTTCGTCTTCGGCCGCCTCCATCAATGGATGCCGCTCTGGCTGACGGAGGGCATCGCTGAGTACTATCAGAACACCGAATTTTTCGAAGACCAGGTCCGCCTGGGAAAAGGCGATCCGGGAATCCAGCACACCATCGACTACAACGCGCTGCTGCCGCTCTCCACCGTGTTCGGCGTCGATCCGCACTCGTCCTACTATCACGAGCAGGACAAGGGTTCCATCTTCTACGCCGAATCGTGGGCGCTGACTCACTACCTGAAAGACAAGGACGATCTGGAAGGCACGCATCGTCTGAACGACTACCTGGATCTCCTGCAGAAGAATGTCGATCCCATGGCAGCTGCGGCGCAGGCGTTTGGCGACCTCGATGAACTCGAACTCAATCTCAGAAAACACGCGGCCAGCGGGCAGTATCAGGTGAGCGAAATGCCGGGCACAATCGATGTCGACGATTCCTCGTTCATCGTGCAGCCACTCTCGCAAACCCAGGCTGATACTTGGCGGGCCGAACTCCTCGCCCATGTGGGACGCACCAGCGACGCCCGCGCGCTCCTTGACGACGTGCTGCGCAACGATTCTGCCAATGTGGGCGCGCGAGAGACCATGGGATACATCGCCTTCCGCGAGCAGAACTTCGACGAAGCGCGGAAGTGGTGCCAGCAGGCGATCAAGCTCGATCCGAACAGCTTCGTGGCGCATTACTTGTTCGCGGCGGCCTCCATCCGGAAAGGCGTGTCGGACAAGGCTTCGCAGGCGGCAGTGGAAGAGAGCCTGCGCACCGTGATCAAGATCAATCCTTCGTTCGCTCCCGGTTACGACGCTCTGGCAATCTTCTATTCGCAGCGCGGCACGAATCTGACGGAGGCGCGCGACTTAATCGAAAGGGCGGTGCAGCTTGGTCCCGGCGTGCCTGAGATCCGCATCGACCAGTCGCAAGTCCTGGCGAGCATGAACAAGACCAAGGAGGCGATCGAGGTCCTCGAGCTTGCCGTGAAGATGTCGCATACGCCTGAGCAAGTGGCCGCCGTCGAGAATGTTCTGGAGAACCTGCGGAAGTACGATGCCGTGCGATCGAAGCTGCGCGCCGAGAACAAGGCCGCGGTTCCAACGCGGATCGGCGCTGCGCCCGCCGCCACAAGCAAAAGCACCACATCGGTGGAAACGCCTCCCACTCCTATCTA
>QIAL01000087.1 GCA_003225535.1 Acidobacteriota bacterium | reverse complement strand
GGCGCGAAATGACTCCCACCATGTCGCTTCCACGGACTACAGGGAAATCATCCTGCAGGGAGTGAACCGCCTTTTCTAAGGCGTCTTCCAACGTGTCGGCGGGCGAGAGTGTGGCAAAGTCGGTAAGCATCACATCTTCCAGGCGGACGTTCTCCAGCACGGATTGAAAAACCAGAGCTCGTTCCTCCAGTTGCGCCGCAGAAAATACAATCACTCCTACCATGGTCAGCCAGGGATCGGTGATGGTGCGCGTGAAATAGAGACGCACCAGACGTCCGCCGTCGAGCGGGTAGGCAGGAATAAAATTCAGGATGCCCAGACAGAGGTTCACGCCTACGATGCTGCGCGGCAAGTTCTCGCCGTAGAAGAGAGGCCACTTCCACAACTCAATGCTGTGGTTTGCACTCGCGATGACCGCAGCCGCAAGGCCCGCGAGGGCCAGATTCACCAGCGGTCCGATGAGCGCAATCCGCACTTCGCGCTTCCACATCAGAGCGGCCGGTTGCTTTTCGACGCGCGCCTCGTCATAGAGTGCAACGCCGGTGAGCGGTAGCAGAATAACAGCCTTCGGAATCAGTCCGTAGCGGCGCGCAGCCAGCATGTGCCCGAACTCGTGGGCTGCGACACAAGCGAGGATGATCCCGACTAACGCCAGGTCACGACCTCCATTTGCCTTCTGCTGGCGCGTCGCATAGTCGGTCAAATAGACAAAGACGGGCAGGATCAGAAATGTGAGATGGATGCGGATGTCCACCCCGAACATTCGTCCAACGGAAACAGACCAGCTTCGCATAGGCCTCGCTACTGTTATTTTACATGCTTGGATATAGTGACTGCGGCACCCAAAAGTGCAGAGCCATGCGCGTAATTGCAGGAAAATACCGGAGCCGGCCGCTGCGGTCCCTGCGCGGCATGGATATACGTCCGACCTCGGATCGCCTGCGCGAAACTCTGTTCAATGTGCTCACGGCCGGGGATCCCGAGGCTCTAGTGGGAAGTGTGTGGCTGGATCTTTTCGCCGGAACCGGCGCGGTAGGCATCGAGGCGTTGAGCCGAGGCGCGAAAGAAGTCCATTTCGTCGAACATTCGGATACGGCGGCTCAGGCAATCCGGAAAAATCTTCACAGCTTGGGAATCGTTGAGGGCTTCGAAATTGTGCAGCAGGAATTGCCGCAAGCTTTCTGGCGCATGGAACGGGATCGGGTGGCGGCCGATGTGGTGTTCATCGATCCGCCATATCGGATGAAGGACGCTTATACGCGAACGCTGGGAGCGCTGGCGGAGTCGTCACTGATCTGGGCGATGTCTGTGGTGATCGCCGAGCACGAGAAGAAGTTCGATCCTGGGCAGGAATTCGGTCAGCTGCGAAGATTCCGGCGGCTGGTACAGGGGAGTACAGCACTCAGCTTCTATCGATTGGGTGGCAGCGGAGATGTGCGAGAACAACAATGAAATGAAAACCGCAGAGAACGCGGAGTACGCGGAGGAAAGGGTTTCTTCGTGTGACTGCGACTTTTAAATCTTGTTCACCTTACATGATCAGTTCATCGGCTTTGCGAACGATGGGATGCTGCATTTCCTGGAGTTCGTTCTTCACCATGTTCAGGCCGGCCACGCATCCTTCGAAATTCCGTGAGAGGTTGGCAAAAAGGGGCGCAACCTTCGCGTATTCGAAGTGCTCGAACTTGGAGACGATGTAGTAGCTCTCCTTACCCGCTTTCATCCAATCGACGAAATTCTCAAGACGCTGGCGGCGAAGGCGGATATGATTGATGCTCTCAGGGAACATTCCGGCGAAAAACAGCGTGTAGTCACCGATGTGTTTGCGCACCTGGCGCTCGCGGTCAAATGAAGGAGCCGGGCCATAGACCGGATCGGATTCGAGCAGCATCTCTCCGACGTCGCTGAGAGGACGATTGAACGCGTTGTGAATCTTAAAGAGTTGCTCGGCGTCGCAGAACTCCGCCAGCAGATGAGAGACGTACGCCACAACTTGCGGATCGCGGATGCCGATCTCTTCCGCGTAATGACGTCCCACCAGGTCCTGAAACAAGTCCTGCAACGGATGCGTTTCCGATATCATCTAGGCCCCCGTGAACTCCGCTCCAAGCAAAGAATTTCAGACATCTTGCGACACTACATAACTCAGTTTGTTGCTTAAGCGCAAGTGACTTTTGTTTATTCGTGCCATTGATTTCTCTAATGAGTTAGAAGCGAGCGAGGCTGAATCGAGTTGTGCATGCGGAACATCAGAAACAATGTGCCGCTCGCATCATTTCTACGCGAGATTCCCTGTAGTTTGCTGGCACTCGATAGCGGCGGCTGCCAATCTTCACCTAACATTGCTTCGAAATATGGGAATTCGCGGTCCTCGGAGGAAATGCATGGCAAGGCAGAACATAGCGAGCGGGGTCAAATGGGAGCCCATCGTCGGTTACTCTCGTGCGGTGAAAGTGGGTTCATACGTGCACGTCTCGGGTACAACGGCAACCGGCGCTGACGGAAAGATCGTTGGCATCGGCGATGTGTATGCCCAGACGGTGCAGACGCTGAAGAACATCGAGACCGCCCTCGGGAAGGCCGGAGCTAGCATGAAGGACGTGGTACGCACGCGCATCTACGTAGTCAACATTACGGAGTGGGAGAAGGTCGGCAAGGCACATGGGGAATTCTTCCGCGATATTCGCCCGGCGACATCGATGGTGCAGGTGGCCGCACTCATCTCGCCCGAGATTCTGGTGGAAGTCGAAGCGGACGCCGTAGTGGGGTGAGCTCAGGGCAACGACTTCGACATATTCACAAAGTGGCACGACAGTTTGGTGGTCAGTTCGGAGGCAAACGGCTCAGTGCCTGTTTCAACGTAACCGCGGCGTTTATAGAAGGCTCGATTATCCTCACGCAGATCGATGGTTTTGAGATCCATGAAGCGACAACCGCCTTGTGCGCAACGCAGTTCGGCCTCGCTCATGAGCATTGAACCGATGCCTGCTTTCTGTCGCGCGGGGTCTACAGACAGCAAGCCCAAGTAGGCTCGCTCAACCCTGAGTTCAAGGTAGACGCATCCGGCGAGCACACTCTCCTCTTCGGCGACGAGGAACTGTCCTTTCGCCAATAACGACTGAACCACCTCGATATCGACGCGATCACGATCGATGATGTAGCCCTCAGCCTTGCGAAAAGCCGCGTTGATCAGGTCCATGAGGCACTCGGCATCCGCATTTCCAGCAATCCGTAATCGCACAGCATAGACCTCCGGTTGCGATCGCCTAGGGCGGTCCAGCACTTCTAGGATAGAATCCCTCCGCGATTATCAGACGAAATCCGTCGTAAGACCAGACGGGACATCGCGCCACGATAATTTGGGGAGGAGCCAGTGAAGAAAATTTCCTATGTCGTGTTTTTCGCATTCGTGCTGAATGCGGTTGCTCAGGAGCCAACCGTTCCAACTGCTCCATCGGTTACGGTCATTCATGCCGGCACGCTGATTGACGGCAAGTCGGACAAGCCGCGGCGCGATCAGGTGATAGTCGTTCGCGGCAACCGTATTGAGAGCGTTTCCGATGCGGCGAGCGCGAAGACGCCTGCCGGCGCGACTGTCATCGACCTGTCGCAACAAACGGTCCTTCCCGGTCTCATCGATTCGCACACGCACATCTTTTTGCAGGGAGAGGATCCAGCCAAAGGCGGATACGATGCCAACATTCTGAATGCACCTCTGGCGCTACGAGCCGCTCGCGCCACGGTTGCCGCCCGCAGAGCGCTGGAGCAAGGCTTCACCACCTTGCGCGACGTCGAGACCGAAGGCGCGGGTTATGGAGACGTCGGCATCAAGCAGGCGATCAACATGGGTTACATTCCGGGGCCGAGGCTGATCGTCTCGACGCGAGCAATCTCGAGCACAGGTGGCTACAACCTCGAAGGATATGCGCCGGAGCTGGACATGCCGAAGGGAGCGCAGATCGCAGACGGTCCCGTGGAGGCGCGCAAGGCAGCGCGTGAACAGCTCGATCATGGCGCGGACTGGATCAAGGTCTACATGACGCATCGCTCATGGGTGGGTAAAAACGGTGAACTGGTTGCCCAGCCGACGTTCACGGTCGAGGAGCTGCGCGCCATCGTGGATGAGGCTCACGGCTGGGGTAAGAAGGTCGCGTGTCACGCCTACGTCGGCATCGGCCTGCATCGCGCGCTCGACGGCGGCTGCGATTCCATCGAGCACGGCTTGGACCTTGACGATGCGGCCATTGCTCAGATGCTCAAGCAGGGGACGTGGTACGTGCCGACGCTGAGCGTCTATTACACCGATTGGGCGTCACCCGATACGCCGGAGGGAAAGCGCGACCGCTTGCGGGCTTCGGTGCATGAAGTGTCGTTCAAGAAGGCGCTGAAGTCGGGCGTGAAGATCGTATTCGGCACCGACATGGGAGGCATCCCCTGGACGGAGCCGATTGCGCAGGAGTTCACGCGCATGGTGGAGTTCGGCATGCAGCCCATGGATGCGATTCAGAGTGCGACCTCGCGTGCGGCGGTGATGCTGGACCGGGAAGGTGAGATCGGCCTGATCGCACCGGGTGCGTTCGCGGATATCATCGCTGTCCCGGGCGATCCGCTCAAAGACATCAAACAGCTCGGGAATGTGCAATTCGTCATGAAGGATGGGCAGGTGTATCGGGGCAAGTGAAGACTCACCACGGAGGACACAGAGGAGCACAGGGGAAAGCGATTCCTACCTGATTTCCCTTGACATCCGCTGGGCTGTGAGCATAATGCGTCAATCCAGTCTCCAGGTCTTTGGACCGAACAGCTGTCGGAGGTGTATATGAGCGTGCTGGAGCTTTGTGATCCGGAAATCGCGGCGGTGGGGCTTGACGCAACCGTGGCTGACGCAATCAATAAAATGCTCGACCATCACGTTGGCGCAGTTGCAGTAGTCGACAGTGAATACAGGGTGGCCGGAATCTTCACCGAGCGCGATGTGCTGCGCAAAATGTCGCTCAGCCGCCAGGACCCGCAAACTACATCGGTACGCGAACTGATGACCACGCCCGTGGAGATGGCCACGCGGGGCACGGGAGCGGGCGAGGCGCTGAGCATAATGCTGGAGCGGCACTTCCGGCACCTGCCGGTGGCCGACGATAACGGAAAGTTGCTGGGGATTCTCTCTATCCGCAACTTGCTGGAGTGGCGCGTCGACGATCTGAGCCACGAACTGGATTCGCTGGAACAGTACATGACCAATGACGGACCCGGGGGCTAGAACCATCTGACTCCTATTCCAATCACAACTGATGGCTAATTCTCCCGCCTTATCCAAGACGATTGCCGTCGTGCGCATGGCGACGTCTGTGTTCTTCCTCCTTTTCGGCGAATACAAGGTCGCCGGGCCCGAGTTTGCTCACGGCGGATTTCAGACTTATCTGCAGGATTACATTGCCAACAGTGCCGTGAGTTTCTACCGGCCGGTGCTGTCTGGACTTGTGTTGCCCCATGCGGTCATCTTCGGATACGTCGTTGGAATCGTCGAACTGGCGGTCGGCATTTCCTTGCTGATCGGACTGTGGGTACGTCCAGCCTGCATTCTTGGCGGGCTCTTTTTATTGAATATGCTTCTGGCAACCTGGTGGGCGCCTGGACATGGGGTGCCGGTCTGGCGCTATTTCGGCAACGAGCTGGATCATCTTCCGTTGTTGTTACTATTGATCGTCTTTTACGCCGCGGATGCGGGGCGCACCTGGGGTCTCGATGGGCGCGCAGGCGCGAATCGCGGTTATCGCTAAAAAACAGCTTTTAGGAGAAGGGAAACTGAGAATGAGGAAGGTCTGCGCGTTTTTGGCGGTTGCGTTGTCGTGTCTTAGTGCGGCGGAGGCTCAAACGCGGCGGGTGGCGGTGCATGCGGGACACGTGCTCGATGTGAAATCGGGCAAGATGCTGGCGGATCAGACAATTCTGATCGAAGACGGAAAGATCATGAGTGCTGGCGCGACCGCTGAGGCGAAAGTCCCTTCCGGCGCAGTCCGAATCGAATTGCCGAATGCGACCGTGCTTCCCGGACTGATTGACGCGCACACGCACCTCACGATGGATCCTAAGTTCGGCTACGAGCGGTTGGCGATCTCTGTATCGCGGGAAGCGCTGATCGGCGCCAAGAACGCGAGAGTGACTCTGCTGGCTGGCTTTACCACAGTCCGCAACGTTGGAGCCTCTGAATTCAGCGATGTTGCGCTGCGCGATGCCATCAATGCAGGTGATATTCCCGGCCCTCGCATGCTGGTAAGCGGACCTGCGCTCAGCATCACGGGCGGACATTGCGACAACAACATGCTGCCCTTCGAATATCACGCCACAGAGAGCGGCGTTGCCGATGGCGTGGCCGCGGTGCAGCACAAGGTGCGCGAAAACATTAAGTACGGCGCGGATTTGATCAAAGTGTGTGCCACCGGCGGTGTGCTCTCGCTGGGCGACAATCCGCAGCACTCGCAGTTCACGCTGGAAGAAATGAAAGCGATCGTGGCCGATGCGCACCGCCTGGGGCGCAAAGTAGCGGCGCACGCGCATGGCGCGGAAGGGATCCGCTGGGCGGCGGAGGCGGGCGTCGATTCGATCGAGCACGGGTCGTACATCGACGATGCGGGCATCGCCGTCATGAAGGAGCACGGTACTTATCTCGTGCCGACGCTCTACCTTGGCGATTGGATGATCGATAACGCGGGACTCACGCGCCTGCCTCCGCCGCTCTTGGCCAAGGCGCAGGAAGTGATTCCGGCCGCCCGCAAGAACGTTGCTCATGCCTTCGCCAGCGGAGTTAAGGTTGCCCTCGGCACGGATGCGGCCGTATATCCGCACGGGCTAAACGGACACGAGTTCGGCGTCATGGTGAAGTTAGGGCTCACGCCGCTGCAGGCGATTCAGGCGGGGACAGTGAATGCCGCTGACCTGCTGGGTTGGTCGGGCAAGGTCGGGACTCTTGAGCCCGGAGCGTGGGGTGACATGGTTGCGGTAGATGGCGATCCGCTGAAAGATGTCACCACGCTCGAAAGAGTGAAGTTCGTGATGAAGGGCGGCGAAGTGGTGAAGAATGACTATACCCGCTAAAAATTGTTGGGCCGTTTACCGCAGCTGCACGGAGGCAGGTTGCTGCGAGACAGTCCCCTGTTTGCGAATATGTTTCAGCAATTCCCAGACTTGCACGGCGCCGCCGATGCACAATCCTACCCAAGTGCACACCAGGCTGATCAGGAGCGCCACGTTCACGATGGCGGCGATCTTTGTGAAGCGGACGTATTGCTCCGATCTGCTCAGGCCATCCGCGATCGTCACAAACGGATGCCAGTCTCCGTGCACGGTGTAACCGGCAGCTTGAATCATGTAGTGCACCAGGATCAGCGATACAGCCGTCTGTAAAAGCTGCGACCAGAGCGGGAAGGCCGTCCATTGCGAGCGAGCAAGGGTGACAGCCAAGCGCACAATGACTGCTACGGTCAGGAGAACGACTGGCACGTAGAAGGTGTGCCAGATCGTCCCGAGCTTCAGGAAAGCCGCGGCTGGTCCCATAATCAGAAAAGGATGGTTCGGAACCAGCAACAGCCACACCAGGCCGAAGACGTTGAAGGCGAGCTCGCAGATGGTCTGAACAAATGAAGTCTTGCGTTCAGGTTTCTGCAGCGGCGGCAGGCTGCTCGGATCCCACTTGCAATTGATGTCGGCGATCGCGTGCGTGCGTTCCAGGATCGCAAATACGAGCGTGATTATTCCCGCTGCGACGAATGCGCCGGACCAGAGATTCCCGAGTGTGACCAGCGCGGTCTTGCCCCAGTCGCCGTTCGTGCTGGCCAGCGTCGCCGGACCCACGATGAAGATGAACACCGGAACCAGAATCCAGAGCAGCACCATCTTGAGCACAAACTCATAGATCGGATAGAGCCCCGGGCCGATGAGGTGACGCCTTGGCCCGAGACGGCTGGCTACCAGCATCGGCGCTCCGCACCTTTTGAGAATCTCTGAGATCTCGTCCTTGCCGAGAGCGTGGCCAAGCTCGGATTCCTTGTCTTCAATTTGAGAGCGCAGGTCTTCCCCGAGCTCAGCGAGTAGGTCCTCCTGGCGCCCGGTCTTCGGCAGCCAGAAGCGAACGGCCTGCAGGTATCGATCAACGAGCTCTAAGGGATTTCGGCTGGATGATGTGCTCATGTGCTATGCCTCTTGAAGAATTTTGCTCAGCGACGTGTTGATGCGCTGCCATTCGCCTAATAGCTGCTCCAGAATCTGTTCTCCCACCGGCGAGAGACGATAGAAGCGCTTGTTGCGCTTGTCCTCTTCCCGCCACTGGCTGACCAACAGGCCTTGGCTTTCGAGACGACGAAGCAGCGGATACAGCGTGCCTTCGTCGATTTCCAGGCCGTCGTCGGCGAGAGCCTTGCGGAGCGTGTAACCATACCGCTCTGTCCGGAGCTGCGTAAGGACCGCCAGGGTTAAGCATCCGCGGCGGAGTTCCAGCTTCAGGTTCTCGAAGACTTCGGTCGTTGCTTGGCTACCGTTCGACATATAGTATGTGACATACACTGTATCTCACACAGTATCTATCTTTGTCAAGGTCCCTTTGGGTGACAAGCTGCCAGTTGCGTTAAGTGTATGATAACGGGCTGGATAGCGTATCGAGGACGCACAGATCGTGAAATCGAACAAGGCTGAAAAAATCATCCAAAAACTGTGGCACCCGACTGAAGTTCGGAGATTGGCACGGGAACTGGCCGAAGTCGCTTCCACGGCTTTGACCGTAAAAGACAGGCCCGTACGCAGGCCCCGCGCGGACCGATTGGCCGCCCAGATCACTCAACGAGCCGCCAAGACGTCAGATCTCGTGGGACTCGTGCGTAAGATCAGCGAAGCGAGCTTGGCCTTGTCGCACGCGAGATATGGCGCCCAGCAGGTTGCCGCGCCCATTCCCGCCGCAGCGCTCGTGGAATCGGTGGTGGCGGCGATGAACCAAAGCCTCGCCGTCTGGGAAATGTCGCCGATCGCCACCGCTATTGACCGCGATCTCATGACGGGCTTCAAAAAGCTGTTCGGTTACCCGCGCGCGGCGGAAGGATCTCTGGTACCGGGCGGGGCGTTCGCCAACCTCACGGCGTTACTGGCAGCGCGCGACGCTCTGGTCCCGCAGGCCTCGAAGAGCGGGAAAGCTCGAATCGCCATAATCGTTGGAGCTCAGGCGCACTATTCGATCGCCAGAGCGGCTGCCATTCTTGGCCTTGGCCGCGACGCGGTGTTCAAGGTTCCGCTCGATGCGGAGTTCAGCACTGACGTGTCGCAGGTGACGCACTCGTTTGCTTCGGCCAGGAAATCCGGTTTTCGAAAGTTCATTCTGGTGGGCTCTTCTGGTTCCACCCCGACTGGCAGCTTCGATAACTTGGTGGCGCTGGCCGATATCGCGCGCAAGCAGCGCGCGTGGTTTCACGTCGATGCCGCGCATGGAGCCGGTCTCGCCTTCAGCCCCCGCTTCCGTCCGAGACTGAAAGGTCTCAGCCTAGCGGACTCACTTATCTTCGACCCGCACAAAATGATGTTCATGCCGCTGGCCGCGGGTGGAGTGCTGGTGCGCGATGGGGCCCGCCTCTTTGGCCCGTTGCAAGAACAGGCTCCTTACCTCTTCGGCTCGCAGCGGCGTTGGCCTGACCTGGGTCAAATTACGGTCGCCTGCTCGCAGCGATTCGACGCGCTTAAGACCTGGCTCGTGTGGCGCGTGTATGGCGGAGAGCTTTGGGATCACCTGACGACGCATGTCTGCGACGTTGCCCAAGCAGCGTTTCAATACTGTTCGGAGTCGGAGATTCTTGAGCCAGTGCATCAGCCGCACTCGAACATCTTCTGTTTCCGGCTGCGGGGCCGGCACGATCGCGACTCGGATCGGCGCTGCTGGGCAATCAAAGAACAGCTCAACGAGAGCGGATTTGCCTACATCAGTTCTACTGTGCTCGACGGCCGCAGAGTGTTGCGGATTGTGGTGATGAACCCGCGGACGACGGCGGATGATATCCGCGACGTGCTGCGCAGGGTGGAGAAGATCGCAATGCAAATGGGCGGGGAAATCCGATCGAATTGAAAGAGTCGGACTACCTAGCCCGCTTTTAGGAATTGGGCTTCGGCCTTAACGACTGATGGCGCACCATCATTGCGCGTGTGTTGGTAGACCTCCCATTCATGTTGTCATTCCGAACGCCGTCGTTTGCCGTGAGGAATCTGCTGTCGATGGCGGCGTGCCAACTGCCGGCCAAGAAGCAGATTCCTCCGCTTCGCGGTCGGAATGACAACACTCTTAAGATTTCTGACTTACGAGAAGCATGCGCGGAACATGGTCCACTCGGCTACTGCAGAGGGGCCCAGCTGTGGCACTCGGCAGCCCAATCGCGAGGCATGGCATTTTCCTTCAGTTCCCATTGAACATAGCGAGCTGCCGGACACGAAGGCTCACCATGGCTGGGGATCCGGCATATAGTCATCGTCACACGCCCGCGGAAACCACCTGCCCCGGTGAGCCGTGCGCCATAGCAGTTCGCGCCAGCCTTTGCCGGTAATGAACATGGCGCGAGCGGGTCATCTCAACTAAAGGCTTCCATACCGGATTCACGAGGTCGTGCTTGATCAGCAGATGCCAGAAGCGGTTCGACCGCTTATAGAG
>QIAL01000606.1 GCA_003225535.1 Acidobacteriota bacterium | reverse complement strand
TGGTCGGCTATGAATCATCGACCCATTCTCGTTACCCTCGGGATCGTAGTACTCCTGGCTTGTGCCGCCTGCAGCAGTTCTCCCGGGGTCTATCGACCTGAGTCGGCGGTCATACCACCGAGCGAAGTCGTCGACTTCAATGCGCTCTACGGACACAACTGTGCACGGTGCCACGGCGTGGACGGTAAGGGCGGAGCCGCCATGTCTCTGGCGAATCCGGTTTTTCTTGCGATCGCAGACGACACCTTGATTCGTCGCATCGCCTCAAACGGAGTGCCCGGCACACCGATGCCTGCTTTTGCACAAAGTGCGGGCGGGATGCTCACCGAAAAACAGATTGACACGCTAGTGAGTGGGATCCGGTCATGGGCGAAACCCAATGCTATCGGCGATCAAACGCCACCCCCTTACACAGCGCCGGCTTCTGGAGATCCGCAACGTGGTACCGATGCATATCGCACATACTGTTCCTCCTGTCATGGAGCAAGCGGTCGTGGGGGAAGCAAGGCCAGCTCGATTGTCGATGGCTCCTACCTCGCACTGGTAAGCGATCAACATCTTCGAACGATCGTGATTGCAGGCCGGCCTGAGTTGAGTGCGCCGGACTGGCGCGGTGATGTCGAGGGCCGACCCATGTCGGCCCAAGACATTTCTGATGTCGTGGCCTGGCTTTCCAGCCAACGGCCAAAGTTCCCGGGCCAACCGTACCCGATTTCTTCGATGAACCAAGCCCAAGGAGGATCTCGATGAGCGCAGAGAACGGAATATCGAGACGCGCAGCTCTGGTGAAACTGGGAGTGTTTCTCAACGGCGTTGTCGGCGTTTTCTTGGCCGTGCCGATCGTGCGATACCTCCTGTCCCCTGTGACGCGCGAAAGAAAGGTCGGTTATGATTCTTGGCTCTCGCTTGGCGGGCTGGAACAATTTCCTGCTGGGCAGACTCGACTCGCCACCTATCGAAATCCGCTGGTCAATGATTGGGACGGAGAAACCGGCAACATCGCGTGCTGGGTTCGCAGGGTTAATGATCAAACCTTCCAGGTCTTTGCGATCAACTGCGCGCACCTGGGATGTCCGGTTCGCTGGTTTCCGCAATCAAGTCTCTTCATGTGTCCCTGTCACGGCGGCGCTTACTACCAGGACGGTTCACGCGCCTCTGGACCTCCCGAGCGCGGCTTGTTCCAGTACCGCTACAAAATTGAGGATGGAGACCTTCTCATCAAAGCTGGCGAGATGCCGACCCCTGGTCAGCCAATAGCAGGTGAGGTGGGAGGGAAGACGACATGCGCCTGATCCAGAAACTTGGCGACTGGTTCGATCTCCGACTGCAGCTTGGAACGCCGATTCGCGAAACGGCCGGGCACCCAGTTCCGCGCGAGACCGCAAGCTGGTTTTATGTTTTCGGCAGCGCCGCGCTCACCTGTTTCATGCTGCAACTTGTAACAGGCGTATTGCTCGCGCTGATTTATGTGCCTTCTGCGGGAGAGGCATGGAATAGCCTACAGACTCTCAATCATGTTGTTTCCCTCGGTTGGTTTATACGAGCCCTCCACGGATGGGACTCGAACTTCATGGTTGCGATTGTCCTGATTCACATGGTGCAGGTCTTCGTCTTTGGCGCCTACAAGTTTCCAAGAGAACTGACCTGGATCGTCGGTGTCCTTCTTTTGCTGGTGACGCTTGGCATGGCTTTTACAGGCCAGGTGTTGAGATTCGACGAGGATGCCTACTGGGGCTTGGGCATCGGCGCCTCGATCGCAAGTCGGGTTCCGGTGATCGGCCCCTGGGCTGTAAACCTGATGCTGGGTGGCCCGATTATTGCCGGCGCGACGCTGTCCCGATTCTTCGCGCTTCACGTTTTCGTTATTCCCGGGTTGCTCATGGCTTTCGTTGGCGTTCACCTGCTCATGGTGCTCAAACTGGGAATCAACGAATGGCCCATGCCAGGACGCGTCGTCCGCCGCGCCACGTACTTGCAGGAATATCAGGAACTGACTCACAAGCAGGGCGTGCCGTTCGTGCCGAACGCGGTGTGGAAGGACATCTTCTTCTCCGGCTGCATTCTTCTTGCGATCACTGTCTGCGCGATTCATTTCGGCCCCTTTGGTCCGAGCGGCCAACCGGATCCGACGATTATTCAGACTGCGCCGCGTCCGGATTTCTTCTTTTTGTGGCTGTACGCATTGCTCTCCTTCTTGCCACCTTCAGCTGAGACACCCATTCTGCTGATAGGTCCTGCCGTCGGAATCATTGTCCTGCTGGCGCTTCCGTTTGTTGCAGGTGAAGGTGAGAAGAGCTGGAAGCGTAGGCCAATTGCCGTGCTCACGGTTCTGCTCGTCGCAGTGGCCCTCGGCACTCTGACGCATTTAGCTGAGCA
>QIAL01000605.1 GCA_003225535.1 Acidobacteriota bacterium | reverse complement strand
AACGCGTGGATCGCTTCTATCACACCGCTTAGCACGATGAGCCAGCCCAATACGAGCACCGTCCCAAGAGTCGCGGCGGGTGCGATGATGAGCGCGATCGTTCCCAGCATGAGCATCAGGATTCCCAAGACCAGAAACCATCCCCATCGGTGGCGAAGACCCTCAAGTTCCATAAACAACGGAGTCGTGATCATAAATTCCCTCGCGAAATCAGTGATCTCTCATGATGCTATTGAACCGCAGAGGGTGGAACAATTCCTCGTAAGCATGACCGCCGATTCCGAGGTGCTGCCTAGGTTCAGGGCGGCCACGAGTGAGAGGCGGGCATACGACTTTCGCACTAGTACCACGAAGCGCCGGTGATGCTTCCTCAGAAAATCAGCACAACACCGTCCAGCAGTTCGGGTTTCTTGTGGCTAAACGCAGCAAGGACCAGGCCACATCCGAGTTGGAAATTGCGTTCGACCACGCGATTGTGAAGAACGGAACCGAGATCCCTCTGGCGCTGGGTATTCAAGCGATTGGCAGGAGTCAGGCGTGCGCGGCTGCTATGGCGGATGATTTGCCAGCCACCAGCAGCACCGGAGCCATGGGCTCCTCGGGTGCGCGTGCGTCGGGCGGTGGGATGTTAGGAGGTGCGAGGTCCACAGCTGGATCGGTAGTGGATACGGCGGGCAATACAGCGGGAGCGGCCGTAAACTCAGCTGGTGGGGCTGTCTCCGGTTCCTTATCTGCGAGCAGACAAGGAGTCATTGGTTTGCCCGGCATGAGCCTGTCGACGCAAACCTCGACTTCCACGAATGCTTCCGTGATCAGTTCTCAGGGGAGCAACATGCACTTGGACAGCGGGACGGAGATGATCTTGCGAGTAAACCAGTAGGCTCTGCGGACCTTCGCGTTTGGGGTAGCTCGTCTGGGCTGCCCCTTTGCTTTTATAGCTCGCGAAGAAGCAAGAAGGATTCCCGTTGGGCCCGTTGCAGCGCGCGATTAAGTCGGTCTCACGCGACCTTCTCCCTGAACTCTTCGATCATGCCATGTAAGTGCGCGGCCGCGCGCTCAATATTAAGATGTTTGTATTGTCCTGCCCGACTCTCGGCGGAGAGGACTGCGCAGCGGTGGACTTTGTTGAAATCGCCATAAGGAAACTTGTATCTCTTCTTGGTACTTTCGTCTTGCTCGTCGTCGATTCCCAGGTGCCACTTCGCGTATTCCGCATAGCCGTGCGCATCGATGAACTCGTTTTCTTCTTGGGTGGACGGTTGGTCTTCGCTCCACGCGTTTCTTTCGTCCACTACAACTTTTCCCTGGGTGACGAGTTCTTTGGCGTACTCGAATGACGTCCTGTTCAGTTTGACTGCCATATTCACCTCGTCAGGCAGCTCGTTTCTCGGGCTGTGATTGTTTGGGCTGAGACTTGTCGTGGCGCGATTGCTTGCCTTTCGAAAAACGGGCCATGAACGCTGACAGTCTGTCCTGCAGTTTCGAGAAGAACGACGAAGTATCTTCATTTTTCGTGAGCTGCTTCTGAATATTCGAAATTTCGTCCTTCATCGTTTTGTATTCGGGTTCCTGAGCCCAATATCCGAGTGCCATTGCCCTGTCCAATTCGTACCGTGCCGTATCCAATAATGCCAGTGCGATTTCCTTGTCCTTGTCGCGCTGGGCCTCCGCTTGATTGATCGCTTCCCGCGCCACCAGTAACGGTATCGAGGTTACCTGGTCGATGGCTAGCAAGGTGCCGAGGGCCATCATCAGCACGATTCGCGCTTCGTCGCTCTTCTTCCGGTCAAGCAGGCGCGCAGCTTCCGCCAAGGCTGTGGGATAAGTAGCGAGCGGTAGGTTGTAAGTTCGGACTCGAAGTTCGCTCATCAATCCGTAGAGGAGTTCCCGCGCCGCCGGATAGTCTTCCGACGCGATCACCGCGTCGACTGCTTCGCCAATATTGTCGATGGTCTGGATGTCCTGCGGGGCCGTATCGAAAACAACGACCTC
Organism: Acidobacteriota bacterium; assembly: GCA_003225535.1. Lineage (GTDB taxonomy): Bacteria > Acidobacteriota > Terriglobia > Terriglobales > Acidobacteriaceae > Sulfotelmatobacter. Next base: position 692 of record QIAL01000605.1, on the reverse strand, counting down.
GTGGCTGACGGAAATCAGTGCGGTTGACCGGTTGCGCGCAAGCAGAATGTTGATTTTTCCCGACGCACGCTCAAGAGCTGCGAGCGCTTCGCTCGTCGTGTTCGCAGCGATGGCATCAATCGCCCGCTGGGTCTCTTCGATGACGGCGATCGCTTCTCTGTCGAGAATTTTGTCGGCTTCTTGTCGCGCTTCTGCGCGCTGTTTCTCGATGCCGGCCTGGGCTTGCACGCTGAGTGTTCTTGCGGTGACGGGGGCCTTGCCAAGATCCTTCGAGGTGTCCACTGTCTGTGTCATGGGAATATCCTTTGACTGGTGTGCCCTGTCGGACACGACCCAACATAAGAATGCCGCTGTTAAGCGTTTTGTTACTTAGAAATGTTATTGCTCCACGCCGCCAGCGGCCATTCCTCGTGAGTCGGAACCGGAGATCCGCAGGCAGACGAAGGAGTCAGTGGGCGGTTTGGGGAATCAGCGACTACGACTTTCGCCGAGGATCTCTGCGGACCCACAATAAGCGCCCGGAGGCTTGTATCGCTGAAGTCGTACAGAAGCCTACAGCCCGGGAGGGACAGTGTTCTACGTCCTGCTCTCGGCACGCGAGATCAATCTTGTGTGGAATTGCCAGGCCATTCGATCCGCCGAATAATTGACGAGGGCCAAAACAATGGAATCGGAACGAGTATGCAGCCGTT
>QIAL01000582.1 GCA_003225535.1 Acidobacteriota bacterium | reverse complement strand
TTGTCGTAGCGGATACCGTAGTTAAGGGTGAGCTTCTTGCTCACTCTCCAGGTATCTTCCGCGAACATTCCGAATGTGCTCATCGCGAACTTATACTGACCAGGTTGCGGTTGGCCCGTCACGCTGTTGTACGACAGTCCACTCTCGCTAAAGGGCTTGTCATTGATGAGATCGATCATGTTGTTGTAGGAGAGATTGGGAATACCGTAGGCCCCAGCGAACAGTGCAAGGTCATCGCCATGCCAGCCTTCGTAGCCGAAATTGAAGTTGTGAGCCCCACGAATCCGAGTCAGGACGTCGCGCCAGTGGTAGCTGTGCTGGATAAAGTCACCCTGTGCAAACCCGTCTCCAAATCCCACCCCGAGCCCTGACACGCCCACGATTGGCACGGTGAATGTGCCGGTCTTGTTCGCAAAACCCTCGATGCGGTTATACCCAAATGATGCTTCGTTCACCGTTTGGGGAGAGAAAGCATGCATCTCGTTGACCTGAATCGAAGAGCCGTAATCGTATGAGGTGGTCGCGAATGCAGGCCGGACGGCTGGTCCGCCTGAACTGATGTAATTTCGTATAAAGTTGCCGTAGATCCTGTCTTTATCGAAATACTTATCGACACGAGCATTCCACTGATAGGAATTGTTGTAACTCGATGAGTTGAAGATACCGTGGTCGAACACCGGTGTGGCGCACGGAATATTGTCGGTGCTAGGAGTGCTGCACCCCGTGTTTGCCCCAATATTCTGGGGGCCAAACGCATCCAGAGCGGTGGCAGAGACAGCGCTGGTGGTGGCGCTGGTCGGTCTATATTTCGCCATCAATTGCACTTCGGGCGAATTCGGTTGGGCCGTCTGGGCGAACGACAGGAAAGCAGGATCCTCATATGTCTGCACGGATTGGCCGTTGGAAGTCAGCGCCCGATACGGCTCGATGGAGAAGAAGAAGAAGAACTGGTGATGCGGGATCACGGGACCACCCACTCCGAACGACATGTTGTTCACGTGGTATGGATTGATCTTCGTTCCTGGGGGAACAAACTCGCCCTTCGCATTCAGCCCCTGATAGCTGTAATACTCGCTCGCGAATCCGTGAAACTGGTCTGTGCCAGATTTTGTGGTTATCACTGTCTGGATGGAGCTGGCGCGGCCGTATTCCACGGAATAAGTATTGGTTTGCACGCTGATTTCCGCGACAGCATCCACGTTTGGCGTCAGGTTTAGTACACCCGGGCGGATGCTGCTGGTCACATCCAGACCATCAACAATGTATTGGTTGCCGTTCTGGCCACGGCCATTTGCACTGGCGTCAATGTAGTTTTCTGGATTGAAGTTCGTGCTGGTTCCCGTACCTAATCCTGTAACGCCAGGGGTTAGCGTGATCAGGGCTGTGGGGTTTCTGGCTGCCAGGGGCAAAGCCTGCAACGCCTGAGTTTCCAAGGTCTGTTCGTTGCGGCTGTCCGCCGTGTCGAGCAACGGAGCCTGGGAGGTCACCTCAATCGAGGTGGATACTTTGGTGACCGCCAATACAACCCGCACCTCCCTTGTTTCATTGGAAGTCAAGGGAAAGGATACTTTCGCAGTTCCGAAACCGGGCGCGGTTGCAGAAACGTCATAAGGTCCAGGAGCCAAGCTGACAAAACGGTACAGTCCAGAACTATCGCTCGTTGCCTGTTGCGCGACCGTCGTATCCGTGTTGGTGAGCGTGACCGTCGCGTTCGCGATCGCGAGTCCGGTGGTGTCTTGCACAGTACCTTGCACGCTCCCGGAGAATTGGCCAAAGCATACGACGGCTGTCATGCATAGCAGAAGGGTAAAGAACCGGATTACTTGTCGTTCGACGTGGCTCATTGCTGCCTCCAACATGGGAGTTGTCAGTCTCGACGGTGAGATGGTTGTAAAGGACGGACTCAAGTAAGCATTCCCGATGTCGGTGATGCATGTCCGCAACAATTGGAGACCTTACGGGTCCCAGGCAACCGTCGTTCAAGAACGGCAGCAAGGCTACCGATTTCGGCTACCGCGCGCATGAGTCAGGTGTACTCCGTGCGCATAGTCCATTTGTACTAGTGACAACGAGGCATTTGTCTTGATGACGATAAAGACCTCGACGTACACTCGGCTTCGAATGCGACTTGTGATGCCAGGTGAGAGTGCGAAAGTGAAAAGCCAGGTCTTAAGAAGCTTGGGTTGGTTCACAGTCGTAGTGCTGTTCTGCCTGGGGTGTCACTCGGGCGCCCCCTTCACCGTTGCCGTGATTCCGCGAACATCGGGAACGGGTCTGTGGGAACCGGAACACGGAGGCGCCGAGACGGCTGCCCTCCATGCCCGTGCGCATGTTTATTGGAACGCTCCCACGCGCGAAGATGATGTGGAAGGGCAGATCTCGATCGTGAACCAGGTCATCAGCAAGGGCTACCAGGGACTCGTCCTGGCTCCAGACCAGGCATTGGCTCTGATCGCTCCCGTCCGCAGGGCCGTTGCCCGCGGCATACCTACCGTGATCGTGAGTTCGCCACTGCCGCTTCCGGCGGGAGAAAAGCTTTCTTACATTCTCAACGATGAAGAGACCGGTGGCCGCATCGCCGCACAGCGCGTCGTGGAGTTACTCCATGGCCATGGCTCGGTGGCAGTGTTGGGTGTGAATCCGGACATTACCGCGATCATGATTCGGGAGCGCAGCCTGGAACGCTCCCTCGCACTGAACTACCCCCAGATCCACGTAATAAAACGGATGGGATCGTTTAATTTCCTCCACGAACAGCAAGTGGCCGAGGAGACATTGAAGGCCAATCCGGAGGTCAGGGTCATTGTCGGAATGATGTGGGCCTCTGCACGGGCGGCAATGTCGGCCGTCGAAGAGACTCCGGGATTTGGCGAAACGAAGGTCATCGCTTTTGATCCGGATGGAGGTCCTCTTTTCGATGTCGGGGTCGTCGATTCCGTGATT
>QIAL01000086.1 GCA_003225535.1 Acidobacteriota bacterium | reverse complement strand
CCCACTGCAAACAGATCGTGCGAATACGTTCGGAAAAAAGGCAAAACGGCAGGATCGGCCTTACATATTTGAGTGAGGAAATCCGCGTAGCTGATCTTGGCCAGACGCGATTGTTTTTCTGCTTTTGAAAGCCCGGAGAGGTAGTCTCTCTTCTCGCCGTAAAGGCGCGCGATCTCCTGCTGTAGTTTCGCGGGCAACGGACTCTTCTTCAGAAATTCGGGCCAAGGCGTCGAACCCATTCCAGACACCAGGCGATCTTCGCCGAAGGTCTCCTTATCAAAGAAGCAGGCTGTATTGAGGTGGCCAAACAACTTTTGATCGTAGGCCTTATAAAAGGTCTTCAGTTTGTACGCCCAAATCTTTGAGGACGTCTTTGGCAACCTCGCTGTAGTCCGAAGGGCTCTCAATCGACTGCGTGCCACCATTACTCAGCAGCAACCGTCCCCCTACGCGAAACTCGTTGCGCCGGGCGTGCCCGCCGAAATCGTCGTTGTTGTCAAGGATTAGAATGCGCGCATCCTTGCCGGCATGTTTCCGGTAGAAGTAGGCGGCAGCCAGCCCGCTGATGCCGCCACCGACGACGACTAAGTCATAGTTCTCGTGCGTATCGGCCGGGCTGCCGGCGTTTTCCCAGAAGGTCCCGTCGCGCAGCGCGTGCGCAACATCGAAAGAACCCGAGGCGCTGCCTCTCAAATCGGTCAAAGCGGGCGGATAGTCTTTGGGAGAATCGGCTCCAGCGGTGAGTGCGCGGACGCCCGCAGCCAGGTCAGGCAGGCTGGCGCAACCGAGCGCCCCGATACCTACTGCAACGCCGTTCAGGAAATCACGCCGCGTGATGCGGCGTCGCATCCCCAACCCCCGGTCGCGATTCCCTTCGCTCATGTCCACCAACAGACATTACTATAAGTCCGCAAGGTTGGAAAAAGTGTCGAACACTGTCAAGATAAGAATAATGGTGGAAAGTTTTCGGTTGACACGGCTCCCGCTCGTTTTATAATAGTTATTATTCAATAATCATGCGTCTCACCCATAAGCAGTTCCGTGAACTGGCGGCGAAGCATGGTTTGCCGGTCACGCATCAGCGCCAAGTCGTCTATGAGGCCGTCATCGCTTCCCATAGACACCATTCCCCAGAAGATATTTATGCTGCGGTCCGGCGTCGCATTCCATCCATTTCTCTGGCCACCGTCTACAACAATCTCCGGCTTTTCATCGAATGCGGATTGCTGCGAGAGGTTACTCCTCATGCGTCCACTTTGCGCGTGGACGGCAATCTCGAACCGCATCATCACCTGGTCTGCTCCCGCTGCAAGTCGGTGCAGGATATCGAAGGAGACTTCATCGATTTGAAGCGGCTATCCCGGCAATTGCCGGGCGGCTTTGATCTGTCGCAGCCGTTGATCGAGGTCTTTGGCCTCTGTCGCAGCTGCAGTGCCAAAAAATAGTTTTTTCATGCAGTACGCAATCAATAAATCGAAGGAAAAAACATTATGGAAAATACACTCGCGACTTCATCGGGGAGTGTTGTCCCCGAAGCTAAGGAAAAAAAAACTGCCACCGAATCGAAGTGCCCAGTAGCGCATGGCACTCGCCAATCCTACGCGAACGTTGATTGGTGGCCGAACCAGCTGAACCTGCAGGTCCTGCACCAGCATTCCCCGCTGTCTGATCCGATGGGCAAGGAGTTCAATTACGCGGAAGAGTTCAAGACCCTCGATCTGAAGGCCGTGATCAAGGACCTGAATACCTTGATGACGGACTCGCAGGCATGGTGGCCGGCCGACTTCGGCCACTATGGACCACTCTTCATTCGTATGGCGTGGCACAGCGCGGGTACCTACCGCATCGGCGACGGCCGCGGCGGAGCCGGTGCCGGTCAGCAGCGCTTCGCGCCGCTCAATAGCTGGCCCGACAACGTGAACCTCGACAAGGCGCGCCGGCTGCTATGGCCGATCAAACAGAAGTACGGCCGGAAAATTTCCTGGGCCGACCTCATGATTCTCGCCGGCAATGTCGCCCTCGAATCGATGGGCTTTAAGACGTTCGGTTTTGGCGGCGGCCGCGAGGACGTCTGGGAGCCTGAAGAAGACATTTTCTGGGGACCTGAGGGCAAGTGGCTGGCGGACGAGCGCTACAGCGGCGATCGTGATCTTCAGAATCCGCTCGCTGCCGTGCAAATGGGTCTGATCTATGTGAATCCGGAAGGACCGAATGGAAAGCCGGATCCAATCGCTGCGGCGCGCGATATCCGCGAGACTTTCGCCCGCATGGCGATGAATGACGAGGAGACTGTTGCGCTCATCGCCGGCGGTCACACCTTTGGCAAAACCCACGGCGCTGCCGTTCCCGCCCAATATGTAGGCGCCGAACCAGAAGGTGCTGGCATTGAGGATCAAGGCTTAGGTTGGAAGAATAAATTTGGCAAAGGCTTTGGTGGTGACACCATCGGCAGCGGCCTGGAAGTCACTTGGACCACGTCGCCGACAAAGTGGAGCAACAACTTCTTCACGAACCTGTTCAGCTATGAATGGGAGCTGACGAAGAGTCCAGCCGGTGCGCATCAGTGGACACCGAAAAATGGCGCAGGTAACGGTATGGTGCCCGACGCACACGATCCCTCCAAGCGCCACGCGCCATCCATGCTGACCACGGACCTCGCGTTGCGGTTCGACCCTGCTTACGAAAAGATTTCACGACGCTTCTACGAACATCCGGATCAGTTCGCGGACGCCTTTGCGCGGGCGTGGTTCAAGCTGACGCACCGCGACATGGGGCCGATCTCGCGGTACCTTGGCCCGCTTGTTCCGAAGGAGCCTTTGGTGTGGCAAGACCCTGTTCCCGCGGTTGATCACAAATTGATCGGGGAGAAAGACATTGCTGCTCTCAAGGCTAAGATCCTCGCATCCGGACTGTCGATCTCCCAACTAGTCACGACGGCTTGGGCATCGGCGGCGTCGTTCCGCGGCTCCGACAAGCGCGGTGGCGCGAACGGGGCGCGCATTCGCCTCGAGCCGCAAAAGAATTGGGAAGTGAACCAGCCGGCCGCACTGGCGAAGGTTCTCAAGAAGCTGGAGGCCATCCAAAAGGACTTCAACAGCTCGCAGTCCAACGGGAACAGAGGGAAGAAGATCTCGTTAGCTGACCTGATCGTGCTGGGCGGCTGCGCAGCCGTCGAGGAAGCTGCGAAAAGGGCTGGGCACAAAGTGAAGATTCCCTTCTCGCCGGGGCGCACGGATGCTTCGCAGACGCAGACCGACGTGCACTCCTTCGCCGTCATGGAGCCGGTCGCGGACGGTTTCCGCAACTATCTCCGCAGCGGACAGATCCTGTCGGCCGAGGAGTTTCTGCTAGATCGGGCGCAGTTGCTGACACTGACTGCTCCCGAGATGACGGTTCTCATCGGCGGCATGCGCGCGCTGAATGCGAACTTCGGGCAGACCAAACACGGCGTCTTCACCAGCCGGCCAGAGACGCTGACGAATGATTTCTTCGTCAACCTGCTCGACATGAACACGAAGTGGGAGCCCTCTTCTACATCCGAAGGCGTGTATGAGGGCCGCGATCGGGCGACTGGCAAAATCAAGTGGACCGGCACGCGCGTCGATCTGCTGTTCGGTTCGAATTCCCAACTGCGGGCACTCGCAGAAGTCTACGCATCCAACGACTCGAAGGAGGCGTTTGTGAAGGACTTCGCGGCTGCGTGGAACAAAGTGATGAACCTTGATCGCTACGATCTCGCCTGATCGCAGCGAAAACGAATGCTGTCAACTTCGTGCCGTTCTCTGGATCGGCTAAACGAAGCTGCCGCTTTTTCTGGCTTGCAGGGGGCGCATCGCGCGCCCCCGACGCCATCTTTATCAACGCGCGCACAGTTTCATATGGACCGGGTTTTTCGCCACTCGGTCCAAGACAATATCTATCCGCTATCATGTGTTCTTGTTCCCTTCTCGTCCATCCATCTCGCGCAGTATCTTCCGCCAGCTGTGTCCTCGATGCCGAGCTGCGAAAATTTTCCGTTCTTCCATTTATTGGGGCTTCCCGAAAATGCATGATCGCTGTCCCGCCTGCGGCCTCCACTTCAATCGGGAGCCCGGATATTTTCTCGGAGCGATGTACGTAAGTTACGGCTTGGGCCTTGCCGTCATCTTTGTTCTTGGCGCCGCCCTCTGGGCCCTGACGAGGTGGCGCTTGGATAAGATAGCAATGTGGGCGGTTTTGCTGTTCCTGCCCTTCGCCCCCATGCTGACGTTTCTCTCGCGTGTCCTTTGGATTTATCTCGATCAGAAGATCGATCCCGAGCCCCTCTAGAAAGTGTCCCTGCAGGTTTCTGACGCAAGTAGCGTCGAATCGATTCTCTCGTACGCGTGAGTGGCTAAGCGGCCGCGGGAAGCTCGGCCGTCGCCACTTTCTGCTGCACGCGAGTGTTGGCCGGGTCAATCGTCCATCGGCCAGTTGAGCGTCGCGCTAGCCTATCCAGCCAAAGCGGCTCAGCTTGCTTTCCAGACGAACGGAGCGCAGACAGAGCCACGCGGGGTAAACCATTGAAAGAATGCTTGCTCCGGCGGGACTCGAATCCGCGTGACACGTAACCGCAAGAACTGAGACGGCAGGAGATGGCAGACCCTACCTCGTTCTCGATGTAATGCAGTGCTAACGGCACAGAAGGCACGGACATTTCGCGCCCACCCAATAAGAGGATTCGCGGAACGCCACTCTGGTTGTTGCCGCGAAGTCCCGCAATCCCCCACCGACGGTGACCCCCACCAGCGCCTCTTCGGCCTCGACAACTTCACCGCGAATCTTCACTCTCGGAGATTACAAATTTTACGAGGAGTTTGCTGCAACTTTACAAGTCATTTGTGACTGCACAAAGAGCGATCCCAAGAGCTGCGTGATCATTATCGCAACACATCGTACGCGTAGGCCTTCAATGGCCGCCGCGATGTGTGCAGCACCCTGGGGAAGATACTCAAATTCGGTGCCATGATGCACCTGCGTGTTTGTTGTGCACTTTTGCTTCGGTGCGCTTGTGGAATTGGTGTGTCTCGCATCGACCGATGATAGAAGTCAACCGTTAACCAGAGCCCTCCCCGCAACCAACGATAGCCCGCCGAATTACATGGCGGAACATGCAACTCAGGCCAAAGCCGACAGTTGTCGGTGTTGGCCATGCATAGGAGTCGAGAAATGGTCACAAGACCAGTGGCTGCGCCTGCGCCTACGCCTACGTGCGACCGCTCTGACGTGTCAGCCAAGACGAAGTCGCGCCGCAGTCTCCTCCGTCTTCTCATGGGCGGGAGTCTAGCGGCCGTCTGGACATCATTGATCTATCCAATGGTGCGTTACCTGATTCCGCCCGCAGAAGCCAGCGCAACCACAACCGAAACGCTGGCGGCCGCGGTAGGCGAATTGAAGCCGAATAGCGCCAAGACGTTTCGCTTCGGAAGTCATCCTGCCTTGCTGGTTCGCCTGGGCAATGGCGAATACCGGTCAATGTCTGCGGTGTGTACGCACTTGGGCTGCACCGTGCAGTATCAACCGGACACCCAGCAGGTGTGGTGTCCGTGTCATAACGGGCGCTACGACTTGACGGGACGGAACATACAAGGTCCGCCTCCCCGTCCGTTGCTCACCTATGACGTAAAGGTTCACGGCGAAGAAATTCACGTCAACCGCAGGCAGGATGCATAGCCATGGCCGGGCCTGCCGTCTTATGGGAATGGATCGACGAGCGAGTAAATGTCAGGGAATTGCTCACGCCCCTGATGGAGAAAACAGTTCCGCGCCACCGCTTCAGCCATTGGTACTTGTTGGGCGGAGTGACACTCTTCCTTTTCGGCGTCCAGGTCTGTACTGGTCTCCTCCTTCTTCTCTATTACCGCCCGAGCACGACTGAGGCCTACGAGAGCCTGCGATACATCACGAACCGGGTGGAGTTCGGATGGTTGGTGCGCTCCCTTCATTCGTGGTCGGCCAATCTGATGATCTTCATGGCCTTCGCGCACATGTTCAGCGTGGCTTTTCTGCGTGCCTATCGCAAACCGCGCGAGTTGACGTGGATAAGCGGCATGGTCCTGCTTTTTCTCTGTCTGGGATTCGGCTTCAGCGGTTATCTGCTGCCCTGGAACACCCTGTCATTCTTCGCCACGAAAGTGGGTACGGAAGTTGCGGGACGCGTTCCTATAGTCGGACATCCAACGATGGTCTTTCTGCGCGGAGGGGAAGACATTGGCAGTGCCACTCTTGCACGCTTCTTCAGCTTGCACGTCGTCATCTTGCCCGCGCTGACTGTCGGCATGGTCTTGTTGCACCTGCTGCTGGTACAGAAATTTGGCATGAGTGTTCCTCCCTCCGTTGAAAAACATCGATCTCGATTCGGCAATGAGGTAAGGTTCTTCCCCAATTATTTCCTGCGGGATGTGATGGCGTGGTCAGTTGCCTTTGCGGCCCTGCTGATTCTGGCGACGCTTTACCCTGCGGAACTCGGCAAGAAAGCGGATCCGTTTGCATCTGCTCCGGCGGGCATTAAGCCGGAGTGGTACTTTCTTGCGCAGTTTCAAACTCTCCGCTTGCTGCCAGCGACAATCCTTCATCTCGACGGCGAAGTTATCGGCATCCTGGGATTCGGCTTGGCTGGCGCTGCGTGGCTCGGGCTACCCCTGCTCGAGGCCCGCTTGGGCAAAAACGGCGGACGCTGGACGCGTGTCGCAATGCTTGCCGGACTCGTGTATCTCGCGTCCATGACCCTCTACGCCTATCTCACGACATAACCATGAGCAAGTTATCGGCCATGTTAATGCGTCTTGTAGCGATGCTGGTGACAGTTGCGGCACTGGCCGCGCAAGGATCCGTCAAGCCAGAGCCTCCGTGCCCTGATTGCCGTCCCGCATCGGAGACCCAGATCAAGACGGCGTCTAACGAATTTCGCGCCGACGTTCATGCACAAAAGGGCATGACTTGCGTCAGTTGCCACGAAGCCGCACGGGATTCATCGAATGCAGTCTCTTACACGATCAAGCGCAATCGCATTCCCGAACTCTGCGGATCCTGCCATGAGGACGCGACACGGATGAAGCAGTTCAATCCTTCTCTGCGAACAGATCAACTGGCCCAATATCGAATCAGTGTTCACGGCATCAAGTTCGTTAAGGGCGATATGCATGTGGCTGTGTGCACGGACTGTCATACCGTGCACAGCATCCAGCCGGCATCGGATCCACATTCCTCGATACATCCGCTCAACCTCGCGGCGACTTGTAAGCGTTGTCACTCTGACGCCGCGTACATGAAGAGTTATGGCGTCGCGACTGACCAGGTCGCCGGTTACGTCGAGAGTGTTCACTACAAAGCGCTAGTTGAGGAAGGTGATCTTAGCGCACCCACATGTACGACATGCCACGGCAGTCATGGGGCAGCGCCTCCCGGAGTAACCGCCGTAGCTAATGTCTGCGTCACATGTCACGTGTTACAGGGCAAGTTCTTCGAAGAGAGTCCACACAAACAGGCATTTGCGCTGCTCGAATTACCGGGCTGCGTGACTTGTCACGAGAGTCATCGCATTCATCCCCCGGACGACAACTTCGTAGGAACAGGAAAATCCGCAGTGTGCGGCACCTGCCACATCCCCGGAGAAGCAGCGGGAAAGATGGCCGACGCTACCCACGGCAACTTTCGTCGCCTGGAAACAGACATTGCAGGCGCCAAGTCGTTGCTCAACCGCGCCGCTCGCTCCGGTATGGATGTTGCCGATGCAGAAGTGGAGCTAACGCAGGCCAGCGATGCCCTCACGAAAGCTCGGGTGTCATTGCACAGCGCGCAGCCAGCTCGGGTTGCGGCCGATCTGGACGTGGGCGCAAAAATCGTTGCCCAAGCGTACGCAGCAGGTTCTGCCGCTTGGAGAGAACGTAATAATCGCAGGAGAGCAACGGTGTTACCTGTCCTGGCCCTGACCGCACTCTTCGTATCTGCCGGCCTATATGTTCGTGCCCTGGAAGGCAAAGGGCGTAAGGGGCGATCGGAATGAGTCGATGATAGGAAACCCTTCGCTTCGAGGATTTGGCGTCGCCAGCGTCTGCATTCCAATGATCCTGGCGATGCTGGTTATTCTCTGCTGCGCCGGCATACCAGCCTTCGCGACCTCGCACCCTTCCCTGAGTTCCAAGACCGATGACAGCAAGTGCCTGGAGTGCCATGCCGCCAAGGCTAAAGGTAAGGCAGTGCACTCGGCCATTGCCATCGGCTGTTCCAGTTGCCATGAAGTCCGCGTAGCCGCCGACGTGACGCGCATTAAGCTGGTGACCGTAACGCCAGGGAAACTCTGCCTTCAGTGTCATGCGGATAAAGATGCGAGTCAGATCAAGGGGCGCGTGCACAGCCCCGCCGTCCGGGATTGCGTGAAGTGTCATGATCCCCACAGTTCTGACTACAAAAACCAGCTTTTGAAACCGGTGGCCGGCGAAGCCAAAGAAAATCTTTGCCTGTCGTGTCACAACACTGGCGTCAATGTTTCTGAGAAGGGCAGTCGCCACGCCGCCCTGGACTTGGGGTGTGACAGCTGCCATGTCAGTCACAAGGTGGGAGAGGATGCCGGCAGTCTATTCCACTTGTCCAAGGCAACGCCCGCGCTCTGTCTCGACTGCCACGATGTGAAAGACGCGGGGCTGATGAAGGTCCATAACAATCAGCCCTTCGACAAGACCGATTGCCTGGAGTGCCACGACCCACACCAGTCCGACAGCCCCAAGCTGCTGCAGAAGTTCGTACACAATCCGTTCGCCAGCCGAAAGTGCGAGACGTGCCATGTGCCGGCGCAAAACGGAAAGGTTGTGTTGGTCAAAGCCGAGGTCAATCAGCTGTGCGTCACTTGCCACGCTGACCAGGCTAAGAAGATCGAGACGTCTGCGGTCCAGCATCCGGGAGCGGCAGGAGACTGCACAGACTGCCACAGCCCCCATGCCGGCACGTCGCCGGGTTTCCTCAAGCCCGATGCGGTCAACGTATGTCTGCCGTGTCACTCCGATCAAGCTGAACTACACAGCAAGAGAGTGCTGCATCAACCTGCGTTTCAGCAGGGATGCGCCGCCTGTCATGATCCGCATGGAAGTCAACATCCGAAGCTGCTGCGCGCGGAAGGAAACGCGCTGTGTCTCGAATGCCATGGTCCCGACGCGAAGCCGACCATTGATGCCCAGAATCATTTGGCGTTGATCTTCGACGGAAAAGTGAAGCTGCCCGAGGATTATTTCTCAAAGGTGATCCATCTGCCCCTCCAAGCAGGCTTAGGACATCCAGTAGTGGGGCACCCGGTTTCGGACGTTCACGATCCGGTCGACGACAGCAAGATCAAGATGAAGATGGGCTGCCTGAGTTGTCATCAGCCGCATGCCAGTGCAGCACGCGCGCTGCTGGTGAAGGATCAGCCGCCCAATTTGCAGTTCTGCCGCAGTTGCCACGCGGAAATCGTGAGGGAGTAGCCCTGCAGGACAGAAACGAATGAACATCAATCCGACTACGAGATGTTGCCCGAGGATTTGGATCGTAATTCTGATCCTATTGGCCTTGTCGTTCGTGCCGAGCGCACTCTGCGACAAGAAAAAGCGCGCGCCGCAAACCGCCCAAGAGGACACCGAAGCCGCTGAGCCCAAAATTGACACGAGTCAACTGGTCTGGCCGCGACCTCCCGACACTGCGCGCATTCGCTGGCTGGGCCAGTTTAAAGGCGAGCCCGCCCCATCTGCACCCAGCGATTCCACAAAAAAGAAGCAAAAGTGGATGGATCGTCTTGCCGGCAAGAAGCAGATCGATGAGATAAAGGCGCCGCACCCGCACATTCTTGTCGAGCCCAACGGTGTTGCCGTCGACTCCAAGGGCAACATTTACGTTGCCGATACTTATGTCGGGGCCGTCTTCATTTTCAACACGGAAATTGAGAAGGTCAGCTTCATTCACAACGGCAGAGAGGTCCATTTCGAACAGATCATCGGCTTGTCGATCGATGACAACGATCGTCTGTTCGTCAGCGATTCGCATTTGCGCAGCATCTTCGTATTCGACCAAGCACACCGCCTGGTTGCAACCTTCGGTGCCGAGTCGCTGGAACGGCCGAGCGGCATCGCTCTCGATACGAAGAATCGCCTGCTTTACGTCACCGACGTAGTGAAAAACCACATCGCAGTTTTCGACGCAGACACCTTCAAGTTCCA
>QIAL01000581.1 GCA_003225535.1 Acidobacteriota bacterium | reverse complement strand
AAGCTGCAGCCCGGGCTAAGATCAGGGTCAGCAGCGCCCACATGAGGCCGAAGGTTGCGACCAAGCCGACATACCCACCGAGCCGCGCGTCGCGCACGCCGCGGGCCCAACGCATCTGGTGCGCAAGGAAGCCGCCGAGGTCGTAAGCGGGGAGATGCGTTTCGACCACCACGTCCAACAGCACGATCCTCAGGCCGAGACCGGCAATCCGGTGTCCGAGTTCGTAGTCGTCGGCTAAGAATTCAACAATCGATTTGAAGCCGCCGATCTGGTTCAAGTCTCGTCGGCGGAAGGCGAGTGTCGATCCCAAACCAAAGCTTAGAGCTCCTTCGATCAGCTGCGCGGCCAAAACTCCGGCGTTGAAATCGGTGCTGATGCCGAGTGCCTCCAGCTGCGAACCGAGAGTGGGGGCGGCGACTCCGCGATACAGGCACGTCACCATACCAACGTTTTCGTAGTCACGTTCGACTCGAATGTCGCTGTCGTTGACGATCAGGTATTCGAAACGAGCTGCCTGGACCATTTGCTCAAGATTGCTCACTTTCACATTGGGGCCGAGTATGTTTGGGCAGACGACCAATTGGATCGCGCGGTCCGGGAACTCCCGCTTCAGACGCTCCACACTGGCGACAGCCGGATCGACTGGATCACTAACACCGAAAACAATTTCGTAATCGAGGTAGTCCTGCAAACAGTGACTGCGGAAGCTCTCATAGATTTCGGGATCGATTCCCTTGAGCGGCTTCAGGATGGAAATCGGCGGTGCATATGAGGGGCAATTGCCTGTTGTTGCTTTGCTCGCACGGAGGAAGGCGACCGCGCTATATAGACAAACGACGTAATAAATGCAGCTGGAAAGGCAACCGAGAATGGCAACGATCTCGAAGATTCCAATTGTGTGCTGAATCATGCGCGAACGCCGGCCATCTATTCGTACCTGAGCGACTCAATCGGATCAAGGTTCGCCGCTTTCCAGGCGGGATAGATACCGAAGACGAGCCCGACACCCGCGGCTGAGCTGAACCCGAAGGTCACCCAGAAAGTAGACATGTGGGCCGGCAGAGAAGGCCACAGAACTGGGATCACCCAGACCACAACGGCTCCGACCAGGATGCCGATCAGACCGCCGACAGCAGTGAGCATGGTGGCTTCCAGAGTGAACTGCAGAAGAATATCGCGTTTGCGTGCACCGATAGCCTTGCGCACGCCAATCTCACGAGTGCGCTCGGTCACGCTGACGAGCATGATATTCATCACCCCAACGCCACCAACGACCAATCCAACGCTGGAAATCGCGAACATACCGACGAACAAGCCGCCGGTAATCTGATTCCACACTTCGGTGATCGACTCGGAGGTGAAGATGGCAAAGTTGTCCGGTTTGTCGAAAGAAACTTTTCTTCTGCGCCGCAGGACCTCGCGGATCTCGTCCATGGCCTTGGGCATGTCGTCGTGAGATGTGGCTTTGACCACAATCCAGTGCTGCTTCAATTCCGGGTGCAGCGTCTTGAACGTGCGGAGCGGGAAGATGACCCGATTGTCGATGGGGTCCTTTCCCCCGCCAAACACCGACTGGATTTTGCCCAACGTGCCTATGACCTCAAACAACCGGCCCTCGATGTTGACCTCATTGCCCAGCGGGTCCTGATTCCCGAACAACTCCTCGGCGGTGTCGTGGCAAAGGATAACGACCGCGGTGCGATGCTCGTCATCGAATTCGCTGATCCATCTCCCGCTCTTTAGTGGCAGATCCTCCACATCCAACATCGAAGCTGTATCGCCTTCGAGGAGGGTGTTCTTCGCCTTGCGGCCCTGATACTTGACGGCGTAAGTGCCGCTGCCGATTTCCGGACGAAAGAGGCGCATCAAGGCGGCCACCGCCCGGACATGGGGCAAGTCTCGAAGCTCCTCGGCGTCCTCGCGCGTCAACTCTCTGCGGGCCCGCATCTCATCCGACATTCTGCCAAAGGTAAAGGGCTCGATATGGAAAACGAAAATAACGTTGGATCCGATGGTGGCGAGGCGATCGCGAACGTTGTCATCGAGACCCCGGCCAATCGAAGAGACTCCTATGACAACGGCAACACCAATCACAATGCCGAGCACGGTCAAGCCCGAACGCAGCTTGTTAGTGCGGATGGTGTCCGTTGCCATCTGAACGATTTCGCCGAACTCGCTCTTGCGCATGATGAGTTACTGCCCTGCTCTGTGGACAACCGTACACTACGTTCACATTTCACATTTCGAGTTCCGACAGAATAAATGCCAGATGAGGATCTCGACCTAACGATGAAGTGAACCACTCAAAAACTCGGGTCCTACTCGTACCGCAACGATTCTATGGGGTCGAGATTCGCCGCCTTCCACGCTGGATAGATCCCGAAGACGAGCCCAACCCCGGCGGCGGAACTGAAGCCGAAGGAAACCCAGAACATCGACAAGCGGGCTGGAAGCGAAGGCCAGATCATCGGTATCACCCATACAACCACGGCACCGGCGAGGATGCCGATCACACCGCCCACCGCGGTTAACATGATCGCTTCCAGAGTGAACTGAAGAAGAATGTCGTTCTTGCGGGCGCCGATGGCTTTCCGGACGCCGATCTCCCGCGTGCGCTCGGTGACACTGACCAGCATGATATTCATCACGCCGACGCCGCCCACCACCAGGCCGACACTGGAAATCGCGAACATGCCGATGAAAAGCGCGCCGGTCAGCTGGTTCCACACGTCGGAAATAGAATCCGAGGTCATCACCGCAAAATTATCCGGCTTATCGAACGCAACTCTCCGCCGGCGTCGCAGCAATTCCCGAATCTCGTCCATCGCCTTTGGCATATCGTCGTGCGAAGTGGCCTTGATGCTGATTACGTGCTGCTTCATTTCCGGATGCAGGGCTTTGAAAGTCTTAAGCGGAAGGATGACGCGATTGTCGTTGGGGTCCTTGCCTCCGCCGAAGACTGACTTGATCTTCGTCACCGTGCCGATCACCTCGAACAACTGGCCCTCGATGTTGATCTCTTTGCCGAGCGGATCCTGATCGCCAAACAGCTCATGTTGCGTCTCGTAGCAGACGACAACCACCGGCAAGTGGTGCTCGTCGTCAAAGTCGCTGAACCATCGGCCACTGGCCATCGGCAAGTCGAAGACGTCCTTAGCCTCCGCCATATCCCCCTCGAGGATGGTGTTCTTAACTTTTTTGTCCTGATATTTGACCGCATAGGTGCCAACTCCAAGTTCGGGGCGAAAAAGGCGCAAACCTGCCGACACCGCTTTGACGTGTGGCAGATCGCGCATCGCCAGCGCATCGTC
>QIAL01000580.1 GCA_003225535.1 Acidobacteriota bacterium | reverse complement strand
GGCAAATGCAGAGCTGATTCCGTTCACCGCAAGTGAGGCTATCAGGAGACGGGCAAAGGATCCGCATTGGCCACTGCCATTGGAGGGCCCAGTAAATACCATTTGATTGTTTACAACGTCCTGGGCTAGGCCCAAGAGCAATCCAGTCTCATTCAAGGCGCAAACTGAGAAACCGCTGACGGTTGTATCGTTTCGATAATAGTATAACCTTTGCTTACTCCAGTTTGTAACGTCCGCTGGGCCGTGTCCTCCGATTGTGAACTGATTCCATGTCTTTGAGAAAGCCGAAGCTTGATCTGTGGCCCCGTCAACGGACACGGCAAAGTTAAGAGTCGTGCGAAAAACATACTTTTCAGACGAGTTATAGCCCGGCGTGTATTGCAAGGGTTGAGCAAGCGTCACATAAACTGGGTTTGAAGTGCTACCGATAAAGATAGATGGGCCAATCCCGTTCGAGTAGCTCCAGTCAATCGTAAGGGGGTTGTAAAACTTGGTTTGGTTAGAGGAAAGGGGAGAGCTCATTGTGCAGGTAACGGGTATGCTGGACTGACCCGCTGGGATTGTCAACCCGGAAGCCACACAGTCGCCGAGACCGGAGGTATGCCCTGAAATGGTTACGTTGGGAATATCTGCAGAAGGCACGATGTTGACTGCAATTGTTAAGCCAAGCTTGATCGTTTGCCCCTGGACATAGGCTACCGGATAGTTGCTCTGCGGCGAATTTGAATCCTTCCAGACGGGATTTGTGATCAAATTGGCGTTGCCTGCTACATCATTGTAGAGAGCAAAGCAGCCGGCCCCGGCAACTGGCTGTGAGGCCTGCACGACTTGAGGAGTACCGAATGGCACGGGACAGTTTGCTCCATAGTAGCTTACGTCTTTTATGGAGACGGGAGGCTTGCCGTTTATGAGGGCCACGTGCACTCCCCCGAGGGGACTACGGGGGACTCCGGGGACAGATCCGCTCGAATAAAGCAGACCATCCTTTGTTAGAAACAGCTTTCCGCCTACTCCCTGAATTTTCCCGATGAAGCGCGGATTTACAGGATCCGTGAGATCAAAGAGTTGACAGTTATCGCTTGCAAAAGCCACAACTGCCGTGTTGCCGCTCAAGATCACATCCGTGGGGGTATCGCTCAGTTGAAAGGAGGAAAGTACCTTGGGTTGAGCTGGATTGCTCATATCGACGACGACAAGGGCAAATCCAGGGACAGATTGGGCTCCGACGACGACAGCAATGTTCAAAGGCTTCGAGCTAGTCTGAATCTGTCCCAAGGCCAATGCTTGGCCTCGGATCAGGGTTCCCAGCAGTAACTTGGCAACGATGGTCTGTGCGTTAACGTCCGCAACGACAAATGATGCAGCTGGCGTTACGCAATCGGTTGCTGAAGGAACATAGCCTGTAGCCACGGCAAGAGTGCTAGTTGAGCTAGTGGACCCGTTGGTCATCGTGTAATCCGCAACTTTAACGTTATTGAGTTGCGAGCAATACTCCTTGTCAGGTTGTCCGACCACGGGGATATTGGCAATTACCGCGTCCTGTGCGAATCCTTGACCCTCCGTGTTCAGTAGGTAGTAAACCCTTGAAGAGCCCCACTGGTTGATTAAGCTATCAAAATCGGTAACTGCCTGGTTTAGATCGACAATCTGGATTCCCTTGCGCCAGGTTGCCGCGTAGAGTTGGTTGCCCCTTACGGTGATGGAACTAATCACGCCGTCTGTGTTTCCTTGCGTGAGGCTGACGGCACCTATCCAGGTAAGACTATCGACATCCCCGTGGTTGACAGAGGAGGTTCCTTTATAGAGATACACGTTGGAAGCCTGGAACCCCACACCAGTCGCGATCGGATATGGAGCTTCGGAAACAGCAATGAGTGTCTTGCCACCAGCAACGGTGTTTCCATCTTCGCCCTCAACATCGTCAGCTCGACCCTCGATGAATCCACCATCCGAAGAGGCGATCGCAGTTGGATTGGAGGGATCGTCGACGTTGAACTGCCAAACAGTGGCATGGGAGAGGCTGCTCATCTCCGCCACGTAAGCTCGATTTTGTGCCACAAAAATACCAGGCGAGGGGAATGCAGCGTTTCCTGTAAAGAGAGGTTGCAAGACAAGAGTCCAAAAGACAATTGGACTAGATCCGGTTGCAAGTGCAAGCCCGTTTGGGTCATGAATCGCCTGGCTGAGGGTAATCTGGTATTTGCCGTCTGAGCCTCGCAGTTGGCTGGAGAAAGCCAGCGATTCCAAAGGCTGCAGGGTCAGTGAGGTGAATTGTGTTGTCGAACTGGCAGCAGAAATATCAGGATAGGCGTTGCCGCCAACATCGACGCCCGAGACCGTTACGGCCACCAGGCTCCCCGTGGGATCGAGTAATGTAACACTCCCTGCGGGGACCAGGACGGGTTCTGAGAAAACAATCAAGGGATTCACGGTTATTGGAACTTGTATCGCTCCGTTTTGCGGATAGGATTGGTCACTCAGAACCGAGGGCGGTACTCCCGGAGTAGGTGTAGTTATCCCTCCTCCTGCGCCAATCACTCGAAAGCTGTTTGACCCAGTTGTCGGCGGACCACCGAAGGGATCGAGGACGTTTACCTGGATTGTGTATACTCCCACGATTGCCGGAACATAATTGGCAATTACCGAAAACTGGCCGAGTGGGTCAGACGAAGTGGCCAAGCTTTGGCCGTTGACGTTGATGAAGGTAGATGAAGCGGTTGGCGCTACTGAGCTTCCAGGCGAAGCCTTCACACCGATGACCAAAGAAGAACCAAGAGTCGCCACGCCCG
>QIAL01000579.1 GCA_003225535.1 Acidobacteriota bacterium | reverse complement strand
CGCATCGGGATCTCGCAGCCCTTCACGGTATCGGCTGCCAACGTCACGGCTCTGCCCGATCTTCAGTATGTTGGCGCGGGCGGGATCGTGCAGTACTTCACCAACGGCTTCGATACACGCACGAAGGGCGTGGACGTCGTGGCGACGCACAACTTCCAGATCGCCAGCGGCCGCCTGAGCACGGAGTTGGCCTGGAACCACAACTTCACGTCCGTTCCCAAGTACGATCCGACAGTCATGTGCGGAGGCACACCCCCCACCTCCACATGCGCCGTTGGGGGGAAGCCGGCGGCTATCGTTAACATCGAGCATTACGCTCCGAATAACCGGGTCAACCTGAACCTCGATTATCGGATGGGTCCGTTCGAGGCGGTGGTGCACGAGAACTACTACGGAACCTACCGGGACGAGTACGACTATCCTGGCCAGCTCTTCTCGGCAACGTACACTACGGACCTCGATCTGGCCTACGAGGCCATGAAGAACGTCACCGTCGGGATCGGCGGCCGCAACATCTTCAATGCCTTCCCGGACAAGCTCCTGAGCCTCCCCCCGGGCGCTCCGTTCGCGACCTCGAAAAATGCGATCTACCCAAGCTCGGGTGGCGAGGTCGACGGCGAGGTGTATCCGCGTACCGGCGGGCCGTTTGGTTACAACGGCGCGTCCTGGTACGCCCGGGTCGCCGCGAAGTTCTGAATCGATGACGGCGCCCCGCCGCAGCCTGAAATAGGGCTGCGGCGGGCCGTGGCTGACTCCGCGGTCAGCATGCGGTTTGGATGCCGCAGCACCGAGCTGTCACAGCGTTGGGGCTGGATCCACACTGCGCGGCGCGGCCAAACCGCCGAAGCGCCCATCCACTTTGTTCAGCAACTTCTCTGCCTCCGCACGCCGGCCGTTCGCGATTAGCGATTCCACTTGTCGGAGTTTAGCTGCCAGTTCCCTGTCGATCGCCGACCTGCATGCCGTTAGCTTGGCAGGATCGGGCGGCACGGCATCGAGGAGGCTGCGCAGCGCTCGAGATAGCGCCGTAGGAGGAGCAACTTCATGGCCCAGGCGTGGTTGAACGTAGGAGTCCACGTTGAATACGCACCATTGCCGCAGGGATCGCATACTCATGAGATCGTCACTCATATGAGGCGTGTCCCGTTCACCGGTGATGTAAATGAGGCGTGTAGAACTCTGGAATTTGAGAAACAAGTCCTTGGGCGGTAGCGGCACCTGCGGGTCACCGATTGGGTCGCTTCCTGCATTTAGAATGACACCACGGAATACGTCCGGGTAGCCGAGGGCCAGCCGGAGCGCTATGCGGGAACCGCCTGAAAATCCGGCAATGTAGACGCGCTCGGGGTCGACCGGATACTGCTGCAGGATGTTCTGCGCCGCGAGCAGCGCCAAGGGCTCGCGGCGGCCCATGACATTCTCATCGTTGCCTGATCGCGCCGCGCTCACGAAAATAGCGCCGTGCTGATCCAGCGCACTCGCCCATCCCTGCGGCAAGCGCGCGTCCTGCCACGGCGGCACAAACACCAACACGGCAAAGCCACGAGCTGGGCGTTGCGTTGGGACATAGACAATGAACCGTTCCACCGCGAGATTGACAGGCTGCGCAGCCAGTGTTGTGTGGGAAGCCGCCAATTCGCGCTTGAGCCGCTCCGCGGCTAACGGACTCAGTAAACGTCGAACGAGCTGCGGATTGCTCGAATGTTCCGTATAGTTGGTAAATACGACGTCACGAAAGGTGTGACCTTCCGCGCGAGCATCGAGCGAGACTGCAGACAGTACAAAAGAAACCGCAGCGCCTGCGCAAACGGCTCGAAGGCGCGTTTCGATATCCAGTGAAGCACTCCGCGGCAAATGCCACCGAATCAAGAGAGCGCTGCGGCTGGCGGCTACACGCTCTTTACGTAGCGCGCGTCATGCGCGGGACGGCTAAAGATCTGGCGCACCAAGGGCTCGAAGGTCGATAACGGCTCCGACGGATACTGCGGATCGAACGAACACTGGTCCCAATTCGCACAAAAATCCCTGCATGCCTGATACCACGGGTGATCGCGAAACCTCGCGCGCGCGTTGCGGTCGCCGCCCAAATGATGCGCGTAGTAGTAGGTCTGAAACAGGCCGTGCTGCTCGACGATCCAGGTCACTTCCGCCCGCACATAGGGCCGGATGATGCCGGCGGCGATCTCCGCATGATTGTACGGCGCCAGCTCGTCCCCCACATCGTGGATCAGTGCCGCAACGATCAACTCATCGTCGGCGCCATCTCTCAGGGCTCGCGTAGCCACCTGCAGCGAATGCCCGAGACGGCTCACCGGGTAGCCTGTCAGCGAGTGATCCAATTTCTTGACCGCAGCCAGAACCGCATCAGGGAGACCCCGCGCGTACTCGCGCTCCGATCTATCCAACAGCTCATAGTCCTCGCGGGTACCGTCCTCCATGCGATGGAAACTTACGATTTGACTCATGCGGGATTCCTGTTGGCCCATGCAAATCCGCTGCCAATCTGTTCAATATAATGCGCGCTGTTACGAGAAAGGTCGAGAATGCGCGCGCGGCTATACTATAATCGTGATCGTCCTCTGAGTCTGCATGCGAGGCCGCGCAATGAACGCGTCACGTGAACCGGTATGGTCGCGCAGCGACGCAGAACGCCGCGCGAGGATCGATCTGGCCGCCTGCCATCGCTTGGCGGCCCGCTTCGGATTCAACGAGGGCATCGACAATCACTTGACGATGCTCGTTCCGGGACACTCCGACCGGTTTTATCTCGCGCCCTTCGGGCTGTTATGGTCCGAAGTGAAAGCCAGCGACCTGCTGGAGCTGGACTTCAGCGGCACAGTCGTGGCCGGCCAGCTCTGGGCATGCTCGACGATCCGCGCCTGGAGATGGCGGGGCAGAATGCGCTCGGCTTCCATGACGACATCGCCTACGTCGATTACAACGGCCTGGCGTTTGACTACGGCGAGGGAGAGCGTCTGGCACAAGCCCTGGGTGCCAAATCGATCCTCATGATGCGCAATCACGGCGTCCTGGTCACGGCGCGCTCGCCGGCCCAGGGGTTCGAGCGCCTGTACTTTCTCGAGCGTGCCTGTCAGGCGCAGGTTCTGGCGCTGTCGACGGGACGCAAGCTGCGCATCCTTCCGGAGGCTCTGGTGCAGGCGACCGCCGCCCAGTTCAGGGCCGGGGCGGGCGTCGGCGGTGTGGACCGTGCTGAGCTGCACTTTGAAGCGCTGAAGCGACTGTTGGATCGCAGCGAAGCGGATTATGCGAGTTGAAAGCGCCGCGCACAGCGTCTGACCCGACCGC
>QIAL01000578.1 GCA_003225535.1 Acidobacteriota bacterium | reverse complement strand
ATGCCTTACCCTGTTTGCAGAGGTGGATGGTGTATGTATTTTGCGCGCCTTTTTCAGCCATACTACCGCAGTCTGAACGCGCCGCCCGTGCCCAGGCAAATTACCGTGGTGCCGACGCCGGAATTTGGCGGGCAAGGTGCTCCGAGATGATTCCGGCCAAGGACAATGAGCGCTATGAGGTTTTTCGACAGCTAGCAGCCGCACTGGGTTAGGATTTGGCCGTACCGCCATGGTCCGCAAGCGCAAAATCATCGTCTACATCGCCACCAGCGCCGACGGTTTTATTGCCCGACCGGAC
Source organism: Acidobacteriota bacterium (assembly GCA_003225535.1). Lineage (GTDB taxonomy): Bacteria > Acidobacteriota > Terriglobia > Terriglobales > Acidobacteriaceae > Sulfotelmatobacter. The sequence continues at coordinate 1,772 of QIAL01000578.1, read as the reverse complement.
GGTTCCGTCGACTGGCTCGATCGTCCCCGTCCGAAGGGCAATTACGGCATGGGTGCGTTCTATAAATCGATCGATACGGTCCTGTGGGGCAGGAAGACCTGCGATATGGCGCTGGAGTATCAAAAAAAAGGCGTGCCCGGGACTGCCTTCGATACAAGAGTCAAGAATTATGTCTTCACACGCGGTCCGCTGCCGGCAGCAGCGCCTGCGGACGTGGAGTTCGTGAGCGAGCCAATCAAAGCGTTCGCAACGCGTCTGCGGGAGAAAAAGGGGAAAGACATCTGGATGATGGGTGGCGCTGGCATCATTGCGTCGTTTCTCGACGATGGAGAGATCGACGAGTTCATGATTCACGTGATTCCCAAGTTTATAGGCGAAGGAATTCCGTTGATCGCGCCCGGCCGACGCACCGTGCCACTAAAACTGATCTCCTGCACGAAGTTCACAGACGGCGTGGTTAAGCTGCACTATGCCGTCCGTAAGTAGTCTTCACATCTTGTACAGGTGAGCGGCGAACACGCTTGGTTGACGAAAACAGATATTACGTCAAGAGGCGCGCTCACCTTTCTGTCTTTCGGAGCGGGCTTGCCCTTGATATTTTCAGCTTCCAAGTACCGGCGCTCCTTACAAAGACATCAGTCAGGCCCTGTCGGTCAACTTGGTTGGGATTTGCTCTTACTGCATATTCCTTCACGTACATGGCTATTGCGGTGTCACCCAGCATGTAAACGTGCATGTCTTCCTCAGTTGCGATATAGGGAGGAGCCTGCCCCTGAGACTTGTGAACCCCCTCTACAAGCTTGGCTTTTGTGAAATCCGGACCGGCTGGCAGGTTGAGGCAATCATCGGCAAGAATTTTTTCGAATACCACCGGATCGCTATTCATCTCGCCTTTCAGCATTTCCGCCTCAAGTAACCGAATCTGCTGTTCGTCCTTTTGTGAAACTTCATCCGTGGTAGCTGAGACGGCTGACTTTTGCGAAAACGCGGCTGTCGCCACGATCAGGAATGTGGTAGCCAGTAACACGAAGCTCCGCATAACATCGCCTCCCGCATTTCAGAAGTTTGCCAGCATCGCTACGGATCGCTGGCCTGCTACCCAGAACGATTTGTCTCAAAACTTCTTGCAGGAATTCTATTGCGAGAATATGCGGTTGTTGTCCTAACCAGATGGAATGAGAAGGCCGGTCTCCGGCGGGATGCCGGCCTTCTCATGGAAGGCCATTACACTCAAGTTCCCCGCCCAAAGGAAGATGAGTGATCGGAATGTTACGCCAACTACGAACAAACCCGGAGGCGTGTCAGGAATGCGAGGCGAACGTGTGAGGTTCAGGCCAACTCGACTTCCATCTTCTTGTTGGCGCGATCGAGTTTCACGATGCGGAAGCTGCGGACTTGTCCGGCGCGGGCAGGTTCGGCTTTGACAGGCGCTCCGGCGCCGGTTTTCCAACGAGCCTGGAGCATGGAACTCAACGAAGAGAGATCGGCCGTCGCCTGAGCGGCGGCATCACTCTTCGCCGGCGCTGCGGATCCTGCTTTGCAGGCAGCGTGAATTCCTTCGCCAAGTTCGACGCGTGTGCCCGACTGGTCGACAAGCCTTCCGGTGACTACGTCTCCTTCTTTATGTTCCGCAAGATATTCATCGAGGCCGGTCGGAACCAGTTGCTTCATGCTGAGCTTCATCTGGCGTTTCTCGGGATCGACGCCGATGACGAGAACTTTGACCATCTGGCCGACGCGCAGGACTTCAGCCGGCATCCCGATGCGCTTCT
>QIAL01000085.1 GCA_003225535.1 Acidobacteriota bacterium | reverse complement strand
GCGCCGTTTGCCGGGGCTTCGCGTCCGCTTTGCGATCGCAAGGAAGTCTTGCTCGAAGAGCAGATGTCGGTGTTGGCGAAGTTCTACGTCTTCAGCTCGACCCACATCGCGGCACACTTCACCGGCATCATCTCGGACGACTTCACTTCGGAATTCGATCCGTTCGCGCCGGCTTTTGGCGAGAAGTTCTCGCCCCCCAACCTGCCGGTAGGTGTTAGGGATTGGGCCGGGAACGAAATCTCCCGCGTCTATTCCGACCAGCATGGAATTTACAACGGACTGACTTTCTCAACCTTCGCCGTGAACCCGCCCGACCCGAGCGGCTACATACCCAATACGTTAGACATGTGTATGAACGATCGTGGCAGTGGCGTGACGGCGGATCCGTTCTACCAGTCGGCTTACTGCCAGTTCTGCTATGAATGGACCTTCATGCCCGGCCAGACCTCGTATCTGGACACGCCGGTTATCCCCACGGCCGCATTCGCAGCAGAATACAACCATCCCGACTGTGCCTACCCGGATGCCACCCCGGCGGTCAGCGAGGTGGACGGTGATGGAGTTGGCCCCTGGGTTCTTGCGCCCGGAACCACTCACCCCATCACGATCCATGCTTTGGGCGACCAAATCGTAAGCAATTACGGCTACTCCGGGCCCGCGACTACATTGTCGCCGTATAACCAGAAGACGATCACCCGTCACTATGGCTTTGGCGCCACACAGGGCACAGGAAGTGTCACCATCGGTGGCATAACCGCCAACGTTAGCAGTTGGAGCGACACCACGATCGTCGTCACTTTGCCGAACACCACGGGCAGTCAGGTGCCATTTTGTTCCGTGCAGCAGCAGCAGCAATATGGCGGCCCCACCGGTGCGGCGAATGGCGCACGCTGCGGAGAACTGGTCATCACGGCCGGCAACGGCAAGAAATCGGTCGACGCCGTGACCGTAACGGTTGGCGGTAAGGCCCCAACGAGACTGACGGCTGGTCAGTCGATTCAGTCCGCAATTGACGCTGCCAAACCGGGCGACCTGCTTATCGTGCCTCCCGGCAAGTACCATGAAGTGTTGCTGATGTGGAAGCCGGTCCGGCTGCAAGGTGTCGGAGCTGCCTCCGCCATACTCGACGCCAATATGCATCCTTCCGGCCTGTTGCTGGGCGACTGGCGCCTGAAGGTGGTCTGCCTATTCGGACTGGCCCCCACGGGCGTGCCGGAAGGGTATGACCCGTCCTGCGGGAGCGGCTGGTTCGGCTTCAGACCAACAACCTCCAATCCGCAGGTGGATCGCTTGCCGCTGGAAGCCACGGTCGGCTGGGACGCTGGGCTAAATGGCAACCTGGCAGAACAACTGCAGGAACCATCGCTCCTGGGAGCCTATGAAGGAGCGGGAATTACCGTGCTCGCCAAGGGGGTACGCGTCCCCGAGGGACTGAACCCGTGGACCGACGGCGCTGAGCCAGCTGGATTCCCGGCCGGCACAGCTCTTCTGAGGAACGTTCCTCAAGATTGCGGTAGCGGGGATGGAAGAACCAATCCAAATCTGTTCCCAAGCAGCTTCCAGTGCAACCCGTCAAGTATTGACGGCTTGTCTGTAACGAACAGTTCCCAGGGCGGTGGCGGCATCTACGTACACGGATGGGCCCACAACCTGGAAATCGCGAATAATCGCGTCTACAACAACCAGGGAACACTTGCGGGCGGCATCGCGCTCGGCCAAGGGGAACATCCTGGTGCCTACACACAAGGCGGTATAAATCCGGATCCCGGCTCTTGCATGACCAGCAACATCGCGGGCACTGAGCTACCGTTCTGCTTTGACCGATTTGTGAACATCCACAACAACGCGATCACGGCCAACGCGTCCGAAGGCGATGAGTTGTTCGCGGCAACTCCGTCCGGAGCGGGCGGCGTGGCCATCTGTTCGGGTTCTGACAACTACGCGTTCAACTTCAACTGGGTGTGCGGGAACTTGAGCACCGGCGACGGCGCTGGAGTTTCTCAGCTGGGATTCGTCTGGGACGGACAGATTCAACACAACACAATTCTGTTCAACCAGGCCACGAACCCGACCACGCCCAGCAACGGAGGCGGTCTGCTCATCATGAGCGCTCCGGATACGGATCCCACGTGTCCCGGAGAGCCCGATGCGGATTGCTCCCACGCCTTTGGTGCGGTGGGTGATGGCATCGGTCGCAACCTGCTTATCAACGCCAACCTCATCATGGGTAACGCTGCGGAAGCAGGTTCAGGTGGAGGCCTCCGCTTCCAGGGTGTCAATGGCGCTGAAGTCGGTACCTTCCCCAACAATCCAGAACGCTGGTACTCGGTCAACGTCACCAACAACATCATCACCAACAACGTTGCCGGTTGGGATGGTGGCGGCGTGTCGTTGCAGGATTCACTAGCCGTGAACCTGATCAACAACACAATCGTTTCCAACGATTCCACTGCGTCGTCGGGGTCGCTGTTCGGAGCCTTCTTTGCTCCTGAAGCCAGCGCGCCAACGACCTGTCCACTCGATCCACTACCTCCCCACGCTCAACTTCGCTGCGTGCCGCTGTCGGATCCCCAGCCCGCCGGACTCTCGAGCGCCGGTCACACTGTGGAGTTCCTGGCGTCACTACCGGCGAACATCACCTGCCCGACTGGCCACGGAGTCGGTGGAACCGGTTCCGGTGGGCGCACCAATGGTGCTTGCAGGCGCGTGTCGTTCCCGATTCTGTACAACGATGTGCTCTGGCAGAACCGTGCCTTTAACATCGTGGTGACACAGCCGGCGTCAGGAGCCCAGCAGGCTACTGTCGCGCTGGTTCCGCCGCTGAATCAAGCCAGCACTGGCCAGTGCGTCGCTCCTCCGAGTGCGCTCAACTACTGGGATATCGGCCTGCGTGGAGACACGGGACCGAACAACCATAGTTCAGGGGTCACGTTTACACCCCAGGCGTCGGTGCTAACCAGTATCGCCGGCTATGCTGGAGGCGGTACAGGCTTCCGGCCCAACTCGGCTTCCTTTAGCCCAGGCGTTGTCTCGCAGTACTGCAACGGCTCGAAGAGGCCACCAGAGGCTGGTGCTACCGGATGGTTCAACGTTCCCCCGGGCACCAACGAAAGCAACGTGCCGATCCCGGTCTTCAGCCTGACAGCAGGCGCGACCGTGGACGAGGGCAACAACTGGGTCAATATCAGTTGGGGCCCATTGTCGATGACCAGTCCGTCAACGGGCCTTGTACTCGGTGATTACTCGTTGGCGGCGGGTTCGCCGGCCATCGGCTACATCACGAACGCTAACTCGAGCACGACCTATGCAGCAGCACCGCTGGATGATTTCTTCGGCAATCTGCGGAAGTCGAACAATGCAGTTGACGCCGGGGCGGTCGAGTTTGCCGGCGCCACTGCTGCCGCGCCGACGCTAGCATCGATCGCTCCCAGCTCTGCCAGACGCGGCCAGGCCGTTTCGGTGACCCTCACCGGCACGAACCTGACCGGGGCAACTGCAGTAACTGTGTCCGGCACGGCGGCAAACGCTATCGCCGTTAGTAACCTCGTGGTGGTGAATGACACTACGATCACGGCGACCTTCACAATCCAAGCTGGCGCTGCAATCACAGGAGCGAACGCTACTCATGCGGTCTCAGTCCAAACGCCGGGCGGAACCAGCAATACCGTGAGCTTCACGGTATTTGGTCCGGCAGTGGCGTCGATCACTCCTGCCAGCGGGAAGCGAGGCACAACGGTACCGGTGACCATAACCGGCACCGGCCTGAACGGCGCGACCTCGGTGACCGCTCCGCCACCGGCGGGGGGCGGCCCCAACGGCCTGACCATCAGCGCTCCGGTTGTAAACGCCGCTGGGACTCAGCTAACGGTGAATGTCACAATCTCGGGTACGGCTGGACTTAGCACCAGGAACGTTCGAGTCGCCACCCCGGGCGGCACCACCCCCGTCAACGCAGCTGTGACATTTACGGTAACACCGTAACTGGAGCAACCGTGGGGCCGGGCATCCGAACCTGGATGCCCGGCTCACAAACTGATAGAAGGCGTAGGCAGGGACAACAAGCTGGGTAAAATGGGGTGATTCTGAGAGAACGCGTGGTTTTCTCGAAGGGGAAATGCACTAGAAGAAGAAAGGCGTTGCTAGAGCAAGATGCGTACATTAGCATTCTGAATGCAGAAGGATTGGGTGAAGTAATAGGGTGATATCCAACAAGTTAGTGGCGAACACAAAGATCGTACTGACAGCTGTTCTCGCCAGCGTTTTCGTTCTTCCCCCCGCTCAAGCGCAATCGATTCAAGGCGACGAAAAGCCTGCGACTGGAACGACTCCAGCGACAGCGGTTCCACGCCGATATCGAGCCCATCCGGTATCGGCTAGCGCACGCCAGTATTATGCCCTCATATGGGGCGTTGACACGCTCTCGGTAAAGTCGGCGGAGTCGGGCGAGATCATTCGATTTGCCTACCGCGTGCTCGATCCGGAGAAGGCGAAAATCCTCAATGATAAGAAGAACGAGCCATCCTTGATCGACCCGGGAGCCGGTGTCAAACTGGTCGTCCCTTCCTTGGAGAAGGTCGGCAAATTACGTCAAAGCAGCGCGCCCGAGGCGGGCAAGATCTACTGGATGGCGTTCTCGAACAAGGGTCGGCTTGTGAAACCGGGACACCGGGTTAATATCGTAATCGGACAGTTTCGAGCCGACGGCCTCGAAGTCCAGTAGCAGCCCCCCAAAAAGCCACGATTGGTAATTAGGAGCGATCGTTAACGTTAATGTCCCGAGCAACGGTATTAGTCGGCAGCTTCTTGGCTTTGGTTGCTTCCCTCGGTTTGGGTGTGGATACAACCTCCTCAGCGACCAATCTGAAGGCGGAGCAGGTCATAGAAAAGAATCTTGCGGCACGGGGTGGGCTGCAAGCGTGGCGGGGAGTCCAGCGTCTGTCCATAAGCGGCAAGGTGGATAAGACGGTGAGCAGCTTGATGATACCCTATGTCATGGAGACGAAAGTGCACGGAGTCAAGCAACCAGAGAAGATCGAGATTGAGAATATTGCCGTCAATCCACGGGTGGAGGATTCTCGCTTTGCCAAGCTGCAATAAGACCTTTGCCACGAAGCCGCGCAGCTGTTACCTCAGAGCACTTTTATTTCTGACTCTGATATTGCCGGTCCTTTTGGTGAGTGCGCCCGCTGTTGCACAACGCGGCCACAGACCCACTATTGATGAAAGAGTCAAAGTGTTCGCCAAGAACCTGGGCCTGAACGAGGAGCAACAGGCTGCCGTGAAGAAGATTTTGGAACAACGGCAGCAGGAGACCCTGCGCATCCGGCAAGACACCTCCATTTCGGGAGGCGCTCGGATCGAGCGTTTTCGCGCCCTTCAAGACCACACGATAGAGCGAATACGCACTGTACTCAACGAAGAGCAAAAGAAGAAGTACGATCCGCTTGCAGTACGCAAAGCTACACCCGCGCCGGACCAGAAGAGCGTAGAGGATTGGCTCAAAGTCACTACACCGCAGTAGGAGTTCCGCAGGTTGTTGTGAGCCATGTTCGCCGGTTTGCAGTATGGCCGCTCAATTCGCTTGCTGACGGCGTCAAACCTGATTTAACTCAGCGACGAGGAACGAAACATGAAACTCAGCGCTACAAATCTGGCGTCAATAATTCTCCTCGGGCTGATTCCAGCGGCCTGCCATGCTCAAGAATTTTCCGCTGATGTCGTGTACCTCGCCGTCAACAAGCCGGATGCGCCGTCCACCGGAACCGCGACCTCGCCCCATGGTTCCTCGAAGCTTTACGTGAGTAAGGACAAGATTCGTCTGGAGACGAACGGACTCACGGGTACGATCCTATTGGCGGATCGAGCGGAACATACGGCCGTCGCCCTCCAACCGCAGAAGAGGGCCGTTCAGCTTCTGGCCTCTGGCCCTTCACAGTATTTCCGGGTCGAGAACGCAGATGATGCGTGTCAGAGCTGGCAGCGCTTTGCAGAGCAGAAAATTGTTTGCGAAAAAATCGGTCCTGAAGAAGTAAACGGTCGTGAAACAGTGAAGTACCGGAACAAAAGCGCATCTGACACTGCGCCTGCTGCTGTCTGGGTCGACAAGACCCTCAAATTTGTAATCAAGTGGCAAGGCGCTGGCAACGGCGCAGAATTGCACAATATTAAAGAAGAGCAACAGGCGGCGGATTTGTTCGCCGTGCCGAACGATTACAAAACTCCTAATCCACAGAAAGCGACCACCAAGGGTTTTTCCAAGCGATAGCGGACCACGGCTGAATCGCCAACTTCAATCAGATCACTTGGTGGAGATGGCCAGGTTTGCTGCGTATCGCCGGTTCTTGACAGGCACAATACGGCATACGAGAATACGACCAGTTAGCGAAAAAGTTAACTGTTGTCCGGCCGGAGAACCGCTCCCCCATTCGCATACGATCCACAAGCCACAAGGGTAGCTTATAGGTGCCGGTCGTTCCTGCATCTGTGCAGTTCCCTGGCTTTGAACGCTGGGAGTGAGGTGATCCTCCGTTGACAAAAAGTCCTTCCGACCTCACGCCCTTGCCCCGACGCCGACTCAAGGCGTTTCTGGGTTTTTGGCCGCTAGTTCTATCAGGGATGGTGGTGTTGCTGGCGGTCCTTGCTTTTCTGCAATACCGTTGGACTAACGAGGCAACAGCAGCCTCGGAAATGCGGATCGGCGCGGAACTCGAATCCTTCATGATGAAGTGGCACGGCGATCTCTATGGCGAATTCTCCGCCATCTGCACCGCGATGCAGGTAGGTCCGGACTCAGGCGCGCGCGATACATGGAACGACTACCTGGAACGCTATGTGGAATGGAACAATGCGCTGCCTCGTGAAACCTTGCCCAATGTCTACAGAAATCCAGACCTGGTTGAGAGTGTTTATATTTGGGACACAAACCTTGATGCGAAGCCGCAACTCTTTCGTCTGAATGAGGACGAGAAGAAGATTGAACTCGCCGAAGTGCCCCAGAATCTTCAAACTTTGCTGGCTCGCCTGCGCGCGCACTCGACAAGCTTGTCCACATCTTTGCGTGTCTGGCAACTGTCCAGCCAAGGAGAAAGGACTTCATCCGAAGTCGCGCCAGTTTCAGGTTCACCGGTAGTCACCACAAACGGTGGGTGGCAATTCGACGAGGACGTTCCGGCTATTGTTCATCCTATATTTCAGCGTGATGGCAGATCACTCAACAGCCAGAGTCCCGTTGACTGGATGGTGATCGTCTTGGACTTGAATGCGCTGCGGAAACGAATTCTTCCGGATCTTGCGACAAGATATTTCGGTGGCTTGGAAGGCCTTGATTACAAGGTGGCCGTCATCGCAAAGAAGCCTCAGCCGGAGGTGATTTACTCTTCCGACCCAGGATTTGGAACTGCGGACGTCGATAGGGCTGACGCCAGTTTGAACATCTTCGGCCCACCCGAAGACACGCAAGATCACATCCACCAGGCCAGGAATGCCCGGTCCTTACGATCCGTGGAATGGCACAATTTCTACGGGTCAGCTTGGTTTCCGGTGATCGAATACGAGTCTCATCCCAGTCCATGGATACTTGAAATCCAGCGTCGTGCCGGTCCTCTGCAGGATGTGATCAACGGAGTTCGGCAGAAGAACCTGGCGGTAAGCGCTTTCCTACTTCTGCTGCTGGCGCTAACGATGGCGCTTCTTACGATGGCCGGTATTCGGGCGCAAAAGTTTAACCGACTGCAGATGGATTTCGTCGCCTCGGTCTCCCACGAGTTGCGAACACCCCTGACTGCCATCTTCTCTGCGGCCGAAAATATCAAAGACGGAGTCATTTACGACAAATCCGACCTCGCCGATTATGGTTCGATCGTGATGGGTCAGAGCCGCCAACTGATGGAGTATGTGGACCGCATCCTGCTCTTCGCCTCTATCCGCAGCGGAAAAGATCGTTACAACATACGCCCGCTTCATATCGCGGAGATTCTGCAGCGCGTTCGGAAGAACTTGGCGAGCCTGATCATTCAAGAATCCTGCATTATCGAGGAAGTCGTGACGCCAGGCTTGCCGTGCGTGCTCGGTGATCTGTTTGCTGTTTGCGGGTGCCTGGAGAATCTGATGACTAACGCCATTAAGTACAGCAGTGTCGATCGACGCATTCGCATCGCTGCCCGCCTGCAGTCGACGGAAAATGGGCAGGAAGTCGCCATCAGCATACAGGACCGCGGAATCGGCATTCATAGCTCGGAATTGAAGCGCATTTTTGAACCCTTCTATAGAAGTCCAGAGGCCACGCTTGCTCAGATTCATGGAACAGGTTTGGGCCTTTCCGTTTGCAAACACTTGGCCGAGGCTATGGGTGGAAGGCTTTCGGTGAAGAGTGAGGTTGGAGCGGGGAGTGTCTTTACGCTGCATTTGCTGGCTGCAGATTCACAGCCAAGTGAACTCACAGCGATCAGTACGACAAAGCGACAAGGGGACGGAGAATGAATGAAAGCATTCTGTTGGTCGAAGATGAAAAAGCGTTACGGACCACTCTCAGTGACCGTCTGCGCAGCGAGGGATACGTGGTGGAGACTGCGACAGATGGGCGTGAAGGCTTCGACAAAGCCTCCAGTCATCCCTTTGATCTCATTATTTTGGATGTCATGCTCCCTCGCCGAAATGGCCTTGACGTTTGTCGGGACATTCGCGCCGCCGGGATGGCCACGCCAATTCTGATCCTCACGGTCCGGAATGAAACTGTAGATAAAGTGGTTGGCCTCAAACTTGGTGCCGATGATTACGTGACCAAACCATTCGAGGCATCAGAACTGTTGGCTCGAATTGAGGTCTTATTGCGAAGGGTTCCCATCCATAGCGGTCAAGGCATCTATCAGTTTGGGCCGATCCATGTAGACGTAAGGGAGAGTCAGGTCTCGCGGGATGGAAAGCCCGTCTACCTTACAGCGCGCGAATTCCAACTTCTTCGCTATCTGATGGAACGAGTGGGCACCACGGTAACGCGAGAGGAACTTCTCCGCTCGGTATGGGGGTACGACGCAGATACTTTTACCCGAACGGTCGACACTCACATTGCAAGTTTGCGGCAAAAGTTGGAGCAGAATCCCAAGAAACCAGAGTTTATTCTCGCGGTTTCCGGAGTTGGTTACCGGTTCGTCGGTCGGGATAGTAAGTAGAGCTAACCCGGATGAGTGACTTCAATTTCCCGGTGTCTGGCAGGAATAAGTCGCCGTAGTGATTGAAGCCCACTTCCCGAATCGAATGCACGACCGAGAAAGTTCTTGATGAAACACGAAAAGTCGGTGCTTCAGAGTTTGCCGAAAATTCTGCTCCACGAACATCTGGATGGCGTGTTGCGCCCTCGCACCGTGATCGAACTGGCCGCCAGCACTCGTTACACGGAATTGCCGACCAATGACGCGACGGAATTGGCAGCTTGGTTTCATCAGGGCGCAAACCAAGGGAACCTGGCGAAGTACCTGGAAGGGTTTCGGCACACGATCGCGGTAATGCAGTCCGAGGAGGCGCTGGAGCGAGTTGCTTACGAACAGGCCGAGGATCTCAGCCGCGACGGAGTCGTCTACTACGAAACTCGCTTCGCACCCATTTTCCATACAAACAAGGGATTGACGCACCAACAGGTGGTCTCCGCCGTGCTTCGAGGAATGGCACGCGGCCGCAAGGATTTCGGTATCCGCTCGGGATTGCTCATCTGCGCGATGCGCAACATGAACGTGTCGCTCGAAATGGCGGAACTGGCAGTCGACTTTCGCGAACGCGGGGTTGTGGGTTTCGACCTGGCCGGAGAAGAAGGTGGGTATCCGCCGAAGAAACATGTGGACGCCTTTCACTACATCCAAAGAGAGAACTTCAACATCACCGT
>QIAL01000084.1 GCA_003225535.1 Acidobacteriota bacterium | reverse complement strand
CGCCGCTGAATGCCGGGATTGATACCAATGTCATCTCGCAGATCAACTACCAGCCCAGATCGCGGGCTTTGCACGAAACGGCGAAACAGGAAGTACACAAGATCATCGCCCGGAACCATGGCTTCGATCCCCGCAATCCGGATTCGTTCGACGAATGGGACACCGTAAAGACAGTCGACCAGATTGGAAAGATCTTCGACGCCATGAACATGTTCCTGGGCAGCGTCGGCCTGGTGACCCTCGCACTTGGAGCTATCGGCATCATCAACATCATGCTGGTCGCGGTGGCCGACCGCACGCGGGAGATCGGCCTGC
>QIAL01000083.1 GCA_003225535.1 Acidobacteriota bacterium | reverse complement strand
GCTCAGTGGCGGCTTCGGCATTGCCGGTGCAGCCGGCCTGATGGCGGCGCTCTCGAAAGTTAGTCTTGGAGATGGTTTTGATCCGCCCAAATTGGTCGCTTCGACTGCCGCATTGGCCGTGATCTCGCTCGGAATAGCAGGCGTGGCAGCCGGACTCTACCCTGCCCGCCGCGCCGCGCTGCTCGAACCAGTAGAGGCGCTGCGCAAGGAATAACTATGCATCGCGATCTCCTCAAACAAGCCTATTCCGCCATGCGCCACGATCTTCGGCGTACCCTCCTGACCATGGCAGGAATGGCCTGGGGGATCGCAACCGTTGTGTTGCTCCTCTCTTATGGCAACGGATTCGGCAAGGCAATCGGGGTCATCTTCCAGAGTTTCGGGGCCACCGCCGTTGGCGTGTTTCCCGGTCGCACTTCGCAACAGGCTGGCGGCAACAAGGCAGGCGTGCAGGTCCGCTTCACCAACGACGACATTGAACTGCTGCGCAACAATCTCCCGCTCTGCCGGCATGTAGTTCGCATGTCGCAGAAGGATTCGACGGTCCAGAACAACAACCGCTCATTCACGTTTCCAGTGATGGGGCTTGATCCCTCAATCCAGAAGATCTGGAATCTGGATATCGCCGAGGGCCGCTTCCTTGACGACGCCGACAGCATGCAGCATGGATTGGTCGCGGTTATTGCCTCGGAAGCGCGCGACAAACTTTTTTCTGGCATGCCCGCCATCGGGGAGCGGATCCGCATTGACGGCGTGACCTTCGAAGTCATTGGCATCGGCGCCCCGCGCATGCAGGAAGGCGACAACGACAACAACCGCGTCGTGTACATCCCCTACAGCTCGATGGATGTGCTCAAGGACAATCATTACCTCGACGGAATCTGGCTGGACTCCATCGGACTGGATCACGACAAGATGGATCGCACCATCCGTGAAACGCTAGCGACCGCTCACGGCTTCAGGCCCGATGACCATCGCGCCGTTTTTGTCTTCGACGCTCAGAAGCAGCTTTCGCAATTCGGTATCATCACGCTGGCCCTGAAGGTTCTGCTCGCATTCATTGGAACCGTAACCCTTGGGATTGGCGGCGTGGGGTTGATGAACATCATGCTGGTCTCGGTGACGCAGAGGACTCGCGAGATTGGCGTGGAAAAAGCATTAGGCGCGCGGCGGCAGCATATTCTTGTTCAATTTCTGGCTGAGGCAATGGTCATTACCGCGGTCGGCGGATTTCTTGGGATTCTTCTCTCTTACGCCGTTTCGATCCTGGCCGGACGCATCACCTTCTACAGCGCGATGGCCAAGCACGCGGAAGCAGCCGATATTCGGCTTATCGTCTCACCGATGATTCTTCTGGTTGCGACCAGTATTCTAGCGGTGGTGGGGGTAGTCAGCGGCATGGTGCCCGCGCTGCGTGCCGCGAATCTCGACCCCATCGAAGCGTTGCGGTACGAATAGATTTCGTCAACGTGGATCATGGGGCAACTTGGGGCCAACCTCTGTGGTACTCTGTGCCCCCTGTGGTGAAGTTTTCATGTCTGAAGACATCCTCTCCCGGCAACCGCCTCCAGCCGACCTCCGGCTCCCATACGGGTCAGACCCAAATCAGTTCGTCGACCTTCGGCTGCCCGTAACCAAGGCCTCGCCCCACCCGCTCATCATCAATGTCCATGGCGGATTCTGGCGAGCCAAATACAGTCTCGATCATGCAGGACATCTTTGCGCCGCTCTCACCGCGAAGGGGATGGCTACCGCGAACCTCGAATATCGACGCGTCGGAAATGAAGGCGGCGCGTGGCCGGGCACCTTCGCCGATATCCGCTCCGCATATCAGTTTCTGATCCAAAACGCGCCGAAGCAGAACGTTGACGCCCAAAGGGTGGTGGTCATGGGACACTCGGCAGGAGGCCAGTTAGCGCTCTGTCTGGCCGCCCACGAACCCCACCTGAGAGCGGTAATTTCCCTCGCTGGAGTGGTAGACCTGCAACGCGCCTATCAACTTCATCTTAGTCATGACGCAGTGGTCGAATTCCTTCGCGGCACACCGGCTGAAGTGCCCGATCACTATCGCGAAGCAGACCCTATGCAACTCTCAATCGCAAAGGCGCGCCAGTGGCTGATTCACGGTACTTCTGACGACGACGTTCCACCATCATTCAGCCGTGACTACGTCGCGCTGAAACAGAGACGAAGTGGTAAGGAAGAGGAAGACGTGCACTTGCTAGAAATTCCGACCGCCACTCATCTTGATCTGATCGATCCGAGCAGTAAAGCCTGGAACAGCGTTGAGCGGATCGTGCTTGAAGCGACGGCTTAAGAGCCGGAGAAGCTGCCCATGAAGGTTGACACGCCTTTCCCGCAGCCATACGATTTTTGGGTTCCGGGGAATTCCAAAATGTTGACTCGTGCCTATCGGCGGTTCGCAGTCCTCGCCGTTGCCGCAGCCATGCTGGCGGCGTCGTCCACGCCACAGGCCGACCCCAACCGATACGTCGCTGATATCAAAGCGCTGGCTTCTCCGGAAATGGAAGGCCGCGGCGCCGGGACGAAAGGTCTGATTCGCGCCGAGCATCTCATCGAGAAGCGATACCAAGAGCTCCACATTGAACCCGCAGGGGTGAAGGGATACGAACAACCGTTCAGCGTCGTCACCGGTGCGAAACTGAAGTCCGACAACCGCTGCGTAGTGCAAACAGCCGGCAAAAAACAAGAGCTCACGATCGAACAAGACTTCGTTCCCTTCAGCTTCTCCGCGTCTGGGCAGGTGTCCGCCCCTGTTGTGTTCGCCGGATACGGCGCAACCGCCGAGGAATTCCACTATGACGATTACGCAGGCCTGGACGTTAAAGACAAAATAGTCGTCGTCCTTCGGTACGAACCTTCTGGATTCGGCGAAAAGAGTGCCCATCATGGACTGACGCAGCATTCGCAGCTCATCACCAAGGCGATCAACGCGCGGAATCATGGCGCGAAAGGTCTGGTCGTCATTACCGGGAAGTTGGGCGATGGCGAAGAGGATGTGTTGACTCGCTTCGGCAGGGTGAGTGGGCCAGAAAATGTCGGCATCGTGATGGTGCAGGTGAAAAATGCAGTTGCCGACGGATGGTTTCAATCCGCCGGAAAGTCACTGAAAGATATACAGGAGCAGATTAACTCCAGCACCAAGCCAGCCTCCTTCGATTTCCCGGAGACGCTCCATGTTTCGTTGAACATCGACATTGAAACCATGAGGGCGACCGTGAACAACGTGCTCGCCTGGTTGCCGGGGCAAACCGACGAATACGTCATCATTGGCGCACACTACGACCACCTCGGCCGCGGCAATTTCGACTCACTCGCGCCGGCGCAGATCGGGCAAATTCATCCCGGAGCCGATGACAACGCCAGCGGCACTGCAGGAGTTTTGGAGTTGGCACGCCTGCTTGCTCCTGAGCGTGGGAAGCTGAAGCGCAGCATCCTGTTTATGGATTTTGCCGGCGAAGAACTCGGGTTGCTCGGCTCCGCTGAGTGGGTGAAGGAGCCGACTCGACCACTCGCAAAAGCAGTCGCCATGATCAACATGGACATGATCGGCCGCATCAAAGACGACAGGGTTTACATCGGCGGCGTCGGCACCGGATCAACGTTTAAGGACGTCCTCGATCACGCCCAGAAGGAAGCGCCGTTCAAGATTGAATATTCCGCGGGAGGCTACTCCTCCAGCGATCATACTTCTTTCGTCACCAAAAAGATTCCGGTACTGTTCTTCTTTTCAGGCCTGCATTCGGACTATCACAAACCTTCTGACACCTGGGACAAGATAAATGGCGCCTCGGCGGCACGCCTCCTCGACATGGTCGAGAGCGTCGCTGTGCAATTGGCAAACACTGACCAGCCGCCTGCGTTCCAGGTCGTGGCCGAAGAGAAACCGCTCGGCGGAAGCGGCGGCGGATACGGCCCATATTTCGGTTCGGTCCCCGATTTCGGGCAGGTGGAAAACGGAGTGAAATTCTCCGACGTGCGGCCGAACTCACCGGCGGCCAAAGCAGGTCTGAAAGCAGGAGACATCCTGGTGCAGTTCGGCGACAAGCCGATCAAGAATCTGTACGACTTCACTGACGCCCTTCGACGCAGCAAAGTCGGGGATGTGGTCGATGTGAAAGTGCTCCGCGACGGCCAACCGGTCACGGCCAGCGTGAAGCTGGAGCAGCGGAAATAGCGTCTCCAAAGCATTGTCATCCTGAGACGCTTTTTGTCTCGCGAAAGGATCTATGGAATCTGTCGGCGCCGAGAAGCCGCAAGAGAGCCAAGATCCGTTTTATCCGCGTTGATCCGCGCAAATCCGTGGCAAAGAAGTTATCACCCACAGCCAATCCCTTATAATCGACCGTCACCCTGAGAGGAATCCCTTGCCTTTTGACGACTTACGCCAGTGGATCGCGGCGCTGGACCGCGCCGGCGAACTGAAGCGCATCCAGACCGAAGCCGATCCCATCCTGGAGATCTCGGAAATTACCGACCGCGTCTCGAAAAGCCGCGACGCCAAAGGCAACGCCGGCGGGCCTGCTCTTCTGTTCCAAAATGTCAAAGGACACCCCGGCTCTCAATTGCTCATCAACCAGTTCGGCTCAGACGCACGCATGAAAATGTCGGTGGGCGTGAAATCCTACGATGAGATCGCGGCCCGCATCCGCATGTTCATGGATATGAAGTCTCCCCAGGGATTCCTCGACAAGCTGAAAATGCTCCCGCTGCTGACCGAGGCAGGAAAGTTTTTTCCGCGCACGGTACCTACGGGTCCCTGCAAAGAAGTCATTAAGCGCGATAACTTTTCGCTCCTCGACTTCCCCATCCTTCAGTGCTGGCCGAAAGATGGCGGACGCTTCATTACCCTTCCCTGCGTTACCACGTGCGATCCAAAGTCTGGCAAGCGCAATCTTGGCATGTACCGCATGCAGGTTTACGACGAGCGCACCACGGGCATGCATTGGCAGCGCCAAAAAAACGCCGCCGAACATGCCCGCGAACGAATGCGCGTCGCGATGTCGGACCACGTAGCGACAGCCCCCCCGGCTGTCCAGCCAGGGCGAAGCCCGGCCGCCCCGGGTACAGACGCATCGAGAGCGGCTGTCGACATCATGGCGAGAAGTTCAGGCGGCAGTGTTCTGGCGGAGGGCGACCGTCCCTCCGGCAAAATGGAAGTCGCAGTCGCCATCGGTACCGATCCTGTGGTTACGTTCGCCTCAATTGTTCCCGCCCCGCCCGAGATCGAGGAATATCTCGTCGCCGGTTTCCTTCGCGGAGCCCCGGTCGATCTGGTCAAATGCGAGACTGTCAATCTCGACGTCCCCGCGACCAGCGAGATCGTCCTCGAGGGCTACATCAATCTCGACGAACTCCGCAGCGAGGGCCCATTCGGCGATCACACTGGCTTCTACTCGCTCGAAGACCTTTACCCCGTCTTCCAAGTTACATGCATCACGCATCGCAAAGACCCCATCTATGCTGCAACCATCGTCGGCAAACCGCCACAGGAAGACGCGTACATGGGCAAAGCCGTCGAACGCATCTTCCTGCCGTTGATGAAACTCACCATTCCGGAACTGGTCGACATCAACATGCCAGTCGAAGGCGTGTTCCACAACCTGATGATCGTGTCGATCAAGAAGTCCTATCCCGGTCAGGCGCGCAAAGTGATGAACGCCATCTGGTCGCTTGGCCAGGCGATGTTCACGAAATGCATCATCGTCGTTGACGAAGATGTGGACGTGCAGGACTTGCCTGATGTCACGCTCAAGGTCCTCAATCACATCGATCCGGAGCGAGACATTCAATTCACGATGGGTCCCGTCGACTCTCTCGACCACGCCAGCCGACTGCCAGACTTCGGCTCGAAGATGGGTATCGACGCCACGCGCAAGTGGGCGAGCGAAGGCTTCACTCGCCGATGGCCCGATGAGATTGTGATGGACGCAAAAACGAAAGCTTTGGTCGACAACAAGTGGAAGGCACTAGCGAAAGAGTTGGGACTGGAATAGTTTTTCCTAGTTCTCGACCTTGATCTTCGCCAGTATCTTCACCGGCTCTAGATCCTCGGGCTTACTCACCTCGATGCGTACAGGCGTTCCCTCGCCATAGCGTTTTGCTTCAGCAATCATCTTGAGCACATGCGTGGGAAGTTTGCTTTTCCGGGCAACCGCAACGGCCTTGTCACCCAGGACAAAGGCCGCCACAAACGCTCCGGCCCGTGGCCCGAGATACACGATATTGCGCTTCTTCAGTTGCAGGCGAAATGACCAGCCGTATTTCAATCCTGAGGAATTCCACTCTTCGCCATCGAGTTTTAGTTCCTGTTTCAGTTCGGAGACGAGCTGGTTCCATTCAACGCAACTGTTTCCCAATGCCGTCTGGACCGCCTTCTGGGTCGGCTGCTCTGCTTGTCCGGCGAACGCGTTTTGAGAAACCGCGCCGCTCTGCTTTTTCGCTTTGACCATCGTATTCACCGCCATACCCCTAAAGTTCTCAGTCCCCAACCCGCAGCGACTCCAAATAATGCCAGAAAGGCAACTCCGACCGCTCGATCCATCAACGCGCTTTTGCTCCAGGCCTGGAGCACGGCGATCAGTCAAACGAAAAATAGCCCAATCGCGCCGACCGCAACAATTTTTAGAAACATAGGCACTCCTAAGGTCCTTTAAAGCCAAAGAGGACGTTCCTATCTTGCTCAATTGCCTCGAGGTGCGCAGTGACACGAATCACGGTAGGCGTTCCGGCCTCTTTCCAGACACTACTTGGAAGGATTGCCCAAATCTGCGCGCTCATATCCGGCGCATTGCAGCACCGGCAGTCGCGGGTACTTGGGAAAGCTCGGGTCCGTCGCGGATCGTTGGCACATGTAGAAGATGGAACGACGATCCGATTCGATTCGGCGTACGAATCGGCAGTCGGCACACAGGCCGACATGAGTCACGGGCTCTTCTCTCTTGTCTCGACTCACCATCTCAGAATACAAGCTCTGAGTATGACAACTCCGCCGCCGAGGTAAGAATCTTGTGGGAACAGCCGCCATCGGCTGTCCGTCGAGCGCAGCTCGACCCCTTTTCATCTCCATTTAACGCGTTCGAGCGCGACGTTCCCGCATCTCTTTCGGTATACTGACAAGACATGCCGGTTCTGAAGAACATTGCCGCGATCGCCAAGGGCATGAGCATCACGTTTTCGGAGATGTTCCGGCCCACGATCGTCGAGAACTATCCTGACGGGAAGGGCCCACTGCGGGGCGCCCGCATTGAAGCTCGATTCCGCGGCGCGCATGTGCTGCAGCGCGACGAAAACGGTTTGGAGAAGTGCGTCGCCTGCTTTCTCTGTGCGGCGGCTTGTCCTTCGAATTGCATTTATATCGAAGCCGCCGAGAACACGGCGGAGAACCGCGTCAGCGGTGCCGAGCGCTACGCCAAGGTTTATAACATCGACTACAACCGCTGCATTTTTTGCGGATACTGTGTCGAGGCCTGTCCGACCGACGCCATCACTCACGGACACGGATTCGAACTGGCGAGCTTCAACGCTACCGATCTCGTGATGCGCAAGGAGCAAATGCTGGCCCCCCGGCCAGCACACATGGGAGCCAACATTGTATTCAATCAGGCCGACGTGAATGGTGGGGCGCCGGCAGAAATGGTGCCGGGAAGCTAACTTCCAGACGATTTTTGCAATCGATCTCACGCCGGTCCATTTGCGACCGGCGTTCGTGTATGAGAACGGTCGGTGGCCGTTTGTCGTTGGTCGTTCGCCAGACAGGAACGATCCCGAACGCCGATTCTGAAGGGCCAACGACTAACGACCGACGACGAACGACGATTTTCTATGGCTGACTTCTTACAAACCGTGCAGGAACGCGTCGTCATCTACGACGGCGCCATGGGCACCAACATCCACAAGCGTAATCCCACTCTCGACGATTACTGGGGCAGAGAGAACTGCAACGAAGTGCTGGTGCTGAGCCGTCCAGACATCATTCGCGACATCCATGCAGACTTTTTCCGTGCGGGCTGCGACGTCGTCGAGACGGACACATTTCAAGGATCCAGAGTCGCCCTCGCAGAGTTTAATCTAGGCGACCGCGTTCACGAGATCAATGTGAAGGGCGCGCAACTCGCCAAAGAGATAGCGCAGCAATTCTCGACAAAGGATCGGCCACGGTTTGTGGCCGGATCGATGGGCCCGACCACGAAGCTGCCCTCTCTCGGTCACATTGGCTTCGACGCCATGGTGGCAGCGTACGAAGAGCAGGCATTGGCACTTATCGAAGGTGGGGTCGATATCTTGCTGATCGAGACTGCGCAGGATTTGTTGCAAGTCAAGATGGCTACTATCGGTGTACTGGAGGCCATGCAGAAATCGGGCAAGCGATTGCCCGTACAGGTTCAAGTCACGCTTCAGGACGAACGAGGAGCAATGCTCCTGGGCACGGAAATCGGCGCCGCGCTGACGGCTTTAGAGCCTTTCGACATCGATGCGATTGGAATTAACTGCGCAACCGGTCCAAAGGAAATGAACGATTCGGTGCGCTATCTGGGGTTGAATTCGACAAAGCATATATCCGTGCTGCCCAACGCGGGCCTGCCCCAGAATGTCGGCGGCATCGCCGTCTACAACCTCTCACCGCAGGAACTAGCTGACTATCACAAGCATTTCGTCCGGGACTACGGCGTGCGCATCGTCGGCGGCTGCTGCGGCACGACTCCCGAACACCTGAAAGCCGTGGTGGACGCGGTTTCTGGCGTCGAACCAGCCAAGCGCAATGTCAGACGCGTCGGCGCGGCCTCCAGCGCTTACACCAGCGTTCCTCTGGACCTCGAGCCCAAGCCCCTCATCGTCGCCGAGGAGATGAACACGACCACACGGGTCGATCATTTCCGCAAGCTCGTTCAGGGGAAGAAATATGACGAGATCCTGGCGCTTGCCAAGAAGTTGGTGAACGAAGGCTCGCACATGCTCGACTTGTGCTGCGCCATCGTCGGCGAAGACGAGAAGGAATACATCACTTCAATCCTCGAAAAGATCGCTACGCGAGTTCCCGCGCCCATTCTCGTCGACTCGACCGAAGCTGACGTTGTCGAGGAGGCTCTGAAGCGTATACCGGGACGTGCCATCATCAACTCCATCAATCTCGAAGATGGCGAGAAGCGGACGTCGAAAGTCTTGCCGATGGCGAAACGTTACGGTGCCGCCGTCATCGCTCTGACGATCGACGAAGAAGGCATGGCGCTGACGGCCGATAAGAAAGTCGCGATTGCGCACCGTATCCACGACCTAGCGACGCAGAAGTACGGCCTCGACTCGACAGACCTTATTTTCGACGCACTTACATTGCCCATCTCCACCGGGCAGGAAGAGTACCGCACCGCTGGAATCGAAACGCTGAAAGCCGTGGAGCGCATCAAGAAGGAATTGCCCCAGGTCAAAACGATTCTGGGCGTCAGCAATATCTCCTTCGGACTCGACGCCTACCCGCGCCGCGTTTTGAACTCTGTCTTCATGCACGAGGCTGTCAACCATGGCCTCGACATGGCGATCGTCAACTACACCAAGATTTATCCGCTGTATAAGATCCCGCATGAGGAAGTGGACCTCGCTCACAAGCTGATCTACCGCGACGAATCGGGCGGGGATCCCTTGCAGGTTTACATGGCCCACTTCGCCGGCATGAAAGGCAAGCCTTCGGCCTCGACCACGGCCCATGTCGACACCCTCTCGGTGGAAGACAAATTGAAGTTCGCCATCATCAACGGTGAGAAATCTGTCGGTGAAGGCGAGCACAAGAAATCGCTCGAGGCCTTGCTTGAAGATGCCCTTGCCAGCTATTCCCCGCTCGAACTAATAAACACCGTCCTGCTCGACGGCATGAAGACGGTGGGTGACCTATTTGGCGCCCGAAAAATGCAACTGCCTTCGGTGCTCGACTCCGCTGGAGTCATGAAGCAGGCCGTCGCTTATCTCGAGCCCAAGATGGAGAAGAAATCCGGCTCGCAGAAGGGCACGATCGTACTCGCGACCGTGAAGGGCGACGTGCACGACATTGGCAAGAACCTGGTCGACATCATCCTGTCGAACAACGGATTCAAGGTCGTCAACCTCGGGATCAAACAACCAGGCGACTCGATT
>QIAL01000577.1 GCA_003225535.1 Acidobacteriota bacterium | reverse complement strand
TGTTATGTGACTTTTCGTCGCCGGCGGCGTCGCGCAATAGTTTAGACAGCTTCCGCGCTTGACTTAAAGACAAGACGAATGGCGTGATGTCGAAGCCCATAGGGTGGGCTACAACGTACTTAACACCAATCAGTTTTTCGCCCGGCTCTCGGCTGAGAACATGAAGCTTAAGCGTTGTGCTACCTATCTTGAACTTATGCACACAGGCAACTTCACCCGCGGCTCGCTCTACTTTCGCGCCAAACATAACTCCATTCAAACTTCCGCGCTGACGTCACCGATAGGCAAAATACCCGACCAACAGGAGAAGAGGCGCCGCTATAGCGGTCAGGATCCAGATTGCGTCGTCTATTGTGGACATTATTCAAGTCACATAACGTGGAGGTTACCGGCGCGCGACCACGGACACACGACCAGCGTGCGATGCTTCACGCGCGTCCGGGTAGACCGCCATGTTATACGGCAGCGTCTTCACGACAAATAGTGATTCGCTGCCACACAAATCGCAATCCAGCCGCAGCCGATAACCAGAAGAAGGAAGAATCTTAATCCCCGTTCCCATGTGGGGTCAGTCACCCTGTCCGGTTCTACCACGTATCGATGAATTGGCCAATTGAGTAGCTCCAGCGCGAAGTACACGACGGCTATTCCCAGTGGAGCCAAAATGTACCCCCACCATGGCCACGCAGGAAAACCGTGGCCAACCGCGAGTCGCCACAAAAGCCAGAACATACCAAGGATGGCGCCGAAAACGTAGACGACGCCAAGAACGATTGCGATTCCCGATGCTGCGCGACTCACTGTCCTTTCCAGGGTTCTGCCGTATAACGTTCGCGGCCACCGGGCCGACGAGATGAAGGATGCCACAAGGAGCGCTGCTTCAGAGGCTCCGGGTGGGCCGCGCTGTTAGGGTGCACGGGTCTTGCGCCAAATGAAGCCAACAATAGAACTGACCGAGACAACAAGTAGGAAGAGACCCGTGAAGAACGAGAAGTAGTGCGGGACGTAGTAGTAGCCCGGCATATCGGTAACAAAGGTGAAAAGACTCGCGGCCAACAGCGCTGCGCCAAGGGCGAGAGACGCTGGTAAGCGCCACCACGAGAACCGAAAGAGCGGTGGCAGCAGAAGAAAATAGAAGGCGGCAAGCAGTATCGCGAGGAACAGGCAGACCAAGATGACAGCCAACCAGGGATATGGGGCGGTCTCAGGATGCTGGACATACCCGGGAAACTGCCCGAGGTAAACGGTGAGCACGGCGAAGAGCAGCCAATAAACCATGAAGCCGATCTTGTAACGTGGCGAGGTCTTATTCATGCACCCTAACGTCCTGCATTACCGGCGCGTGCCGTTCTTGCACGCGTCCGGGTAGATGCAGCGGTTAGGTGTCTCATGTGCACGGACCTTCGTACGCTAAACGCCGGGTCGAATTGCTTTTAATGTCTTTGGTTTCGTAGCAGCGCAGGTACGCGGATTTACCGAAAGCCGGTATGCGGGGACATTCATAAGCGGTTGCGCTTGGGCGGTCCAACGGCGGCGTAGTAGCGTCCCGGCTACACCCGCGACGTCGTAGTCAACGGGCTTTGGCCATCTGCGAATCACGGTGCCCGACTCAGACAGTTCGACGACGAGCTCAGACTGCAGCGGCGCTTGCGATCTTGGGCTCGGCAATTTCGTTACCCGCGCTAGGGCGACAGGACCGCATGCGCCGTCGTTTATGGACAGGACGCGAGGATCTTTCTTGGCACCTGGGCCAGGCCAAAGTGGTACATCCACAAACGACTGCCCAGCCGCTGCGGTGCAATAGGTGAATAGCGGGATGAATACGATCGCCGAGATACGCATACTTGGAGACACCTAACGTTCGCGTTGAGCGGCCGCCGAAGGCGGTCCGCTCTCGAACGCGCTGTTAGAACGCTCCGGCCGCACAAAATTGAGAACCCGGAACACCCAGTTTCCCCAACGCAGAAAATACAGACCAACAATGAAGTAAGCGGCGCACAGGATCACTGAAATGCCGAGCTGTTGGCGCTGCACGGCTATGAGCTTTGTCACCTCAGACGACGCGCTATCACCTAAGTAGGCTAACCACGCGCCCGTGTTGATAATCTCCGGAAGCAGGAACAGGGCGCGTAGTACCAGGAACAACCCGACCCCGCGTATGACGACCCAAATGAGTTCTCCCTTGGTCACAGTTCCTCCATTCCGAGAGCGTTCTAACGTTCGCGGCCACCGGGCCGACGAGATGACAGACGCAACACGGTACGCCGCTTCCGAGGCTCCGAGTGGGCCGCGCTGTTAGGCCGCAACGTCACTTGTCCCTGGCTAACGGAAGAGATAGCCATCCGGGATGCGAGGCAAAGCGCTTGAAATGAGTCACCGCCAGCGATGTCCCGCACATGCGTATGTAGGGGATCGATGCGGACGGGACAGGCCCAAGTTTCTGGATCCGTGCCACTTTGGTAAGGCCGCCCAATTGAAACCTTCAACGGGAAACGGCTGCCGTCCTTCTCGACCGCAATGCACTCAAGGGTCGCTAGCGCTTCCACTGTTCTCCGTGCGGCCTAACGTCTTGGTGAGCGGCGGGCCAGCACTAACCATGGATGGGGCGCGGTGCTGGTGGCCCGTCCGTTCCACCTAGAGTTATACGCCAGCCGCGTTAACACAATCCCAGCCCTTTAAACGAAGATCCAGCCAACAAGGAACACTGCCAGCACCACATATGGCATGTACCAGTTTCCTGCCCTCGTACTGCCTTCGGTGACCACATTGTCCTCAACAACAACCCGATATTTCATTCTCACCCCGCCTTGGATACCGAAGGACTCGACTCGCCCGAAGACAACTTTGTCACGTTCTGAAATTTCGAACGGAACTATGCAACGCCACGAAGCAACGTTCCGTTCCGTGTAGTGCTTCGAGCGATCAATTACCACTTCAGCTCGAATAAGCAGCCACAGAAATTGGGGCAACGAGCGGATTCGTACCTCAATCGTGTGTTCATGCCATAGGTGCACGTTCATCTGTTTCGTGGCGTATAACGTTCGCGCCCACGCGCGGGCGCGGAAGATGATTGACTAGGGTGCGATGCTTCTCGCCCGTCGCGGTGGGGCGCGCTGTTAGGCCAACACATACTCACAGCGGCATGAGCCGCAGCTTATTCGCCGCCGCCAAGGAACACGGGCGAGCGTCAGCGCGCTAGCCTTGGGTGATTCCGCGTGGGGCCGTGATGACCTAACCAGGAGCTTGCCGCAGTGTGGGCATCGAATCTGCAGAAGCAGCACGCTCGCTATAACCATGAGACCGACTGATAACCACAGCCAAACGTGTAGCAGGACCTCCGCCCATAGTGGAGCTGGGATTGCGTTATAGGGTGCTACGAGGTTGTAAATAAAGGCGCAGACAAGCACAGGAGCTCCGAGCCCAATCATCACTATCCATGCACTGACATACGCTCGCGCGCCCCACAGAACTAGTGCCTGTTCTCTCGAGGCTAGTTGCATGTTGGCCTAACGTAGAGCTAACGCGCGCCGCACACGACGCAACAACGAAGTGCGATGCTTCACGGCGTCGCGGTTGAGCGCGTAGTTAGAGCGCTCATAGGCTGTCTTTGGAAATGAGCATCAAACATGCTATCCACAATGGCACCAAAATACTCAGATGGGCAAGTGATACGACAACGGCCGCTTTTCTATGGTCACGCAACTTGAATACAAGTGCACCGTGCCAAATTACGACAAGTGGAAGGACGACAAGAGCGGGCCAGATTGCCCAGTTGTCGCCATATGCACTGAAGCGGTAGACCGCAGCAGTCCAGACTACGAGTGCGCCAGTAAGAAGAACGGGTGCGAGCAGCCTGCGAAGTGGCATGGTAATCGGGGTCATGTTACTTATCGTGTCTTGCATCGTGCGCTCTAACGTGTGAATTGTGCGGCGCCGACAGGCGTCCGCACCAATGAAGGGTTAGACGCCACCGTGAAGAACACAAATGTGCAGGTCAACTCTCACCCTTTGCCACCATGACGCGGCGAAATGCGTACTGTAGGGTGACCGAGACGATGTACCCGACAATGAACCATTGAGCGAAAACCACGACCCCATACGCAAAGTAGTTGGGTATGTGTACGTTTCCAGAAACAAGGATAGCGACTATGTGCCCAATATATATTGGCATGCGATTGAGTGCGTACCAAGTTTCTATAACGACGCTATGGCTCCATAGGAAATCGTAGAGAGGCGAAGCATCACCCTCGATCAGCCACCATAGAATCAAGGCGATAACACCCAGCAGTGCAGCGAAAGCGATCGGTCGGAGTACTTTGCGCTGATGCCGCATGTGGCGTCTAACGTTCGCGGCCACCGGCGCGCGACTGCGAAGGCGCCAAGAGGTGCGACGCTTCGCGCGCGTCCGGGTGGGCCGCGCTGTTAGGCGGAACGTGCGTCGCTTGTGGTGAAGGACTCAAAGGGATTGGCACATTCCTTTAGTACATACAGCTCGCGATTGTGCTGCAGATCCCACCTGCGCCAAGAATAGCGGATTTTGACTCTAGGGGCGTTATCCGGAGCATCGCCTTCGGCG
>QIAL01000082.1:4463-21565 GCA_003225535.1 Acidobacteriota bacterium | reverse complement strand
GCCACGCTGCCTTGCGATGTACTGGCCGCATTCCTGGTGTTCTGTAATCGACTCGTCTATCCCTTCTATCTGTCCACACCGCAGCACTTCAACGTACTCCCCATCGCGGACCAGGAACGCGCAGGCGCCCTGATGTGGGTGTGGGTAACGTTCGCATACCTGATTCCAGCGGTCGCGATCACGATGCAACTGCTCTCGCCCGCGGACTCGCAATGGGGCGACTGTCCGATGCAAGTTGCGTCCTCCGAAGTAGCAGGGCGTTCGGCGAACGATGCCGAGGCGGAGGTGCTCTAAACGTGGCGACCAAACCTAATCACCACTTCGCAGTGCCATCGGAAGAGCCCCTAATGCCGAGGTTTTGGCTGAAAGCTCCGGACCAGTGGCGTCGGACTCAGACCGGAGCTTTCTTCTGTTAAGTGGGGAGAGTGTGCGACACATTACTTGAAACTCGGCTTCGGCGGCGCGCACACTGACTCGAACCAGCGACTGATGTAAACCTGCGCGTGCCTTTCACCGCAATAGTGACGGGCGCCCGCCGCGTTGGCGGTTTCAGAATTCCAGCGGTAGACCGTAAGATCTGAATCTCCACACCGGATGACGAACCAGTGGATTGGGTTTGTCGTCAGCAGCCCACAAACTTCACATCTGAATTCTTGCAGAGTCGTCATCCCCTCATGGTCTTTCCCAGTCGTCGGCGGCATTACTCCGCAACGGAGGCTTGCCGAAAGCGCGGCGTGAGAATGGTTAATTCGCCGACCTGTTCCCTTTTCAACGTGCCATTGAGGTGGGCGGCATGATCCATCATCCAGAGCTCCGGAATGATTTCGCCGACCAGTTGTCCGTGACAAAAAATGCGTACTACTGAGCTTTCAGAAACCACAATTCCCACAGCTTTGGTAACTGAACTCATGTTAGCGGCTGCAATATGACGGCTGCCGAGTCCCAGCGGAACCTCTACTTCCGCTGCGATAGCGTCGAGATAGCGACACGCGGAAAGAACAATTCCTGCGTGACTTACGACAAAGCCACCATCCAGCTGCGCCAATTCCTTGATGGTTCCCCGAAGATTGAGATTGGTGATATGTCGCGCCGACTCAGGGTGGCCCAACAGTGGGTCCAAGATCAACGATCTTGATTTCGCGAGTACGGCATTCTCATCCCCCAGCATAAATAATGTGCCAACCCGTTTTCCCTCTCGTCCCTCCCGAGCAATTTCGACCGCGAGCTCAATTAGGGACTCGAGAACGTCGGGATTATATTCCGTGATTTGGCAAAGAATACTTTCAAACATTCATCAACTCCTCGCTGGGGTCGTCACTGCCGTCGACGCGCACTGAAGATTGTATTCGATGTTGGATGAAAAGCCCTCTGGGAAGATTCAGAGAGCCCGTTGCACGTCACGCAGCGAAGTAGCTTTTCTCACCGAACCGTCCGGGGCAGCAGGAAGACTCGGCTTAAGCTACTTTGGGGCTTTCGTCTTTGGATCTTTCGTCGGATTTCTCCAAGTGCCCGCCAAACTCATCCGCATCGCGGACAAGAGCTTGTTGGCTGGGACCGGCATCAACAACGGAATCGAGGGCGAGGCCGCTTCATGCCGGCCGTATCTGTTGGACAAGCTCTCTGATCGCACGGAACACCAAGCCTATTCTGACAGTTTGCAACAAGGGTTTAGTTTGAACCTGAGCTGCTCGCGAGCTTACCGCAGCATTCCGGTCGCTCCGGCAAACTCGATCGATCCCATCCACCGCCCAGGGCCTGAATGAGCAACACCGTGTTCGCCATACGGCGTCCCAAAATATTGACTGCGGTGACTTCATCCGCGAGGGCAGCACTTTGCGCGGTGATTACCTCGAGGTAACTGGTAACTCCTCCCTTGTAACGAGTAACCGATAGGTCTAACGATCGCTGTGCTGCTGCCACCGCTTCATCCTGAACCTTCGCCTCGTTTTCCAGAATTCTGACAGCCGCCAGATTGTCTTCTACCTGCTGGAACCCCGTGAGCACATTCTCCCGATAAGCGGCGACTTGAAAGTCATAAGCAGCATGCGCCTGATCATTCAGCCCACGTCGCCTTCCAACGTCGAAGACGGTACCCACGGCAGATAGCCCAATAGACCACAATCCGCTCGGCCCATTAAGAAGGGTTGTTATGGCAGAGCTTTCGAACCCTCCAGAGGCGCTTAAGTTAACCAACGGGTAATAGGCCGACTTCGCAACCCCGATCTGGGCATTGGCAGCCGCCACTCGTCTCTCCGCCGCCGCGATATCTGGCCGTCTTTCCAGCAACTCTGACGGTACAGAAATCGGAACATGCGGCGGCGGAGCGGTCAGCGGCAAGGGAGGGAGACTGAACTCTGCGGGCGGCTTCCCGACAAGGATCGCCACCGCATGTTCGTATTGTGCACGCGCCACGCCCACGTCAATTGCGATAGCTCGGGTCGTTTGGAGCTGAGTCTTCGCTTGCTCGACTTCCACTTCCGAAGCGATTCCTCCCTGGAATCGACTCTCGTTGAGTTCCAGGGCCTGCTCGTATTGCTTTACCGTAGAGTTCAGGAGTTGTTCTTCGGCGTCCAGGCTGCGGGCCTGAAAATAATCAACTGCCAGATCCGCGTGCATACTCAGGTTGACTGTGGCCAGGTCTGCCGCACTGGCTTGCGCTTGCTCCCGGTAGGACTCAACATTTTTGCGAACGCGCCCCCATACGTCAGCTTGATACGCCACGCTGAACGGCAAGACAAAGTCGTTGTAGGTGATGCCATCGAAAACCGAGGTCGGGGGCGGCCGGCGGCCCGAGGTCCGCTCCCGAGTTGCCGATGGCGCGGCCGTCACGGTGGGAAAGTAGTCAGCCCGGTTGTAGCGCAGCGCCGCCCGCGCTTGCCGAAACTGAGCCTCTGCCGCCTTCAGATTCTGATTCGATACGTTGACCTGCGCCTCTAGCGCATCGAGCTGAGGATCCTGAAATATCGTCCACCACGAACCACCAAGGTTCTGGTCATTGGGTTGAGCGGGTCTCCAGTCCCCTACCTCTTTATAGCCTGAAGGCGCTTGAACTACGGGAGGATGGTATTTGGGTCCGACGGTGCATCCGGCCAACTGGAGTACCGCGATGCTTACCAAACACGCTCGAGCCGTTTTCCAAGAGCTTGTGAAAATCAGTTCTGGAGCCTGCTTCACTTGGCATCTCCCGGTAACGTTGCTTTGACGATTTGGACTTCTTGCCCGGAAACGATCGAATCGGGTGGATTGACAATAACCTGATCGTCCGACTTGAGGCCCGAGACGACCTCTATCTGGTCGCCGAAATCATGTCCGGGGGTAACGGCGGTAAGCACGACCTTACCCTCTTTCACTACTCCAACGCGTAATCCTTCGGTGCGGAATAGCAAAGTGTTAACCGGAATCAAGAAGGTAGAGATCTGAGTCGGAACCGCCAAGTGGACCTCCGCGTAGGAACCCGTGAGCAGCGTACCAGCAGGATTGTCCACATCGACTTCGATCAGCAGGGTGCGGGTCGTGATATTGATGGCGTCCGCGGTGCGCACTACTTTCCCTTGAATTTTGCGGTCCGGAAATTCGGCCAGGCTCAGATCGGCTGTCATTCCTGTGGCGATCCCTTGCGAGTATTCCTCTGGTACGTTCACATACACGCGCAGTTTTCCTGGTTGAACGATGTGGAAGAGATCGGTTTTCACGTTGCTACTGCTGCCGGAATTAATGAGGTCGCCGATGTCTGTGTTACGTGCCGTGATTACCCCATCGAATGGCGCGTAGACCTTCTCGAAGGACACGAGTGCCGAATACTGCTCCACGGCCGCCTTGTCTGCTTCGACGATCGCCTTATTCGCGTTGTAGGTACCGACCGCGTTGTCCACGTCCTGTTGGGACACAGCGTTCCTCTTCAGCAGGCCTTGGTAGCGGGTCTTGGTGACAGAGGCGAGTTCCAGGTTCGCCTGCGCGGTTAACAGGTTGCTGCGGGCTTGCTGGAGCTGCTGGTCGACTTCAGGTGTTTCGATCACAGCAAGCAGCTGCCCTTTCTTAACGCGTGCGCCAATGTCGAAATACCACTTCCTTAGATACCCATTCGTACGAGCATAGATGGGTGAGCTGATATATGGCTGCACGTTTCCCGGAAGGATGACTTCGTCGGCTGGTGTAGTTCGTTTTGGTGACACGACTGATACGGCTGCCAGGGCAGCCTGAGCGGTCTCCGTGTTGAGCGCGGCACGCGCCTTAACTCGGGACCAGATGCCCGATATCAAGAGTGCAGAGACGACGATCAAGGCAATTAGTAAGACCAGCCAATGTTTGCGAGGGCGCTTCCCTGTTTGCTCCGCAATATTTAGCGGGAGCGCCTGCTCGTCCGTTTGTCGTCCATCTTCAGTCTGAGGCAACATGTAATAACTTCCCATCGCTAGGCACCTGACGTCGTGGTTTTGGATTGGTCCGAATGGCGTGAACCTTGCAGAACACTGAAAAATGCCGGAACAAAGAACAGCGTTGAAACCGTCGCGAAAAGCAGTCCACCAATGACCGCCCGGCCCAGGGGAGCATTCTGCTCACCGCCGTCGCCGAGTCCGAGAGCCATGGGCACCATGCCGATGATCATTGCCAGAGCGGTCATCAGCACAGGGCGAAAACGCGTAAAGCCCGCTTCCAGCGCGGCGCTCACCGAATCCATTCCTTCATTCATTTTTTCCGTCGCGAAACTCACCACCAGGATGCTGTTTGAGGTTGCAACTCCCATGCACATAATCGCTCCCATGAGTGCCGGCACGCTCAGATTGGTGTGGGTTATGAACAGAAACCAGGCAATGCCGGCCAGCGCCGCGGGCAATGCGGAAATCATGATGAAGGGATCCAGCCAGGACTGAAAGTTGACCACGATTAGTAAGTAGACAAGCACGATTGAACCCACGAGTCCGCCTAGCAGACCGATGTAGGAGGCCCTCATCGTCTGAACCTGGCCACGCACCACGACGCGCGAACCGCGCGGCAATTGCTGGTGCGTTGCAGCAATGATCTTGTTGATGTCCCCTGCAACGCCGCCGAGGTCGCGACCCGCGACCGAGCCGAAGATGTCAATCACGGGCGCCACATTGTAGTCAGAAACCACAGCCATCCCTGTTCCTCGCTGTGTTGAGACAAGACTGGCCATGAGCGACGGAGGAGCGTTCGGGTCTGTGCCTGTGATCGGAATGTTCTGTAGATCCTGCAACGTGTCTGTGCGATATTGCGGCGTTTGCGTCGCGATCTGATAGCTGACGTGATTCTTAGGATCAAGCCAGAATGACGGTGAAGTCTGGAAGCTGCCACTGAGCGACACAAGAAGATTCTGGGCGACATCGTGCGC
The DNA here is from genome assembly GCA_003225535.1 of Acidobacteriota bacterium. GTDB lineage: Bacteria > Acidobacteriota > Terriglobia > Terriglobales > Acidobacteriaceae > Sulfotelmatobacter. Next base: position 16,215 of record QIAL01000082.1, on the reverse strand, counting down.
AGTGAAACCAAGTTGCTCGGCCTTGGTGCGTTCCACCCTCATGCGCAGATACGGTTGGTCGAAGGGTTGCTGAATCCGCAGGTCAGTCGCTCCGGACACATATCGGATTTTCGCGAGCAGCGCGTCCGCATACAGGCGGTTTCCCTGCAAGTCATTTCCCACAACCTGGACATCAATCGGGGCGGGCAATCCAAAGTTCAGAATCTGCGCCACCATGTCGGCGGGCAGGAATGCGAAGGAAGCACCCGGGAATCTTTTGGGGAGGGTTAACCGAAGTCGATGAATGTAGTCATCCGTCGGATGGTGTTTGACGGACAGTGTCACAAGAATGTCGGCATCCGAAGTGCCCACCGGCGCGGAGTTGCTGTAGGAAAGGTTGATGCCGCTGTAGGGGAGGCCTATGTTGTCGATCACGTTCTGGATCTCGCTTGCCGGAATCTGTTCCCGAATTGTCCGCTCAACCTGATCGCAGAGGTTTGCCGTCTCTTCAATACGCATTCCCGTAGGCGCATGCATGTGCAGTTTGAAGGTGCCGCTGTCCACGCCAGGAAAGAAGTCCTGGCCGAGCCAAGGAATCAGCACCACAAGAGAGCCGATACAAAACGCGAAGAACGCAGCCAGAAAGATAGCCCGGTGATGAAGGCAAATACCGAGCAGGCCGTGAAAGCTATGACGAAACTTCTCAAACGCCTCCTCAAATTTCTTTTGGAGGCGTACCAGAGGGTTACGGCTTGGTGTGTCCCCGACGTGCCCTTTCTCGCCTCGCAGCAGATACTTCGCCATCGTCGGGACGATAGTCCGCGACAGGAAATACGAGGCCAGCATCGCAAAAACCACCGCTTCAGCAAGGGGCACAAACAGGTATCGCGCCACGCCGGATAGCAAGAACATAGGCGCGAACACAATGCAGATTGAGAGCGTAGAGACGAAAGCGGGTGTCGCAATTTGCGATGCGCTGTCCAGAACAATTTCATCCAGATTCTTTTCCGGTTCTGCCTCACGGTTACGATTGATGTTCTCGACTTCGACAGTGGCGTCGTCGACCAGTATGCCGACCGCCAGAGCTAGCCCGCCGAGCGTCATGATATTGATTGTTTGTCCGATCGCGCTAAGCACAATGATCGAGGTAAGGATCGCCAGAGGAATCGAGGTCGCGATGATTACAGTACTGCGCCAGCTGCCCAGGAATGTGAGAATCATGAACGCGGTCAGGCATGCAGCGATAAGCGTTTCCCGGACCACCCCGCTGATGGCACCACGAACGAAGATCGACTGATCAGCCAGCGGAGATATCTGTAGCTGGGGTGGAAGCGTCGCCTTGATCTGCGGCAGAAGGGCCTTAATGCCGGAAATCACATTCAGGGTTGAGGCGCTTCCCGCCTTTTGGATCGTCAGTAATACGGAGCGCTGTCCGTTCACGCGGACGATATTCGTTTGGGGCGGAAATCCATCGCGTACCCAAGCGACATCCTTGATGTAGATCGTAGTTCCGCCGATGGTTTTGATTGGAATGCGATTCAAGTCCGCAATCGTCTGCGGCGCTGCGTTGAGAATCGACACGTCGTATTCTTTGGAGCCGATCTTGGAGGTTCCTGTGGGCAGGATCAGGTTCTGCACGCTGATCGCATTCACTACGTCCAGCGGTGATAGTCCTTTTGACTGCAGAGCTGTCGTATTCAGATCAACCTGCACCTGGCGCTGTTTGCCACCGTAAGGATAGGGCACGGACGTCCCCGGTACGGTGATGATCTGGGTCCGAATGAAGTTCAAGCCATAGTCGTTGAGTTGTTGCTCTGACAGACCTTGTCCCGAAAGAGCCAACTGTAGGACAGGCACGCTTGACGCGCTATAGGCAATGATCAGGGGTGGCGTCGTTCCGGCAGGTAACTGCCTCAGTTGGGTCTGGGAGACTGCCGTAATCTGAGCAATACCTTGTTGGAGGCTCGCGCTGGGCTGGAGGAATACCTTAACAACCGCGATTCCATACAACGATTGCGACTCGATATGTTCGATGTTATCGACGGTGGTGGTAAGGTTTCGTTCCGTGATGGTGACAATGCGATCGGCCATGTCTTGAGGGACGAGACCGTTGTAGTTCCAGATTATGCTGACGACGGGAATGTCGATGGTCGGAAAAATGTCAGTGGGAGTCCGAACGATCGCGAGTCCGCCCATGATCAGGATCAGGATCGACATCACCACAAATGTGTAGGGTCGCCGTAATGCGAGTCGAACAATCCACATGGAGTCTATTTCCCCGTATGTCTACGATCGGCAGTCATCGATGCACCGTTCGCGATCTTGTATCGTTTTGCCTTGGGTCGATTTTTCAGACGCTTACTTGGGCTTCGATTCTTGTACTCAGAACCGGCTGAGAACTGCGGGCCTTGACTGAACGACGATTAAGCCGGAGCGCCCGGCGCAGCATTCGGATTAATTTCGCCCGCGCCCGGGACATCTGGGCCTTTACAGTTCCCTCGGCCACGCCCAGCGCGTGCGCTGCTTCTTTGAGGCTGAGCCCATTCAGGCCGCACAACCGATAGGTCCTCTGCAACGAAGGCGAAAGTTGGGCTACAGCCTCCACGATATGCCCGTGCAGTTCCGCATTCCGGCAATCGTCTTCAGGACTCGAGCTTGAATCTGCCAGGAGATCCGACAAGGAATGCTCCTGCTCCTCTCCAAAAGGCTCGTCTAGCGACACATGGGGGCGGCGTGGCCTTCTCCGCAAATGCATCCGGGCGCAATTCGTAACGATCGAGGTTAGCCATGTCGACATTTGCGCTTGACCCTTGAACTGATCCAAGTGGACATAGGCTGCCAACATTGCATCCTGAACCGCATCCTCGGCGTCGGCTGCGTTCCCCAGATCTCGGTAGGCACTTCTGTGGAACCGCGGCAGGTAGCGAGACAAAGCGTCCTGCATTTCCCGGATCTTCTGGTTGCGCGCGCTGCCATCCACATGCCTGTCGCTCTCGAGGTGCATCTCTATCGCTTGCATGTTTCCTCCGGGTACGACAGCAGAAAAGCACGCCGCTTACCAATCCTTGCTTTATGAATTAGCGGCCTGTTTTCAGCGGGATGCATCACCTAGAATGTCTAGACGGACGGTAAAGTACTCGAAAATAAAGTGGCAACCGTCCGACAGTCGACACGTCGTCGGTATATGGACACCTTCTGAACTTCGACCGGGCTTCCAAATCCTGCTAGATCAGCGACGCTTCATCTCCACTTATGGAAACCGAATAGGTTTTCACAGCAATGCCCAACGAGACCGCGCGGTACGACACTTTGGAGGACTACGTGCTTTGACGGTTTGCGATTTGGCTACTTGGCGAACAGCTGATGATGGGTTCCGAAGTGGGTTGGGTCACAGACAGCTAAAGCAGTTTGTCATTTGTGAGGTGCGCATGCAGTTCATGAGATTCAACACAGTTAGGTCGGGCGCAGATGTGATCTCCGGGATCTTGAATTGTGTCTGCCCGGAGTGCGGCGGAAGAATGGGAGAACGTGGCAAGGAGTTCAAATGCCAGGGTGAGTGCCTTACGGATTGGCGTCAAACCTGGGAGCGAGCCTCGGCGGCTCGCAGCACACGACCGAAGACCCCAAGCCGAGGGATTTAGGTTGGTCCAGACCCGGATGAGATGGGTGCCTCGATGCGAAACCGCATCTTTACGGAGAGGCAGTGCCACTCGGTAACTGTCGAACGGATTCCAGAGACACATTGCCGTTCCCGCGAGACCGGATTCTTGGCAGCCATTTTGGTTTTGCTCTTCGGACGTCTGGACCCTAACTTGCAGCGGGAAGCTACGAGGAGAAAAACATCGTGGTGAAAGTCAATCTTGACGGCGTTGTTAGGGAAGGACAGCCTGACGAACTTCTCATCGATCTGATTAACCGCGCAGGTGGATCGGTTCCCCACGTCTGCTATCACCCACAACTCGGCCCGGTTCAGACGTGTGACACATGTATCGTCGAAGAGAATGGCCGACTGATTCGGGCGTGCGCAACCAAAGTCGCCGACGGAATGACAATCTCCACAAAATCAGCAAAGGCTTCAGCCGCACAGGTAGAGGCCTTTGATCGCATCCTCAGTAATCACCTTCTCTATTGCACGGTCTGCGATAACAACAATGGAAATTGCACCGTTCATAACACGACAAAGCTGCTGGCCATTGAACACCAGAGAATTCCTTTCCGATCGAAGCCTTACGAAGTTGACAACACCAATCCCTTCTACCGTTACGATCCCGATCAATGCATCCTCTGCGGCCGTTGCGTTGAGGCTTGCCAGAATGTCGAGGTGAACGAAACCCTTTCTATCAACTGGGAGGACCCGAACCCGCGCGTGCTCTGGGACGGCGGATCCACCATTGGGGAGTCGAGCTGCGTTTCGTGCGGCCATTGCGTTACTGTTTGTCCCTGCAATGCGCTCATGGAAAAAAGCATGCTGGGCCATGCTGGTTTCCTTACCTCTCTGAAGAAGTCTGCTTTGAGCGGCATGATCGAGGTGGTCAAAGGCGTCGAGCCGGAAACCGGCTATGGATCGATACTTCAGGTCTCCGAGGCCGAAGAGGCAATGAGGGAGCACCGCATCCGCAAAACGAAAACCGTATGCACTTATTGTGGCGTGGGATGCAGCTTCGATGTCTGGACGAAAGATCGGCACATACTCAAAATTGCGCCGGAGCACGGCCCGGCCAATGGGATCTCCACATGCGTAAAGGGGAAATTCGGATGGGGCCACATTAACCACGAGGATCGATTGACCACGCCATTGATTCGCGAGGACGGCAAGTTTCGCGAAGCCAGCTGGAAGGAAGCGATTGGTCTCGTCGCTCGCAGGCTGTCGGAGACTAAAGCAAAGGATGGAGCCGACTCCGTCGCATTCATCTCTTCCTCCAAATGCACGAACGAAGAGAGCTATCTCATGCAAAAGTTGGCCCGAGCCGTCATTGGCACGAACAACGTCGACACGTACTGTGGGCTATGGCGGTGACTCGGGTTCTATCACTGACATGGAGAAGGCTGATCTCGTCGTCATCATCGGCAGCAACACGGCGGAGAGTCACCCGGTCATCGCAACTCGAGTGAAGAGCTCTCACAAACTAGACGGCCAGAAACTCATTGTCTCCGACTTGCGGGAGAATGAGATGGCCCGACGCGCGGACTTGTTTCTACATCCCAAACCCGGAACCGACCTGATCTGGCTCTCCGCAGTCAGCCGCTACTTGCTCGACAACGGCCTTGCGCACACGCAGTTCCTTGATCAGTGGGTCAATGGACTGGATCAATACCGAAAGAGCTTAGAGCCTTTCACCCTGGAAGCGGCAGAGCGACTCACTGGTCTTTCCGAGCGGACGATCAGAACGGTCGCGCACATGATTGCTGAGGCAAAGAGTACGTGCATCCTGTGGGCGATGGGAGTCACCCAGCAGTCGCAAGGTTCCGATACTTCAACAGCCATCTCGAACCTGCTGCTGATCACCGGCAATTACATGCGGCCAGGAACCGGCTCTTATCCGCTGCGCGGACACAACAATGTGCAGGGAGCCAGCGACCATGGCTCGATGCCCAACATGCTGCCCGGCTACCAATTAGTTGACGACCCTGAAGTTCGTCAGCGATTTGAGACGGGGTGGAAGGTCAAGCTACCTTCCACCAAAGGGCTGGATAACCATCAGATGGTGGAAGCGATTCATGAGGGCAAGCTCAAGGCGATGTATCTGATCGGCGAGGAGATGAGCATCGTCGATTCAAATGCCAATTATGTCGGTGCGGCATTCGAGAAGCTCGATTTCTTCGTAGTGCAAGACATCTTCTTCAGCAACACCTGCCGCTACGCCGACGTTGTCCTTCCAGGCGCACCCAGCCTGGAGAAGGAAGGCACGTTCACGAGCACCGAGCGCCGAATCCAGCGACTGTATCAGGTGTTCGAACCACTTGTGGGATGTCAACCGGATTGGAAGATCATCCAGGATGTGGCGAACCAGCTAGGTGCGGGCTGGAACTATCAACATCCTTCCGAAATCATGGATGAAATCGCATCCCTGAGTCCGATGTTTGCCGGCGTCAACTATGAGAGGCTGGCAGGCTACAAGTCTCTGCAATGGCCTGTCGCTGCAGACGGTACCGATGAGCCGCTGCTCTACACCAAACGTTTTGCCTTTCCCGACGGAAAGGCGAGGCTCTTCCCTGTCTCCTGGATTGGTCCCACGGATCAGCCGAACGCTGAATTTGATTTGCACTTAAACAACGGACGACTTCTGGAACATTTCCATGAGGGCAACCTTACCTACCGGACCGAAGGAATTCGAGAGAAGACGCCCGACACGTTTGTGGAAGTCTCCCCTGAACTTGCTGAAGAACGCGGCATTCAAAGTGGCACATGGGTGCAACTGATTTCACGCTACGGCAAGGTTCGGGTGCGAGCCTTGGTCACCGACCGCGTACACGGGAAAGAACTGTACATGCCAATGAACTCGGTGGAAAGTCCCGTGAACAGGTTGACCAGCAGCCACACCGATCCCGTAACCAACACGCCCGCATACAAAGAGGCCAGTGTTCATCTGAAGGTGTTGAACGAAGTCGGCGACAGTCCATTGCCTCGGATCAATCCTCGCTTCGGTCACCCGACGCCCCAGGGCGGCGTGGAGGTCGAGCGCAAGTGGAAGCGTGCGGATTATGCGCCACCGGGAAACGGAAATGGCAACGGCTTGGTGCAGTTGCAGACGAAAAAGTGATGTGAGGAGAGTTCAATGGCTCAACCGATTCCCCTGGAAATTCCACCGCGCAACCCGCGCGCGGAGTTGCGCTCCCGATTGGAGCAGGCTCCCGAAGAACATGCAGAAGCGGTCCTAGCCGCCTACGAAGTGCTGCAGCAGTTGCACGAGCGCGGCGTGCTGGAGATCATGCGCGGTGCCCTCGCGGCGAGCGACGAGATCCTGGAGAAAGTGGTCGACAATGCCAAAACGCCCGAAGCCATTCGTGCCATCAGAAATCTCCTGTTCTGGCGTCAAATTCTCGGCAGCATCGAACCGGAATGGTTCAAGGGCATCTTTCAGGCAATTCCAGAAGGTATCGCCGAGGCCACAGCGGAACGAGAGAAACCAATAAGGCTGTTTGGATTGTTGCGAAGACTGACAAGCAAAGACAGTCTACGCGGCCTGGCTGCAGCCATTGATTTCTTACAGGCCTTTGGTCGCCACCTGCAAACGGCGGAGACTCCGCTGCCACGCACTCAATAGACTTCGTGAAACAGTTATGAAAACAAATCGCTGGGGTATTGCTGTCGCTGGTGTCTTCCTACAGATCGCGTTGGGCGCCGTTTACGCCTGGAGCGTATTTCGACTACCGCTTGCGAAGCAATTCGGATGGAGCATTTCCGAAGTCACGCTGACTTTTACGATCAGTATTTTTGTGCTGGGTGTAGCGGCGTTTCTCGGCGGCCTGTGGCTGAATCGCAGGGGCCCAAGAGTCGTTGCGCTCACGGGTGGACTTTTTTATGGCGCTGGAGTTTTTCTGGCGAGTTTCTCCGACCACAAATTGTGGTGGCTCTATCTAACTTATGGCGTTATCGGTGGAATTGGGCTTGGATTCAGCTACATCGTACCCGTCGCGGTTCTTGTTAAGTGGTTTCCCGATCGTCGAGGACTGATTACGGGTCTTGCTGTCGGTGGGTTTGGGTTAGGGGCGCTGGTAACCGCTCCGCTGGCCACGTGGCTGATTCAGACCGTGGGTGTTCTTTCAACGTTTGCTTATCTCGGAGTCGCGTTTCTCATCGTTACCGTGCTGTCCGGTTATTTCATGCAGAATCCGCCCGACGGCTGGAGGCCTGAGGGCTGGACAGCTACTGGGACGCAGGCCTCGCGGCGATCAACCCGCGACTACACACTCGGTGAAGCGCTCCGAGCATGGCAATGCTGGGCTTTGTGGTTGCTTCTGTTTTTGAATACGTCCTCGGGCATCTCGATCATCTCGCAGGAGTCTCCCTTGTTCCAGGAACTTGGCCGAGTGAGCGCGGTGGCGGCAGCGAGTATGGTGGGAGTGGCGAGTATTGGGAACGCTTTCGGCAGGGTGTTTTGGGCGTGGGCGTCCGACTCGATCACCAGACGCGCAACGTTCGCGGTCATGTTTCTGGCACAGGTCGTACTGTTTTGGACTCTTCCCGGCATCAAGTCGCCTGGCGCCCTAACAATCGTCGCTTTCATCGTGCTTATGTGCTATGGCGGCGGATTTGGAACCATGCCTGCCTTCGTGGCCGACTATTTTGGATCGAAGAATGTAGGCCCGATCTACGGACTCATGCTGACTGCATGGGGCTTCGCAAGTGCCTTTGGACCGCTATTGATTGCTTATATGCGGCAGTCCAGCGGCGGCTACAGTGGCGCTCTCCACGTAATCTCAGCCATTATGCTGGTCTCTGTTGTTCTTCCGCTGGTTGTCTCCCCACCTAAGATAAAGAGGCCTTGGGATCGATCGGTCCAAGCTGATAAAGAGAAACAAACTGCGGCGTAGAATCTCGTGACGTTCTCTATGGCCCATAAAGGACTGTTTTCGGCAGCCACTTAGCTGTGAACGCGGTTGCGCTGAGATCTCGAGGCTCAGGTGTGCTTCTTCGTCGCGGCTGGGTTGTCGCGGATCCAGGTTAATGCGCGTGTCGCGGCCGGCATCCCCAAGGTACTGACAGCCAGCAGAGCTACGTGATCGATCTCTTCCTGCGTGATTCCGACGCTGTGGGCATTCCGAACGGCTGAGTGCGTAGCACCTTCCAGTCCAGCGCCAATCGAGAGTGCCAGTTTCACCAGACGTCGGGACTTCTCATCAAGTGGTCCCGCCTCGTGACAGCGGCTGCCTAATTCATTAAATGCCTTCCATACCGTCGGGTAGCGCTTCCAGAGGTCCTCAATAGGCTTTGGTATTTGTCGGGCCATGCCAATGCTCCTTCGGGGTTTTGCCCATCAACAAGAACTATCCCGAAGCACGTTACCAGTCCGAGTACTCCGAAGCAAGCAACGTCCGCCGGAAGTCTCCGGAGACGTATCAGGGCTCGCCAACCTGAGGGATCTACGGCTTATCTTCTTCTGGGATGGGGAGTTTCTCCTCGATCTTCAGGATCTTCTTTGGTGCATGTTTTCGGAAAAGACTTTTCATGTCGGGCGTAAATTCGCGAAGAAGATCGCTGACGGCATCCGAACTCAGGGCGCCACTAAAGCGGTTCATCGTGTCCGCAAGACTCCGATCATGTCTCGGGTAGTAACTATTTTGCAGTGCGCTGCTGAATAGTGCGCCCAACAACTCAGATGTGTTGAACGTGCTATCGCCGTGGTCATTCTTCGTAGTCACGACCCTGGTTACGGAATACCAAACCCGAGGGAAAAACCTTCTATTCGGCGAGTAGAAATATCGGGGGTCCTGATGCAATACCGTCGACAACACGAATCCCTGGATGAATCTGCGGGATTCTGTATTCGCCAGGGTCGCACCGAATCGTTTTCCCCACCCTTCCACACCTCCACCATAATGTGGCCACTGGCCCGTGGCCTGAGCCTCCGTGGCCCCAAAGGCCGCCGAGGCGAATGTATAAGGCGAATACGTTTGTTTAAGAAATAGGTCTAGCTTGCAATGTGGGGACAAAGGCGCATAGACCGTGGACCCAGCCACCGTTGTAGCTGGCTCGGGTTTTGCCTTGGGTTGGGTTGCAGTTTCAGGCACTCGCAAACTGCACAAGGTTGCTGCTCCTTGAGCTGACTGTCGACGCGGGTCGCTTTCGACGTCGTAGTATGCGGTCGCTGGAGCAGATTTCGCCGGTTCCTGTGGAACGGACAATACCTGCGCATGGCCCAGTCCGAGTACGGCCACGACCGAAATGGTCAACAGCATGGCGTGAGTTATTGAGGTCACCTTCTTGTGTCGTCGCAGTGGTTGAAAGGGAGACACTTTGTTGCCCCTCAAAACGGAAAGCGCACCGAAAGAATCCAGCGATGTTTATGTTGGTGTGCATTCATGTCTCCAAATGTCACGTCGGCACGAGACCAAGTCTTGCTAGTTGAACGGTAGTACCGCACGTTGAGTGAACTACACCCGGGTCGGCATGTGGACACTAAGTCAGCACATCGACGTTGCTGGCCTTGCCTCCTGCCAAATCCTTCCACCGGATGAGTTCATAAACCTTCGCACGACAATGTGATATCGGTTTTTAAGTCGCGGGCGCATTTGGAAGTGCAACTGCATTCCTCACCTCCGAAAGGGAGGCTCAAATGAAGCCCATAAGCCGTACAGCAGTTTGGAGCGTGCTCTTCCTCGTGTCATTGGGAACTGCGCTCGCGCAGCAGGTCAAAACCGACTTTGATCATCAAGCCAATTTTTCTCAGTACAAAACGTATTCCTGGCAGACAATTAAACCAGCGAATTCTCTTTGGGACGCGCGGATCAAAAGCGCAGTCGATGCTCAATTGGCAGCCAAGGGCTGGACTCAGATCGACAGCGGTGGCGACGTAGCCATCGTGGCGATTGCGACGTCACATACCGAAAAAACGCTTCAAACTTTCTATGACGGAATGGGCGGAGGATGGCGTTGGCGAGGATTCGGAGGCATGGGCGAAGCCACTACTACGGAGCAGGACTACAAAGAAGGAACCCTCGTTATCGACATGTACGACGGCAAAACCAAGCAGTTGATCTGGCGCGGGAGCTCCGAGGACACTGTGTCCAACAACGCCGATAAAAATGAAAAGAACTTAGATAAGGGTGTCGCCAAGATGTTCAAGAAGTTCCCGCCCCAAAGCGCGAAGAGTTAGAGGTTTTTGTAGCCGGGGAGGCTGAACGGAACCTAGAAGGGGAAAAGAATGAAAACGCGCAAACTCGGCAACTCCGATCTCCACATCACTCCGGTCGGTTATGGTGCTTGGGCCATAGGCGGCTCGGGGTGGCAGTTCGCATGGGGATCTCAGGATGACAATGATTCCATCGCTGCCATTCATCGCGCGCTCGAACTCGGTGTCAACTGGATTGACACGGCGGCCGTCTATGGCCTGGGGCATTCTGAAGAAGTGGTGGCGCGCGCCCTGAAGAGTTGGCCTGGCCCGCGGCCGTACGTTTTTACTAAGTGCGGCCTCCGCTGGGACGCGGATGGCAACGTGAGAAAGGTGCTGAACGCTGATTCGATCCGGCGCGAGGTCGAAGACAGCCTCCGTCGCCTCTCGGTTGAGGTCATTGACCTCTACCAGATCCACTGGCCTCCTGACCCCGATTCAGCCGAACTGGAAGAAGGATGGTCAACGCTCGCTTCCCTGCAACGGCAAGGCAAGGTACGCTGGATTGGAGTTTCCAACTTCGCTGTCCAGCAACTGCGCCGCGCACAGGACGTGGCTAGCATCACTTCCCTGCAGCCTCGCTACTCGCTCGTGCACCGCGAGGTCGAGGACCAAGTTTTGCCTTATTGCAGTCGCGAAAACATTGGAGTCATCGTTTACTCTCCAATGGCTTCCGGCCTGCTGACCGGCGCAATGACCCGCGAGCGCGCTGCCAAACTATCCAAAGACGATTGGCGAAGGAGTCATCCCGACTTCACCGAGCCCAATCTGTCTCGCAATCTCGCACTGGTCGAGCACTTGCACCAGATTGCGAGACGCCACAACAGATCCGCTGGAGAAGTCGCAATCGCCTGGACCCTACACAACGCCGCCGTCACAGGAGCCATCGTTGGCGCCCGCAATGCGAAGCAGGCGGAAGGAGTGATGTGCGCCGGCGAGCT
>QIAL01000082.1:0-4431 GCA_003225535.1 Acidobacteriota bacterium | reverse complement strand
AGCCGGCGGGCTATTCGAGGCGGGGGGTGAGCAGAACATGGTGAACGAAGACAAGACGACCGTAAACACAGCCCTGGAACACTATCTCAAATCTGGCCAGCACTTCGGAGACGGCGAGAAATTCTACCTCTTGGGCTTCGAAGCGGCTCTGCACGCCAGAAATCGCTGCAAAGAGTTTGATCAGATCGCGTCCGAGATGGCGAGCGACTTGGAAGAATTGCAGCGGCAATATCCCGGGACCGCGGTGGAAGAGCCCTTTGCGCAGGGGTTTCAGCGAGGACGGGAATACTACCAGCGCCTTTGCAACGAATCCAACCCGGCATGACCCTGTAGCCGAAATAGTAACTTGCAGCTTCCTATCGCGTCTTCGGGCGCCGGCTTGTTGGGCGCCAATATTGCTTTCCCACTCTTTGAATCTCGATGATGTCCTTCGATTGACATACTGTCAGGCGGCGGGCGTCATTTCTCCTGGTTTTTGACCTCAACAGTTCTTCCGACTAAAAAAACAACTCCCGAGTCGGTGCCGGCGCACTCGTCGTCCAGAAATCAGTTTGGAATGCCGCTTGCTAATACCAAAGAGTATGAAAACGGAGACGCGTGACGGAGGGCTGAGGTCGTGAGCGAGATGGTTGATTATTCGGGTGTGCACTACGCAGTAATAGCAGGGCTTCGTACCGAAACTGGTCCCGAGCGCCTTGTGATTGCGTACCCAAACGAGAAATCGTTACGCGATCTCATCGCGGCACGCTCGATCATCGCGGTCGGGTTCTCCTCGCGTGAGGAGGCGGCAGCGGGTCGTAACTCTTCCGCGAGACCTGCTGCTACCTCGTACGAGGCGTTGCGCGAAACAATAGCAGCGTGGAGTGAAAAGTGTCCGCAGCTATTCAAATGGGCAGACCGGCGAGCAGAAATTGGTTCAGCCGTGCGGAGGGCCGCTGAGTTCCTCGTCAGTTCCTACAGCGGCATCGCAACAACGGCTCTCGTCATATTTTCTTCTACGAATGCCGTCTCAGCAGTAATCAGGATGGCGTTCGGCAGTTCCGTTTGATTTGCTTCGGTGACTCGTCTCTGCTCAAACGATCTGAGCTACGCTGCAACCCTTTTGATATTGGAGTAATGAGAATGAATGTTCTGAACAGGCGGCCATTGTTTGTTCTTATACAAACGGTTGTTCTTGTCGTAGTGATAATGGCACCGGCCTCGCAAGCAACAGGACAGGCGAGAACAAGCGAGACCGTCATCCAGAAAGCTACGGAACAGTTTGAGGACAGCCCCCTGATAATCACTTCACTGAGCCAGGGTTTATACGTGTTCTCAGGCGATGGAGGCAACGTTACGGCGATCGTCGACGATGGCAGCACGCTACTAATCGACAGCGGACTGGCTTCTAGGATTAGTGAGCTGAGCGATGCAATCTTCCGAACAACGATGCGCCCCGTCACTCGACTGGTGAATACACATTGGCACTTTGACCACACAGGGGGGAACACGTACTTCGGCTCGTCGGGCGTCACCATCATCGCTCAGGAGAATGTTAAGAAAGAGCTCTCGTCCGCAGAAGACGTTCCCTTCGTTGGCTTGCGCGACGGTCACTATCCCCCGCAAGCTCTTCCAGGACTAACCTACCAAAGCAGCCTGACATTGCAGCAAGGGTCTCAGAAGCTGACACTGGAGAACTACGGAGCCGCACACACGGACGGTGATACCGTTATCTACATCGCTCCTGCGAACGTAGCTGTCGTAGGAGACATTTTTTCGAATCACTTCTATCCCATCATCGATCTGTCGTCGCGGGGATCAATCGATGGCATGATCCATTCAATTGATCGAATTCTGGCGCAAACCGACGAACAGACAAAGATCGTTCCAGGACATGGTCCAGTGACCACGCGAGCCAATCTGAAGGACTATCGTGACATGCTTGTCCAGGTTCGGCAGCGCGTTAAGGATCTCATCGCAGCTGGAAAAACGATGGATGAAGTGGTCGCGGCCGTTCCCACCAAGGATTTCGATGCCCGATGGGCCAGTGGTTACGTGACTCCGGAAGTCTTCACGAGAATGGTGTTCACCAGCCTGGCCGGCGCCAATGACAGTCGGTAGTGCCGTCACCGAGCGTTACGAGGGAAATGTCCAAAAGTTCGAATTGGTTCGGATTTCTCTCAAACATGATGGAGGATCTGCATTAGAGGGCAGATTGATTATCCTGGCCGGTAGGGGGTTCCTCGCGATCTTTGAGCGCGGACCTCAAACCACGGATACCTTCTCCGATTCCTTTACCCAGTTCCGGCAGTTTCTTCGGTCCGAACACAAGGAAGACAATTCCAAAGATCACCAACAGATGTGTGGGTTGCAATAGTCCTTCGAACATAGACTCCTCCTAATGTTGTGAGTCACAGAACATCGACATTTTCACGGCAGACGCCGCTTGCCTACTGGAAATGATGGCGCCTTGCCGTCTGCTTATTTGTCGCCGCCGAATCCACTCGTTGAGAGAGAAATCCATGACTCGCTCGCCTTGAACAACTCCAGAAACACAACTTCAGTATCACCGTATTTTCCAATAGTGACCCGCGTTGGCCGGAACGAAGCCTATGTTGTTAGCGTTGAGGTCCATCGTCCGTCCCGACCCAATTTCACCCAAGATTCGTGCGAGAACCAGTCTGTGCGGTTCTTTCCAAGGCTCTAAGGCGAAGAGCACCGTTCGCCAGCATTGCCCACGCCAGTGCCCTCATATCCGGATCCATCGAAGTCGCGGCCCTTACAAGCTCCTTACCTGCCTCCGGCTGTCCGAACCTGCACCACATCACTCCACAGAGAAACATGTAATCGTTGTCCATCTCCGTTTCCTCCTGTCTAGCAGTGTGTTGGGTCAGTAGTATCTGGACCCGCGAGTCGTGAGTTCACTCACAACGCCTCGCGTGCAATCATGCTGCCAACCGCAAATACCTATAACGACCGCCGCACTCCGCCTTTGCGTCGATGGCAGTGACGATATGGGGACACGCGCGAAGGTCGTGACCCCGTGGCGACTCGTCTAAACGGTAATGTAGGTGTAATGGCCTTCGGCTTGAAGAAGTGCAATCGCGGCGACCATGGAGGCTACAACAAGGACGCCGGGCAAGGTGTGCGCAAGCATGTCCTTAACCAAATCCTCCGGCAATTGCGACAGGTTGCGATGAGAGATGAGGACCCGTACCTGTTCTTCCAGGGCGGTATGGCAACTTCCTGATAGAAGGAATTTAGATCGTCGGGATCTTTGGCGCCGGTGTCTCGGTTCAGACCTCTTTTGCTGTTGTAGAACAGGTTTTTCACCGCAGGTCTTCCGTTTGCCGGGTCAGTCACCTTCAGCCACTCGCCGATCTGGTATTTTTCCCAGATGTAGTCGTCGTAGTTGAGCATGTTGGCGGGGCCGTGCAACGCGGCGGCAATCTTGACCTGCCCTTCCGCCACGCCGAAACCAAATTGCAGGCCATTGAAAGAATTCTTGATGTTGTTCAGGAATTTTCCGTCGCCAATCTGCACGACGTCGTAAACCTGTTTGATTCGGGCCGGATCGCTCACGAGTTGCTGGAACTCAGCGAGTTTCCACTCTGAAGCTTTCCATACAAGCTGGCCTTCACCTATGGCAGGCGCGGCGCTGAACAATCCGATTGTTGTGAAGCCTGCTACCGCACGAGATAGTAACGATCTACGGGTTATATTGTTCATGCCAAGTGCGGCCAAGCATCGGTCTCCAGTTGAAACCACCGGTCGCGCGTCTACTTGAACAGGATCTTCGCCATCATCCCCTTGTCCTCGTGATTGAGTAGATGGCAATGAAAGACTGACATACCCCTGATGACGGGGTCGGTGTAGTCCAGAATGACATCCACGGAACCGCCATACGGAACATTAACCGTGTCCAGCCACGCTGGCACGGGGAGTGGCGCGCCGTTTTGTGCATAGGCCAGGAAGTGAACCTGGTGAATGTGAAAAGGATGCAGTTCGCCGGTGTCGTTGACGATACGCCAATGCTGGTATGTACCCACACGAGCGGTTGTCATCGGACTCGCGTCAGCCGAGTACTTTTGGCCGTTGATGTAGAAACCGTTCTTGTCCTCGGTAAAGTTCACCACAAACTCCGGTGCAGTTCTCTTTAACGCCTCAACGTCGACTGTTTTATAAATCGGTGGCCGGCCGTCGAACGCATGTGCCTGCCCCGTCGCTGAGTTCCCATCGGCTTGACCGGACCCAGGCGGCACCAGATCTGCCAACACCATCTCGGGATTGGGATCCCCAACCGGACCCGTATCCACGCAAAGTGTTCGCAATGTTCCGTGTGCGCCAGAAGTTGGGCCGGTGACGATTGCTTCGAGCCGGCCGGCGGGTGCGACCAACAGGTGATCGAGGGTTTCGGTGGGATGTTTTGGACCGCGGTAGGCCAGCGGCATC
>QIAL01000576.1 GCA_003225535.1 Acidobacteriota bacterium | reverse complement strand
CGGATCGCGCGCGGTTGCGGCGAGTAAATTCCGGGCGGACCTGGCAATCGTCGGAGAACCGACTCGCCTGAAAGTTGTGACGGCGCACAAGGGAGTTTTGTGGCTGGAACTCCAAACGAAGGGGAAGGCAGCGCATGGCGCGCGGCCTGAACTGGGCCGCAATGCGGTGCACGAAATGGCGCGAGTTGTTGAGCTGCTGGAGAGCCGTTATGCCGGGCAGTTGCGGAGGCGAAAGCATGCTCTGCTTGGGCACGCGACGGTGAACGTTGGGGCGATTCGCGGCGGCAACCAACCGAACATTGTGCCTGCCGATTGTAATGCGTTAGTGGATCGGCGGCTGCTGCCGGGTGAAAGCGATGCCGGCGTGATGCGCGAAATGGCGGAATTGTTCCGGAAACAAAAGCTCCGAGTTTCAATGCGGCGGTCCCATCCGTTCGAGTGCGCGGCTCTTGAGACAAATCCGGCAAACGAACTGGTTGAACTTTTCCTGCGCAGTGTTGGGCAACGCAGCCCGGCGGGGGTGGACTATTTTAGTGACGGGGGAGTTTTGGCGCAGGGCAGGATTCCCAGCGTGTTATTCGGCCCAGGAGATATTGCGCAAGCGCACACGCCGGACGAATGGATCGATCTGCGACAATTGGAGCGAGCGGGTCAGATGTTGGAACGGTTCTTGCGGGCGCTGCCGTGATGATTGTGTCAGCAACGCGCTTCGATTGTAGCAGCCGACGTAACGAGGCTCAAATTTCCGGCACGCTCCACCGCTATTTCGAAAAAGATTATGAGGCTCGTTACCTCGGCTGCTACGCGAACTATTTGAAATGAGCCGAGCCACTTTTTTTCGACAAAGCGGTTGGATGATGATCGCATCGGTAGCTGGCGGCGCGTTCATGTGGGCAGTGCATCCGGTGATGGTGCAAGAGGTCGATCGGGTACCGCTGGGATCAATCACTGATTTTCTGAAACGCTTCATCCAGGAGCCTGTCAGCGTCCCGCAGTACAGTTTGTTCGCGACGCTGCTGAATCTGATCATGTGGATGAGCATCCCATCGAATGGGCTGCAAACAGTTTTTGCGCAGCAGACTGCTGCTGCCATCGACGAAGACCACGAACGGAAGTTGCGTGGAACGGTCAGAAGCGTGTTTTCGGCAACTACTCTCATTTGGGTGCTGATCGCAGTGGTTTGTTTCGTGTTCAAGGAACGAATCGTGAGAGACCTAAAGGTTTCGAACCCCGGCGCCCTATGGCTGACGTTAATGGTCGGTCTTCCGATTCTGTGGACTCCGATCTTCGGTGGGTTACTGCAGGGACGGCAGAATTTTTTGTGGCTGGGGTGGATATCGATCATGGCGGGATTGGGTCGGTGCGTGGGCGCGTTCATCATCGTGCGAATGTTTGGAGGCGGAGTGACGGGCGCCATGGCTGCGGTGCTCCTTGCATCGGCGGCACCCATTATTTTTTGTTTGTGGCAAACCCGTGCTGACTGGCATGGACCCTTTGAGGTCATCCAATGGGGACCGTGGTTGAGGCGGCTGGTTCCGCTCACGATTGGCTTAGGCACCACCACTGTGATGATGACCGCCGATATGGTGATGGTGCGGAGTTTATTTCCCGAGACAGAAAGTGGTTTTTATGCGGCCGCGGCTACGCTTGGGCGAGCGCTGGTACTCTTCACGGTGCCTTTGGCGGCGGTGATGTTTCCAAAAATCGTTCGGAGCGCAGCGCTGGCAGAGCGCACGGATGTGTTGGGGCAAGCTCTCGGAGCGACAGCGCTCATGGGTGCAGGCGCGGCACTGTTCCTGACGATCTTCCCCAAGGTTCCCCTTCAAATCGCTTGCGCTCCATCTTTTCTCGTGATCGCACCGTTGGTCCGCTGGTTCGGCTGGTGCATGCTTCCACTCACCCTGGCCAACGTTCTCGTGAACAATCTGCTGGCCCGCGAAAGATTCCGAATTGTGCCGTGGCTCGTGCTGCTGACGATTGGGTATGTGGTCACGTTTTGGATCGTGGCGAATCGGTCAGCAGGGAGAGAGTTTCTCGGCGCATTCCGAAATGTAGTCCATGTGCTGGGGTGTTTCAGCTCTCTCTTGCTCGCCGTGGCGATCTATTTCACCTGGCGGAAACAGTGAGTGGAGGGACGGGCCGCGTCGGCTTACCGGGGGGACGGGGCCGGACGTTGTTCCAGTGGCGGCGCCGGTTCCTGTCGCGGACGGGGTGGTGGGGCTTTAAGCTTGAGATAAATCCAGGTTTCAATCGGTCGCAGCGGCCGAAGCATTTTGTAAAAGGGCGAATACACCAGCCGCAGCCGAATTGCCGAGAGCAACATGGTGAGTGAAGTTCTGCCCAGCACTACTTTGGAGCCGATTTTGTCGGTCCATTCGGTCGGTACTTCAAGGATGCGGTATCCGGCGCGCTTGAGAGAGTAGAGCAGATTGATGTCAAATGCCATGTCCGCGATGCGGAGCGAGGAGTGGATTTTCTCGACTGCTTCGCGGCGGATTACTTTGGCGCCGCATTGCGTGTCGCGAATGTTCATCCAGAAAAGGACCTGGACGATGGCGTGAAAAACGCGGCTGGCGAACTGCCGTTTGTTCGATTGGGATTGATGCAGAATTGCGCCGCGCACCCAGCGTGAGGCGATGACGCAATCGGCGTCGCCGGCATGTTTTACGAGGTCCAAAAATGCCCTGGGTGAAGTGGCGCCATCGGCATCGACATAGCCGATTAAGTCGGCCAGGGGCGCAAGTTTGAGGCCCTCAATGAGCGCGCCACCTTTGCCGATGCGCCCGGGAAATTCCAACGCCGAGATAGTTTTGTAATCCTGAGCAACGCGGCGGACGACGCCGATGGTGTCGTCAACGCAGCCGTTGAGGACCACCACCAATTGAAACGTGCCGTTGTAGTACTTCCGAAAATG
>QIAL01000575.1 GCA_003225535.1 Acidobacteriota bacterium | reverse complement strand
CAAGTTCTTCGCGCGCGAGTGCGAAAAACTCGGCTTTACCTTGCCCAAACCGGGGACGTACGGCGTCGGCATGACCTTTCTGCCGGTCGAGAAACATCAACGCCTGACGTCTGAAGGCATCCTAGAGCGAATCATCAAGGAAGAGGGATTGGCGCTGCTCGGCTGGCGCGACACTCCCGTCTATGCCTCGGCGATAGGCCGTGTGGCGCGAGCTTCGCAGCCGTACATCCAGCAGATCTTCGTGCGCTGCGCTCCAGGGATGGACGAAGATGCCTTCGAGCGCAAGCTATACGTGGTCCGCAAGCGTGCCGAAAGCGAAATTCGCGAATCCGGGATCGAAGACGCGGAGATGTTTTACATTCCATCGCTCTCCTGCCGGACGATCGTCTACAAAGGGCTCCTGCTCGCGCAACAGATCACGAACTTCTATCGCGAACTGGCCGATCCCGATGTTGTGAGCGCGTTGTGCCTTGTGCACCAGCGGTTTTCCACGAACACATTTCCAAGTTGGCAGCGGGCTCATCCCTACCGCTATGTAGCGCACAACGGCGAGATCAACACGCTGCGTGGCAATGTCAACTGGATGCACGCCCGCCAGTCGCTGCTCAGTTCGCCTCTCTTCGGGGACGACATCAAGAAGCTCCATCCGATCATTGCACCAGACGGCAGCGATTCCGCCAATTTCGATAACGCAGTCGAATTGCTGCTACAGGCCGGACGCAGCCTGCCGCATGTAATGGCCATGCTGATTCCCGAGGCCTGGTCCGGCAACCCGCACATGAAGCCGGAGAAGCGCGCTTTCTACGAGTACCACGCCTGCGTGATGGAACCCTGGGATGGCCCCGCGGCGATTGCTTTCACCGACGGTCGCGTAATCGGGGCGACGCTCGATCGCAACGGCCTTCGTCCCGGCAGGTATGTCGTGACGCACGATGGATTGGTCGTCATGGCTTCCGAAGCAGGCGTGCTCGATGTCGCTCCCGAGCAAGTCAAGAAAAAGGGCCGATTGCAGCCAGGCAAGATGTTTCTGGTGGATACCGTCGCAGGCCGCATCATTTCCGACAAAGAAATCAAACAGAATCTGGCCTCGCGCCAGCCCTATGCCGAGTGGCTGGAGGCGAACCAGATCACCATCGATCAGTTGCCCGAGCCCTCGCGCATGCACAACCCCGATGCCGAGACCCTGCTTCGGCGACAACGAGCCTTCGGTTACTCCGACGAGGATCTGCGCATGATCCTCGGCCCGATCGCAACCAAAGGGGAAGAGCCCGTCGGTTCCATGGGCACGGACACGCCGCTGGCCTGCCTTTCCGACATGCCGCAGTCTTTGTTCAACTACTTCAAGCAGCTCTTCGCCCAGGTGACGAATCCTCCCATCGATCCAATTCGCGAAGAGATGGTCATGTCGCTCATCAGCTACATCGGGAGTGAGCGCAACATTCTCGAGGAAGCGCCCGAGAACTGTCACATGTTGAAGTTGGCGCATCCGCTGCTCACGAATCGCGAATTGGAGAAACTGCGCCGGGTATCGAACCGCGACTTGCTGGCCACCACGTTGCCGGCTCTCTTCCGGGCTAAGGAGGGCGAAGCCGGACTGAAACGTGCCCTCGATGAGCTGTGCCAGCGCGCCTCGTTGGCGGTGAAAGCCGGATACTCGTTGATGATCCTGTCCGACCGCGGCGTCGACAAAGATTACGCTCCCATTCCGTGCTTGCTTGCCCTTGCGGCCGTTCACAATCTGCTCGTGCGGGAGGAAACCCGAACCCAGGTGGCGCTGATCACGGAATCCGGCGAGCCACGCGAGGTAATGCACTTCGCCTTGCTCAGCGGCTATGGAGCCAGCGCGATCAATCCGTATCTTGCACTGGAAAGCGTCGAGAACCTCGCCTGGCGCGGGGAGTTGGGCGAAGGCATCACTCCTGATCTGGCGGTCAAACATTTCCTGAAGGCGATCAAGAAAGGCTTGCTCAAGACGTTTTCCAAGATGGGGATTTCCACGCTCCAGAGCTATCAGGGAGCGCAGGTCTTCGAAGCGATTGGCCTGAACAAAGACCTGGTCGAGAGCTATTTTGCCGGCACGACGTCGCGCATCGAAGGGGTCGGTCTCTCAGTGTTGGCGAATGAAGCTCTGTTGAAGCATGAATACGCGTTCCGCCCTCTGACTGATTTCGAAACTGAGTTGACTGTCGGCGGCAACTATCACCAGCGGGTCAATGGCGAATACCATCTCCTCAATCCGCTGACCATCAGCAAGCTTCAGCACGCGGTTCGGCAGGATAGTTTCAAGACTTTCCAGGAATACTCCGACCTGATCGACAAGCAGAGCGCACAGCTCTGCACGTTGCGCGGACTGATGAAACTGAAGAAGAGTGCGGCGCCGGTGCCGTTGGAAGACGTCGAGCCTGCGAAGGAAATCGTCAAGCGCTTTAACACCGGCGCGATGTCGTTTGGATCGATCAGCAAAGAGGCCCACGAGACGCTGGCCATCGCTATGAACCGCATCGGCGGCAAATCGAATACGGGCGAGGGTGGGGAAGATGAAGAGCGCTTCAAGCCCGATGCCAATGGCGACCGCTTCGGCGCGTTTTGGGGTCACAGCAAATTACCTGGTGAACGCCGACGAGCTCCAGATCAAAATGGCGCAGGGCGCCAAACCCGGCGAGGGTGGGCAACTTCCGGGACATAAGGTGGACGACTTCATCGCGCGGCTCAGGCACTCGATCCCCGGTGTGGGACTCATCTCTCCGCCGCCGCACCACGACATCTATTCCATCGAAGACCTCGCTCAACTGATCTACGACCTGAAGAACGTCAATCCTCATGCTCGAATTGCGGTGAAGTTGGTCGCGGAAGTTGGGGTGGGAACGGTTGCGGCCGGGGTGGCTAAGGCGCATGCCGATGTCGTTCTCATCAGTGGAGACAGTGGGGGAACGGGAGCGTCCCCCCTCAGTTCCATCAAGCATGCAGGTATTCCGTGGGAGCTTGGCCTGGCAGAGACGCAGCAGGTTCTTTTGTTGAACGACCTGCGCAGCCGCATACGAGTTCAGACAGATGGCAAACTTCAGACTGGCCGCGACGTTGTGATCGCCGCATTGCTCGGTGCCGAAGAGTTCGGCTTCGCCACGACCCCGCTGATCGCCATGGGCTGCGTCATGATGCGGAAATGCCATCTCAACACCTGCTCGGTTGGCATCGCCACGCAAGATCCTGTGCTTCGACAGAAATTCCAGGGCCAACCTGAGCATGTCATCAATTTCTTCTTCTTCATCGCCGAGCAGATTCGCCAGTACATGGCCGAAATGGGCTTCAGTTCCGTGGACCAGATGATTGGCCGCGTCGACATGCTCGAAGTGGATGCGGCAGTTGCGCACTGGAAGGATCATTGGAAAGCCCAGGGACTCGACTTCTCCTCGATCCTCTACAACCCGCCGGTTCCTTCCCGCGTCGTGAGACGCTGCGTCCACAAGCAGGATCATGGATTGGAGCAGGCGCTTGACCACAAGATTCTCGGGCAGGTGCATGACACGCTGGAAACGCTCTCGCCCATTGAGGTAAAGCTGCCCATCCGCAATATTCACCGCTCCGTTGGCACGATGCTGAGCGGCGAGGTTGCGCGCCGTTATGGATCCGCCGGACTTCCGGACGACACCATTCGCGTTCATCTTTCCGGGTCTGCAGGCCAGAGTCTCGGCGCGTTCCTCGCTAAAGGCGTTACGCTCACGCTGGAAGGCGAAGCGAATGACTACGTCGGTAAAGGTCTTTCTGGCGGACGGCTCATCGTCTACCCGCCGCGCGGATCGGGCTTCGCCGCTGAAGAAAATATCATTGTCGGCAACGTCGCGCTTTATGGCGCTACCAGTGGGGAAGTCTTCTTCAACGGCGTCGCAGGCGAACGCTTTGCGGTTCGCAATTCCGGATCGACCGCTGTGGTGGAGGGCGTGGGCGATCACGGCTGCGAGTACATGACGAATGGATTGGTCGTTGTGCTGGGTTCCTGCGGGCGCAATTTCGCGGCCGGAATGAGTGGCGGCATCGCTTACGTCTTCGATGAACGCGGTGATTTCACCGAAAAGCGCTGCAATCTGGAATCGGTGGACCTTGAACCTCTCACGGAAATCAAAGATCTGCAGGTAGTTCGCGATCTGGTCCAACGCCACGCGGAATTCACGGGCAGCCAGCGCGCCAAGTGGATTCTCGACAACTGGAACGAAGCCGTATCCCGCTTCATAAAAGTGTTCCCGCACGAGTTCAAGCGCGTGCTCGGGATTGCACGCGCCGAGCAAGCTTACATTCCAGGCGAACCCCTCGCAGTCTTAGCCAACGCGGAGCAGGTGCAACATGGGTAAGACCACCGGTTTCATGGATTACTCCCGCGAGTTGGCACCGCGCAGACCTGTGCTCGAACGCGTAAACGACTGGTTCGAGATCTATCAGGATTTCCCCGAAGAAGAGCTTCGCAAGCAGGGTGCGCGATGCATGGATTGCGGTGTGCCGTTCTGTCAGACGGGATGTCCAGTCAGCAACCTCAT
>QIAL01000574.1 GCA_003225535.1 Acidobacteriota bacterium | reverse complement strand
GGATTCGGCATGTAGCCTTCGGCCTTGTCGTGGCCGAGAACGATGTCCGCAAGTTGTCCCTTGCGGTCGGGCACGCGAAGCGACAGGATGATGCCACCATAATTCATGGCGCGGACTTCAACACCGTGAGCATTGGTCAGCGTGTACAAGATGATGGGCCTCCCATCCCGCGTCCCGAAGTCTTGCTGCTGGACTCCGGATTTCTGTTTCGAAGAAGTTTGTGCGGAGAGCAATCCGCCGATGGCGGTGATGAAAACAAGAGCGCATGCAAGGATCAGCCGTCTTGGGATCATGGCGAAGAGTGTACTACGGGCGGTCCTGTTTGTGATGTGCGCCAGCGTCGTCCCGCTACAGGAGGGCCCCATTCGAGTCCAATTCATACCGGCAAGCGTCGCACATCCGATTGTCCCGCAGATCGATCCATTCCACCGAGTGTGACGATGCCATAGCACACTGATAATCCTGGCAATGACGAAGGTGCAGCGTGTGCCCCAGTTCGTGAATGGATTCTTTCAGCAAGCGCTCACGGAGCAGGGAGTCATCCTGATCCAAACCGTAAAATTCTTGCCGCAGTCGGAATGTCGAGACCACGGCGCACGGTCCGCCCATTTGGGCCTCGCCGAAAACGTATTTGAGAATTGGGATATAAAGATCGACCTCAGCCACGGCGAGAAAGCGCCAATCTCCTGGCCGAACCAGGCCCTGCATGCGCTCCAGGATTTCAGAGGAGTGAAACTGCTGGCGTTCGGCGTGGTAAGAAGGAGTGGGGTCCAGGGTGAGCGGGAGAATCTCGCAACGAACCGGCAGTCTCTTGGGAATCGCGTCCCGCAAGTCGTCGAGCAGGGAAGCCGCAATTTTGCCGACCGGCAGCAGATGAACGAGATTCATTGAGGCCAGCTCGCGTCGATCCTAGTTCCGGCTCTCCGCCGTAGCGCGCGTCCAGCCGTAGCGTTTCAGCTTGTGGTGCAGCGTGACACGGTCAATGTCAAGCACCTCGGCGGCCCGGCTTTGGTTAAAGCCACACTCCTCCAGCACGCGAAGAATGTGTGCGCGCTCGATTTCATCCAGACTCCTGCCCGCAGTGCCCGGCGTGGCGACGCTTTGCTGCTTGAAGATGAAGTCTTGCTCGCGTAGTTCGGGTTCCTGGGCAACCACCATCGCGCGCTCAACGGCATTCTCGAGTTCGCGAACGTTTCCCATCCATGGCTGCTGCTGCAGCTGATTCATCGCCGCCGGAGCCACTCGCGTAATGTGCTTGTTCATCGCCAGAGCAAACTTGCGCACGAAATGTTCGACTAGCAGCGGAATATCTTCGCGCCGTTCACGCATTGGTGGCAATTCAATGTGGAACACATTCAACCGGTAATACAGGTCGGGTCGGAAGGTGCCCTCCTCAATCATCGCCTCGAGATTCTTATTCGTAGCGGCAACACAACGGAAGTCGACCTTGATGACCTGATTACCGCCCACTCGCGTAATCTCGCGCTCCTGCAACACTCGCAAGAGATCGGTCTGAGTTTTCAAGCTGATGTCGCCGATCTCGTCGAGAAAAACTGTGCCGCCCTCGGCAATCTCGAACTTACCTTTCTTGCGATACTGAGCGCCGGTGAACGCCCCTTTCTCGTGGCCGAACAGTTCGCTTTCGAGCAGCGTCTCGGTCAACGCGCCGCAGTGAATCGCCACCAGAGGATGAAATCGGCGCATGCTGGCGGCGTGAATGGCGCGCACCACGAGTTCTTTGCCAGTACCGCTCTCGCCGGTAATCAAAACGTTGGCGTCCGTTGGCCCCACGGTCTCAATAGCTTCATAGACCTTGCGCATGGCGGGACTCTGTCCCACCAGATCGCCGGGACGCGTCGCTTCGGCGACCGTTTCGCGCAGACGTATGTTTTCTTTTTCAGCCCGCTTGTGTGCCAGCGCCTTCTTCACCAGATGCGCGATCTCATCGGGATCGAGCGGTTTGCTTACGTAATCGTAAGCGCCATTCTTCAGCGCAGTGACCGCAGTTTCCACCGACGCGTAGCCGGTCATCATGATCACAATCAGGTCCGGGTCCATCTCGTGCAACCGGCGCTGCAGTTCGATGCCATCAGTCCCTCGCATTTTGATATCGAGCAGGGCGAGATCCCACTTGTTCTCGGCCATACGGGTCAGCGCATCGCTGGCGCTCTCGGCCGTCCCGATCTCATATCCTTCCTCTCGAAACCATTTTCCAAGAGAATCCCGAACGCTGAGTTCATCGTCGACGATCAACAGCTTTCCTTGTGATTCCACTAATCTCACCTCCCGCTGAGTGCAGCGGTAACTTCCTTTGCCGGAGAGAGCTCGACATCTCCATCCCACGGCAGGGTTACTGTGAATGTTGTTCCGCGCCCAATTTCCGATTGCACTTCGATGTCCCCGTTGTGACGCTCCAGAATGCTGCGACTGATCGCGAGTCCGAGTCCGACGCCGCGTCCGGTCTCTTTCGTCGTGAGGAACGGCTCAAAGAGCCGGGGAAGGATCTCAGGCGGAATGCCGCAGCCATCGTCACGCACCACGATTCGGACCACGTTATCTTCCCGGCTCAGCTTGGTTGAGACCCATAAATTGCCGCCCTGAGGCATCGCATCCAGGGCATTCATCATCAGGGCGAGCAGGACTTGTTCGATTTGCGCACCGTCGCAAATGACCAGCGGGAGCTCGGTGTCGAGATCGGGCTGAACCTGGATTGCCCCGAGATCGAGT
>QIAL01000573.1 GCA_003225535.1 Acidobacteriota bacterium | reverse complement strand
AGAAAGCAAACGCCTCCTGGCAGTGGAGGCTCTGGGGGTTGTGGATTATTGCCAATGCGGTTAGTGGAAACGGTGGCCGAGCTTTGCGAGTGCTTGCTCACGCCGCAAGCGGGGGCGAACCTCGAAGCAGGGAAAGCGCTGATGCGCCGGAAAATCGAAGAGGCGCAGGCGCAGTTGACTGAAGCAGATGATACGGAAGGGAAAAACCAATGACAACTGAGAAGATCCACTTCACAAAAGAAAAAGAAACGATGCTCATGACCTTGAACGGTCGAGCTCTTCAGAGCCAATGGAAGAATCCCATCTTGCGTGATCCCTGGGCTGAAGAAGCGATGCAGCATATCGATTACGACATCAGTAAGCAGTACAGGGGAGTGGGCTCGTGGAGCATGTGGAACAAGATCGGATGTACCATCATCGCTACGCGCGCCGCGACCTTTGATCTGCTCACGAACCGCTATCTGGCCGATCACCCGGATGCGACCGTGCTGCACCTGGGCTGCGGCATGGACAGCCGTGTTTTCCGCGTCGATCCGCCTGCTAATGTCCAGTGGTTCGACGTGGATTACCCGGATGTGATCGACCTGCGCCGCCAACTGTTTCCCGAACGGGACGCCTATCACCTGATCGGCGCACCACTGGATGATTTGCGCTGGTTGGACAAGGTTCCACGGGACCGACCCGGGTTGCTGATCGCCGAAGGGGTGCTGCACTACCTGAGCGAAACGGAAGTGAAAGCGATCCTCAATGCGGTGGTCGCTCACTTTCCCGGCGGTCAGATGATCTTCGATATCTGCAATCCGTGGATTGTGAAAAGAGCGGGCTCGAACGTCGGGGGCACGGGTGCCACCTATAAATGGGGCCTTGATGATCCCCAGGACATCAAGCAGCTTGAGCCAAAACTTGAACTGATCAAGGAATTCAGACCAAGCGAACTGGTCGCGTTTTCCCGCTTCCCGCTCTGGGTACGTGCGCTCTTCCGCGCGCAGGAGCTCAACCCCACGCTGTGTAGAATGGAACGTACAATAGTTTACCGATATGAGAACGCAAGCTCGGAATCACGATCCTAAGCCAGGTGAAATGAAAAAACGTATGGCAGTGGAAAAATGCAATTTAGCATGATTTGAGAAGAATGGGGAAATGATAAAGGGGGAGAGCAATATACCGCAGCAAACGGACGATTTTGCAACTCACTAATCAGCCTCACGTAACGGCCATTTTTGACCAGAGCCTTGCACACATGGGCTAAGGTGCCCAGACCTTCACGTTACTATAGAGGACTCCCGCAGGAGGCGTCTGAGGGCAGCTAGATAAGAGACCAACCCGGCCACTTGACAGGCTTGTATCAGTGCCACTATCAATAAAGCGTTCGCCTACGTAGAGGTAGAATGTGTCGCCATAGGCAATGAGCGTGACTTCTATAGACCCTGATGAAATGAGAGCGCTGGAACTACCGTGCCGAATGTCGTGGCTGCACTTATTCTCTCCGTACCCCGAGCACATATAGAAATTGTAATAGCCATCTGATGTATCAATCGTCAAAACATACATCTGGCCCGTTGAAGGGTTGGCTCGAAATACAAATCCTCCTTGTGCATTACGGTAAATAGTCATATCTACTTGAATTGCAAAATAACTGAAATTATAGCTATTCTCATCGCATTGATGAAATAGCTGTGCGGTATTTTGATATATAATATCCCCCATTTTGAAATCCACAAGATGACCTATCTGGGGCTGAGTTGATGTCCCACTTGCCCTTGCCTTGCTGGTCTAGCGCGTCATTAATGTATAGCGTGTTAGAAGTAGCTTGTTGGTAAATATTCTGGTATGCCTGGGCTGTACTTTGTGCATTAGCAGTTGCCTGGGCGGCAGCAGTCGCTTGTTGATTGTAATTGTCTTGGGCGGCAGCAGTCGCTTGTTGATTGGTTGACTGGATTTGTGTATCTGATGCTGCTGGTGTTGCTGGAGAACTAGGTGTAATATTGTGGGTGAGAGATGACGAATTGTATGACGCAATTATAAAAACGGCGGTTACGACGATGCACACCGCTATAGAAGGCCGTAGCTTGCTTTTCACCTGTGGATCTACAGTTTGCCATGCCACGAGCGCTTGAACAGCACCTGTCAGGAAAGAACAGCCAGCAACTATTGCAAGTATCAGAGCTACCGTATTATCCATTAAAAAACCTCTCTATCTTCTGAGCCTATGATACATAAGCCAGAACAAGAGTAAAACAATGATGCATAAGGATCACAGAACTCAATAGCGGTACTATTAATAGCGACGGATCAGGCCCAGGATCATCAAAGATATGGATATCATAGTAGCGCAAAAGAGCTATTGGCCCTTTGGTGTATTTCTGACGAAAGAATACATTGTGCGATATAAGTAGCAGATTTGTGCTTACATGGGCTTCCAACATTTTCATCCCCCGTTTTCCCTGTTAAGGGTTTACCAGCTCCATTTGAGCTTGTTCTTCCCCCGCTAAGATGGATACCTTGAACATAAGGCGACGGGAAAGCGAAACGAACGATTTTGCTACTCTTCAATTCGCTTTTCCCTTTAGTATATACTGTTGACCTGTGTCTCTCAAGTTACATCTGCAGGTCAAATAGCAACATGACTAAAAATTGGCCTACCAGAATACCCGCCAATTGGCCCTTGTCTTCCCTTGATTGGATTGGTTACACTTCATTGGTGTGAGCCAATCAGGAGGAGAAGATGCCAGATTCTAGAGCCAATCGGCGAGCGTTACCGCTTTTCATGCCACCCATTCATACGCTAATTCAGTTGGAGCGCGCCAATGGCATGCCTTTGTATCGCCAGGTCAGCCAGCGGTTGCGCGAAGCGATTTTTTCGGGCGAGCTGGCTGAAGGGATACGTTTGCCCACGGAACGTGCTCTGGCACGCGAACTGGGGGTTAACCGCACCACCATCATGAATGCCTATAACGAGCTTGCCAGCGAAGGGCTGATCGAAGGGCATGTTGGACGTGGGACGCTGGTCAAGCGCAGCTACTTTAGCCAGGAAGACGAAGAGTACGAGCACGAGACGCCCTCGTGGCTAATTGGGCTGGCAGACGGAGAAGGGGCCGTCTTGGGTCCAGATGCGTGCGTCTTAAGCGAACTGGCATCGATGGGGGAGCGCAGAGATGTCATTTCATTCGCGGCAGGCACCCCGGCAACGGATTTACTGCCATCTGAACTACTGCAATCGATCCTGGTCGATAGCCTGCCCCAGGCGCGGCAGAACGCCCTGGGGTACTGCCCGGTGGAGGGGCAGCAGAGCCTGCGTCGCGCTATTGCCAATCGGATGCGGCAGCGAGGCGTGACCGTTGACTTGCAGCATATTTTGATCCTCTCAGGCTCAACGCAGGGCATAGGATTGGTGAGCCGTTTTCTGCTCAAGCCAGGTGATGAAGTCGTGGTTGAGGTGCCAACGTATCTGGGAGCTATCCAGACGTTTCGTGCCCTGGGAGCGCGCATTATCGGCGTGCCGACCGATAACGAAGGCATACGGGTGGATCTGCTCGAATCGATCCTGGCCCGACGCAGCCCACGCTTTATCTATACCTTGCCCACCTTTCAAAATCCTACTGGCGTGGTCATGTCCCCCGAACGGCGCCGCCGCTTGCTGCGTTTAGCCAGGCGCCATCAGATCCCCATCCTGGAAGACGATCCCTATGGAGAGATCTACTACGAGGGGAAAGAGCCTCAGCCGCTCAAGGCGTTAGATACGCATGGAATCGTGCTGTATCTCAGCACCTACTCCAAAATTCTGGCCCCTGGATTGCGTGTGGCATGGCTTGCTGCGCCCGAACAAATGATTGAGCGGCTCGCGCTGCACAAACAGGTGTTTGATCTTAATACTAACGCCATTGGGCAATGGGTAGTTTCCGAAATATTGCGGCGAAATTTACTGGATGGGCACCTGACAACGGTTCGGCAGAGCTATCAGAAAAAACGCGACCTGATGTTACAGGCAATTGAGCTGTACTGGCCCGGTAGCGTGCGCGTCAATCATCCGGCTGGCGGCTTTCATCTCTGGTGCCGCCTTCCCGCTGACATGCGAGCGCGTCCCCTTCTGCGTGAAGCTGCACACGAACAGGTCGCCTTTGTCATTGGCGAGCCGTTTCACG
>QIAL01000081.1 GCA_003225535.1 Acidobacteriota bacterium | reverse complement strand
TCCCATTTGAAAGACCGAGAGAATGTTGGGATGGCTCAGAGCGGCGGCGGCTTTGGCCTCGATCTCGAAGCGCTGCAGTCGATCCGGTTCGGCGGAGACAAGCTTGGGGAGAACTTTGATGGCGACGTCGCGATTCAACCGGGAATCGCGGGCGCGGTAGACCTCGCCCATACTGCCGGCGCCGAGCGGTCCGAGGATTTCATATTGGCCAAGCTTGGTGCCAGGGACCAAAGACATGTGCGCGCCAATTATAACGCGGCGTGGAGACAGGAGGATTGCCGGAAGTTGTTGTAAAGATGAGGAGGGTCCTGCGAATTGCCTTACTCACAGGCGGTGCTGCGGCGTCGATTC
>QIAL01000080.1:10704-15529 GCA_003225535.1 Acidobacteriota bacterium | reverse complement strand
TCTTGATCTCTCCGCGCTCATAAACTGCGAGCAGGGCAGCGACGGCGGCAGGATCGAGGCGCTTTCCGGCCAGGTTCTTGATGATCTGCAAAGCCTGGTCGGGCGTGTGCGCCTGCTGGTACGGTCGGTTGGTGGTAAGCGCATCGAACGTGTCGGCTACGGCAATGACGCGGGCGCGAAGCGGAATCTGATCGCCCTTCAGTCCGTAAGGGTATCCGCGGCCGTCGAGCGCCTCGTGGTGCAACTCGATGCCGGGGAGCATTTCGGCCAGCTGGGTGACGGGACGCAGAATGTTGGCGCCCTTCGTCGTGTGGGTCTTCATCACCTCGAATTCTTCTTCGGTCAACGCGCCGGGTTTTTTCAGGATGTGATCTTCGATGCCGATCTTGCCGACGTCGTGGAGTTGCGCTGAGACCTGCAGGATCTCCATGAACGATGAGGGCTGGTTCATTTCTTTGGCGATCATCAGGGAATAGCGCGTGACGCGGTCGGAGTGACCGCGGGTGTAGGGGTCCTTTTCATCGACGGCGCCGGCAAGCATCTGGATCGAGCCCATGAACAGGGCCAGGTTCTCATCGGCGGCGCGTTTCAGATCTTCGACGAAGCGTTCGAGTTCTTCGGACATGCTGTTGAAGGTTTGAGCTAGTTCGCCGATTTCGGTGCGGCTCCACAGGTGAACGCGCTGCGAGAAATCTCCCTTGGCGAGTGCGCGGCTG
The DNA here is from genome assembly GCA_003225535.1 of Acidobacteriota bacterium. Lineage (GTDB taxonomy): Bacteria > Acidobacteriota > Terriglobia > Terriglobales > Acidobacteriaceae > Sulfotelmatobacter. The sequence goes on along the minus strand of QIAL01000080.1, from coordinate 14,813 downwards.
GATTGCGTGAGCACCTTTAGCGGGTTGGTGATGCGGCGGGCAGCAAAGATGCTTACGCCAATACTTAACAGCACCATCAGGATGGCCAGCAGGCGAGCGGTGCGCTGCATGTCATACACATCGCGATAGGCGTCGCGCAGCGGCTTTTGCACGATCACGGCCCAGTCGAGCGAATTAACCGGGCTGTAGGTGCCCAGCATCTCGATGCGCTCGGAGCCGGATTTCATGCCGAATTCGCTCGTTTCGGCGAGCTGGGCCTTATTGCCAGTCTCAACAAAGCTGCGGACGATGTCGAGATTCTTCATGTCCTGGCCGGTGGCGAATTCGGGTGTGGCCGCGGCCACCAGGCGTCCCTGGGCATCGACAACATAGGGCGTGAGACCGCCGCCGACCTCACGCAGGCGGCGAATCAGGAATTGGAGATCGACTACCGACGCGATCATTCCGAGAAAGCGCGGGCCGTATTGCACCGGGGAACTGACGATGAAGACGGTGCGGGCGTTCTTTCCCTCACCGACGACCAGCGCCTGTCCGTTGTAGACGCGGCCGTCGCGGGCTGCGGCGTAGGCACGTTCCAGTTCGCGCTGCAGGAAAGCATCAGGAGAGATTTTTCCGGCACTGATGCCCTTGGCTTCGGAGTTCAACAGAGTGGCGTAGGCGATCTCGTCGGAAGAGGAGACGAAATTTTCGAGGAGGGCGCGCAATTCGGGCGCTTCGATGTTCTTCTCTCCGATATCGCCGCCGGAGGCCACTTGAATGGCTGATGACAGATTGGCGAGCATCAAGCGCAGGGAGCGTTCGTGCTGTGAGAGATCGTCGGCCAGCGAGCGCGTGACCGTGTTCTGCAGCAGTTTCTCGTTCGTCTTCAGCCGCTCGCCGTTGCTGGCTTCTACCTGCGCCGAATAGAAGTACATCGGAATGATGCTGATGGCTAGCAACACCCCAAGGATGAGGTAGATGATCGGGATGCGGGCGTGGCTGGAAGCAGTCGAGGACAAGTTTTTCCCTTCGCTCGTCGCAGACGCCAGAGGCGGAGTGGCGGCGGATTTCAAGGGTATCTATAGAATTTTATAGGGGAATGGGCGGGATTGAGCCACTGGCACGGGGTTTGGAGGTTACGAAAGTACCTGAGGGAATGTGCCCGGCGGCACGGGGTTTGGGGCGTCGGTCGCTGCTGTGCGCCAGGCGAGACGCCATAAGCGCTGATTAAGCAGAAATTCATAAGGGCCTGCGTCCATCCCGTTAACCTCCTGGGGCAGCGAGACCTCGGCGAACCCTCAAATCAGACCGTTGTGGACTCGGCTTGCTTGCGTGGGCGGGCCCACAGAAAGTAGACAGGGATTCCGGTTGCGATCAAGAGCAGCCCGGCGATTGACGGAACCGGTCGCGTGTTCAGCATATTCACCAAGAACCAGCACGCGATCGCCACGAACAGAGCTGGCGTTACTGGGTATCCCCACATCCGATAAGGACGCGCGAGATCCGGCTGCTTATAGCGCAGTACGATCACGCCCGCGACCATCAGACCATACCAGAACCACATCGCGAACATCGCGTAATCGAGAAGAGTTTCATAGGAGCCGCTCACGACGAGCACGGCCGACCAGAGGCCCTGAGCCAGGATCGAAAATCCTGGCGTTTCATACCGCGGATGTACCTCGGCGAACTTCTGAAAGAAGAGGCCATCGCGCGCTTGGGCGAAGTAAATCCGCGGACTGGTAAGAAAGCAGCCATTCAGGGTCCCGATGATCGACACGAGAATAATCAGCGAAACCAGGCTGCCTCCGCCGGAGCCGAGCACGCGACTGGCCACCGTGGCACCGACGTGATCACTCGCGGCGATTTCGGAGATCGGGAGGACGCGCAAATAAGCCATATTCGCCAGCAAATAAATGGCGATGCATGCGACGGACCCAAGAGTGAGCGCAAGAAACACATTCCGCTGCGGGTTGCGAATCTCGCCGGCAACGAAGGTCAGCTGCACCCAGCCGTCGTAGGCCAGCAGCGATGCGATCAGCGCAACCCCGAACCTGCTGACCGAGATTCCTCCGGCAACTCCTTCCGGAGTCGACGCCGCTTTACTGCCCCACAAAAGGGCGCTGCAGATGATAACCAGCAAGCCGGTGACCTTAGCCAGCGTGAACGTTTTCTGAACGATTGCCCCGGCGGTGACGCCGCGATAATTGATTCCGGTGAACAGCGCGATCGCGCAGATCCCAAGTAACTTCGACACTAGCCCGGATAGCGGAAAGAAATAGGAGATATACATCGCCATGGTTACCGCCAGCCAGGCCACCTGCGCAGTCCGTGCAACCAAGAACATGGACCAGCCACAAAGAAATCCGACCAGCGGACCGTAGGCTTCGCGGAGAAAGACGTATTGCCCACCGGTGGATGGCAGGGCGGTGCCAAGCTCGGCGCATGCTAGCGCGCCGAAGAACGAGATGACGCCGGCAAATACCCAGACCGCCAGAATCGCGGTCGCAGATTTCAGCTCCCGGGCGATCAGATTAGGCACCAGAAAAATCCCGCCACCAATCACCATGCCAAGCACGATTGCCAGCGCGTCGATCAAGCCGAGCTTGCGCGGAAGGTTCGAGGGCTCCTTAGCAGCGATTTCCATATTTGCTTCCAGCAGCCGACACTATACACCCAGCTTTTCAAGGCGGAGTGCAGCGTTGGCTTCTGGTTTTCGTGTTGTTCCCGGTACGTATCCGGGTTGTGCCTGGATCACGAGCTATTCGAAACAACAGCTCGTTATGTGGGCGCGGTGCAGGCGGCTAGGGCGCTACGGATTCTGGAGCTTCTTCAGGTCACTCCATCGGATCAGGATTACGTGATTGTCTTCCAGAGCTTTCTTTAAGTCGGGGCTGGTGATGGCGTCATAGTCCCGCTGGCGCCACGCTGCGCCGTAGTCGGAGTGATCAACCATGACTGCCTGGGATTCGGCGTCGTCATGAGCGAGGTGAACGATGAACTCCGTCAGGCCGGGCTTCAGGTTCTTGACCGCATCGAGATAGAAATTCTTCCAGTTTGCGGGCTGGACGTTGGGGGTGGCGATGACCACTGAGTCGAGAAGAATGTCGTTTTCCGAAAACAGAGATTTCAGATTCGGCGAAGCGTTGGGAGTGAGCGTTCCCAGGAACGGTAACTTATAGTCATGAGCAACTTTGACGTAGACCGCTATGAGATCTGGGCGCAAGAAGATAAGACCCATGTGGCTATCGAGATGGGTGGGATGGATACCCATAGCGATTGCGTGTTCGACCTGCGCACGGATTTCGCGCTCGGCCTCATCGGCTTTGATGTGCTCGAGAGCGGGGGCGGCTTCGGGCCATAGGTATCCGTCAGGATCGAGTAGGCTCGGGACTCTGTCTTTGGACTCGACCGGACCCCAGCGGTCTGTCTTCCACTCGGCGGTTAGGGTGAGGTGCAGGCCAAGGTCGGCGTCGGGATGCGACTTGGCGTAGGCGGCAACTTCGGTGAGCCAGGGGCAGGGAACCATGATGCTGGCGGACGTGGCCGCGTGCTTGTCGAGGGCGTCGAAACTGGCGGCGTCTTCAGAGTGGGAGACCGCAAGATCGTCGGCGTGGATGATAAGAAGCTTGGAGTCGCGAGGGTAGCCGAGGCGCTCAGCGAGAGTTTTGGATTGGGCTGAAGCGTTTAGGCACGAAAGCGAGATGATTACGGCGGCGATTGGGCTCAGACGCATCGAAGTCTCCCGAAAAATCCGGTAAAGAGTAACACGCGGGCACAGCGCGGAGATGTGATTGAAGTTGGCTATTGGCGGACCTCGCAAGATCTTTAGCCACTAAGGACACTAAGGTTCACGAAGGAAATCTTAGCTGGTGGTCTCGCTTTTACCCGTGCGCGCCATTAGTTGCTGGAGGGCTTCTTTTGGAGGCTTGCCTTCGTGCAGGATGGCGTGCATCTGTTCGGTGATGGGCATCTCTACACCGCGCGCGTGGGCTAAGCCAACTGCGGCGGTTGTAGTGAACACTCCTTCGGCGACCATGCCGTGCATGCCCTCGATGATTTCGGCGAGCTTCTTGCCGCGGCCTAGTTCGACACCGACACTGCGGTTGCGGGAGAGGCCTCCGGTGCAGGTC
>QIAL01000080.1:0-10609 GCA_003225535.1 Acidobacteriota bacterium | reverse complement strand
CGACATCCTGGTTGGTGTAGACGCGGAAGCTTGCGTGGCTGAATTCCTGCTGGATCGCGCTAAGCAACTCTGGGCTTTGTGACGCGATGGTAATCGCCGTCGGATCGCCGCGAGCGACTTCCACGGCGAAGGACGGGCCGCTGAGGGCGCCGATGGAAAAGTCAAAATCCCCACCCTGTCGCCAAGAACGCGACAAGGGTGGGCCACCCTCGGGGTTGTTGTTGATCGTCAGCACCTGTTGAATCACTTCTGTCATCCGCAGCAGCGAGCCTTCTTCGAGACCCTTGGTTGCGCTGACGATGAGTGCTCGCGGGGGGATGAAAGGGCGCATGCTGGCGAACAAGGCACGGCAATGCTGCGAAGGCATGACGCTGACGATGATCTCGGCGCCATCGAGAACGATGGAGAAATCGTTGCTGGCCCGGACCGAGTCGGGAAGACGCACACCGGGAAGAAATCTATTGTTTACGTGGTTGCGATTGATCGAGTCGCAGACATCGGCCTCGTACGCCCAGAGGCGAACGCGATGCGATTCCTTGCGGCCTAGCACGATGGCCAGACCCGTGCCCCATGCGCCCGCACCGATGATAGCGATCTGGCTCATTTGCGCCTCAGCGAGAATCGCGGCTCTTCGCCAGACATCAGTCGAAGAATGTTGTTGTAGTGACGGCCAATAATCAGCAAAGAAGCCACCCCGATCAGAGCTAGAACAGCAGGATCCCTCGATAGCCTAAGCGTCCACACCGTGGCTGGAAAGAATGCGGCAGTCACGATCGATCCAACGGAAATGCGGCGGGAGATGAGCACGACCACTACGAAGATGATAACGGCAACGCCAACTGCCAGAGGAACGAAACGCAGGAACGCGCCGAGAGCGGTGGCGACACCTTTGCCGCCGCGGAATCGGAGCCAGAGTGGAAACATATGTCCTGTAATGGCGAGCAGGGCTGCGGCGGCCATGAGGCGTGGATCGGCTGCGGCTTGGCCGAAGTACGCAGCTAGCTCAACGGCGAGAAATCCCTTGGCGGCATCGAGGACGAGTGTGAAGGCTCCGAGGGCGGGCGATTTGCGAGAGACATTCGTCGCTCCAATGTTGCCGCTGCCGGTGCGGCGAACGTCTTCGCCGCGGAAGGTAAGGACCAGGAGGTAGCCGAAAGGGATGGAGCCGAGGAGATAAGCGGCTGCGAGGATGAGTGCGGAGCGGGACATGAGTCCTGGTGATTGTAGATTGAAGATTTCAGAGATTCGAGCTTCATACAATCTACAATCTAAAATCCTAAATCTGAAATTCCCGATTCGAGAAAGCGTCTAGGACTGCAGTGCAAATCTTGCCAGCTTCGTGTATTTGGATCCTTTCGGCGAGAGTTGGCTTTGGTACAGAAAGAACTCGCGGGGCGTCATGGTACCAAACTCGGGAACGGGAAGCGCGCAGAGCTTCTCTTGCAGATACGAAAAAGCGCGATTGGGGCCGTCTCCTTTGCGCCAGCGGGGAGAACCTGATCCACCTGCGGCGCGAGCCAGGGTTAAGTGCGGGCTGAAGGCGCGGTCTTCTTTCTTGATTCCGAGGTTTGCCACTCTTTCGTCGATGGCCGCCGCGAGTTGCGCGAGTTGCGGGCCAGACTCCATGCCGATCCATAAAACACGCGCTGATTTTGGTGTTGGGAAGAAACCGTAGCCGCGAAACTTAATTTCCGTGGTGGCGGCAGAAACGTCTTTAAGCGCTTGCTTGATCTTCTCGACGGTGTCGTCGGGCACCTCACCAATGAATTTCAAAGTTACGTGAAGGGATTCCGGTTTGACCCAGCGGGCGTCGGGAGAGAAGTTGCGGACTTCGTCCACGAAGCGAGCGATGCGTTCGCGGATGGCGTCGTCGATGTCGAGAGCTAGGAAGAGGCGCATAAAGGCAGCTTCGAGCTACGAGCTACGGGCTTTAGGTTTTCGCTCGTAGCTCGAAGCTCGTGGCTCCTTCACATCAATTTCTTTCTCACCATATCGAGTGCCATGGTTGATGCGAAGCGGCGGATGCGTTTGCGATCGCCGGGGAAGTTTCGTTCCACGATTTCGGTTCCGGTGTCGCTGGCGACGGCGTGAAATACCAGGCCAACAGGTTTTTCGGGCGAACCTCCACCCGGGCCAGCTACGCCAGTGACTCCGACTCCCAATGTCGATTCGCAACGATAGCGGATGCCTTCGGCCAGGGCGGCAGCGACTTCGCGGCTGACGGCTCCGTGGCGTTCGATCATGTCGGCGGGGACGCCGGCGAATTCCGTCTTCAGATTGTTCGAATACACAACTGCTCCGCCGACAAAATAGCGCGAACTGCCGGCAGTGGAAGTGATGCGCTCGGCCAAGAGACCTCCGGTACAGGATTCCGCTACGGCCAGCGTGGCGTTACGCATCTGGAGCCAATATCCGACAATTTGCTCGAGCGATTGACCATCGCGCGAATAGACCGCATCGTCTAATTCAACTTCCACCAGATCGGCGACTTCGTCGGCGCGAGTTTGCGCAGCCTCCAGAGTTGTGGCACGCGTTTTAAAGTGCAGTTCGATTTCCCCCGCGCCGGCGAGAATTGTGGTCTCGACGTCCGGGTAGCGCTTGTAGATCGGGGCGACGCGTGCGTCAACGGCTGACTCGCCGAGCATTGCGACCTTTAATGTTCGGGTGAACAGATGCGCCGGCGGGACTTTGGCGCGCAGGCGCTCGCGAACCTCGCTCTCGAAAAGTGCTTTCATTTCGTGAGGTGGTCCGGGTAGCAGAATAACAATGCGTTCGCGTCCCTCGAATTCTCCCGATAGCCACTGTCCGGGGGCTGTGCCGTTTGGGTTGGGCAATACGGTTGCGCCTCCGATGACGTCCGCCTGTTTGGCATTGTTGGGCGTCATCTTCCAGCCGCGGTCGGCAAAGCGCTTTTCTAATTTGGCGATAATCTCGGGATTGCGCTGAAGGCTGACTCCCAATGCTTCGGCAACGGCTTCGCGGGTGAGATCGTCTTCCGTCGGGCCCAGGCCGCCACTGAAGATGAGAATGTCAGAGCGGAAAAGGCCATGCTGGGCGGCGGCGACCAGGTGTCGGAGGTTGTCGCCGACGATACTTTTGAAAACTACATCGATACCGAGCAGGTTGAGTTGTTCGGTCAGGTAGAGTGAGTTGGTGTCGATGCGATGGGGAGTGAGCATCTCGGAACCCACCGCGATGATTTCGGCGTTCACCGTTTAGAAGTTTAACAGTACAAAAGCTTGAAACGCAGAGTACATCCTCAGAGGACGCTGAGGGATTCGAAATCATTCTGGAAGCAGACGGAGGCCCTGGATATTCCATGAGAGATGATGCACACCGCTTGTGGTTGCCAGGACGACGCTGCGTCCCGGTGCGAAAGCCAGACCTACCAGGCCATGGCCTGAAACCTCGAGCTTGGCTTTGCCGTCGGGAGTGATCTTGACGATGCCGCGCGTTCCCGCGAGCGAGGCTGCGGTATAGAGGTTGCCATCCACATCGAATGCCAGTCCTTGCGGGCGTCCGAGCCCTTTGTAGAACGTACTCACAGTTCCACTGGGATCAATTTTGAAGACGCGGTCGTTGGGGCCTGTAACGAAGAGATCTCCTTGCGCACCGAACGCCAGATGATACGCAGAGACGCTCATTTCGAGCGTGGCAAAAACGAAGACCTGCTGATCGCGCGCGATCTTGAAGATGGTGCCGTTGCGGTCACCGACGTACAGACTCTCTTCGCGGTCGAAGGCGATGCCAGTGGCGACTCCCATGCCTTCGGCGTACGTCGTCATGGTGCCGTTTTGCGCGACACGATAGACGGCACCGTCGAAGCGCGAAGAGACGTACATCAGCCCCTGGCGGTCGAAGGCAATGGACGTTGGGTTCATCATCTCCGATACGAGCGGCTTCACGTTGTAGTCGGTATCGATCTTAAAGATCGAGACCGGGACTTTCTGCCCTCGCGATCCGGAGAACGTGGCATAGATGTTGCCTTCGGCATCGATCGCAGGATTGGTAACGGGATGGAGATTCTCGGCGATCGGGACTGCGACCTTCACCGTCTGAGAGTTGCTGACGTGTCCGTCGGTTGCGACAACGACTGGACCGGAAGTCGCGCCTTCGGGAACGCGTGCTACAACGAATGCGTCGGAGCTGACGACGATAGATCCTTCGTAGTCTCCGAATTTAACTTTGGGGCGCCCCAGTTGCGGTGGGCGCAAGCCGGAGCCGGTGATGCGCAGTTCGCCCCCGGTCAGTGCCGCGGAAGGAGCCACCGATTCAATGTGGGGAGCGCCGTTTGCATTTTTCTTGCCGAGGATACGATCGGAGAATCCCATGGATGAGTACCAATAATTACGGAAACTGTAAACCCCGTTTCCTCAGCTAAAGCCCGCGCATTGACTGGCCCGAGCGGTACGGATGAATCTGTGCCCTTTCAAACCTATTTTAGTAGACCCCAGTGAAGGAGAAGTTGCATGACTGCGAGAGCATATATTCCGGCTGCGACATCGTCTAGCACGATCCCTGTGCCTTCTGGCAGTCGCTCCAATTGTCGGACAGGAGGTGGCTTGAGAATGTCGAAGACTCTAAAAAGTATAAAACCGGCGAGAAAAGTTTTCCACGAGAGAGGAACGGCGATAAGCGAGATAAGCTGTCCGGCAACCTCGTCGATGACGACGAAGCTGGGGTCTTTGCTGGCCGAGGCGCGGGCAGCGCGGGTTGCGGCGGGAATACCCACAAGCGTGACGACGGCTGCGAGGCCGATGAGGATCGGTGTCCGCAAGGGATACGACAGAGCGTGGGCGAAGGCGGCCCAGAGGAGCATGGTTGCGGCTGACGCCCAGGTGCCGGGGCCCGGGCGCATGCGGCCGATGCCGAAGAAGGTTGCGGTCAGGTTTGCCCAGAGTGGGGCGCGGAGGGCTGCAGAGTCGGCCATCTAGCTGTCTCTGTCCTGATCGTCGTTGTCGCCCTCCTGGATCAATTCTTCGGCGTCCTTCACCGGCGACGAAATCACGTAGGAGCCACTGGACCATTTTCCCAGGTCGATCGTACGGCAGCGGTCGCTGCAGAAAGGGAAGTCGGAGTCGGTGCTTTTGACCGCCTTCTTGCAGATTGGGCAGCGGATTTTGACGGTGCGTTTGCGGGGCATGGGCCTAGCTATTGTAGAAGGAAGAGGTCAGATTGCAGTTTGAAAAACAATCGCCGCATTGGTCAGATGATCTTTGCCACCAGATCGTAATCGTGGGCTTCGGTAATCTCGCAGCGGTGGAACTGGCCCGGCCTCGCATCGCGGTCTTCGGGAAATTCGTTGACGAAGACCTTGCCGTCAATTTCCGGAGCGTGCATGGGAGTCCGGCCCTCCAGCAGGAGATCGGTCTCTTCAGATTCGCCTTCGAGCAGAAGATCGAATTCGCGGCCAACCAGGGCTTTCTTTCTCTTTTTGCTGATCTGGCGCTGCATCGACATCAGATGCTTGCGGCGGCGTTCGATCTCTCGCAGCGGGAGCTTCTTTTCGAGATCATAGGCGCGCGCGCCGTCTTGATCGGAGTACGAAAAAGCGCCCATCCAATCGAACTGAGCCTCGCGCACGAAGTTGCAGAGTTCTTCAAATTCTTTTTCGGTCTCTCCGGGGAATCCGACGATGAATGATGTGCGCAGCGTGAGGTCGGGAATCACCCGGCGCATCTTCTCAATCGACTTAAGGAAGACGTCCGCACCGCCACCACGTTTCATGCGCTTGAGAACCGAGGCGGAGGCGTGTTGCAAGGGGACATCCATGTAGGAGCAGATCTTCTCGTGGGCGGCGATCGTTTCGAGAAGTTTGCCAGTGATCTTGTTGGGGTAGGCGTAGAGGAAGCGGACCCAGCGGAGATCCTCGATTCCAGCGAGTTTTTCAAGTAATAGCGCCAAGCCGTCTTTGAGGCCGAAATCTTCGCCGTAGCAGGTGGTGTCCTGCCCGATGAGCGTGACTTCGCGGACGCCCGACTGCGCCAGGCGTTCGGCTTCGGCGATCACCGACTCAAAGCGACGCGAGCGGAACTGCCCGCGCAACTGCGGAATGATACAAAACGTGCACGGATGATCGCAGCCCTCGGCAATCTTGATGTAGGCCATGTGCCCGGGCGTGGCGAGAATGCGCGGCGTGTCTTCGTCGTAGAGATAATTGGGCAGGTCGGCGATGGCGCCGTCCCAGGATTCGCGTGAGAAGCGTCCCTGCGCGGCGCGGGCGTCACCTTCGGGCCGCGAATTCAGGACAACTAAGGGAGAATTCGGCCGCGGCTGTGCCGGTGCGATGCCTGTCGCCGAGAGAATGTTGACAAGCTCTCCGGTGCCTACGACGGCGTCGACTTCCGGAATGTCCTTGCGAATCTGATCGCGGAAGCGTTCAACCAGGCATCCGGCGACGACCAGTTTTTTCGCGCGGCCTGCGGCCTTGTGTCCGGCCATCTCGAGGATTGTGTTAACCGATTCCTGCTGTGCGCTGTCGATGAATGAGCAGGTGTTGACGACGATTACGTCGGCGTCCTCGGCGCGGCGGGTGAGTTCGGCGCCGGCGCGTGCGAGCATTCCCATCATGACCTCGCTATCGACGAGATTCTTGGGGCAGCCCAGGCTGACGAACCCGACTTTTTGCGGGCGGGGTTCAGGCTGGTTCGATGGCGTGTTCTCCTCAGATTTCTTTCCTTTCAACTCTGGGGAACCGCTGACAGTGAGGTCTTGGACTGGCATGCAATCTTTCTATCTTAGCATTCGGCGATGCGTTGGTTGAGTTTGGAGAGATTGCGGGGATCGTTAATCTCACACCAGATTTGAACAGAAAGATTAGTTCTCCCGGGGTCCAAAACCGGCTTGATCGTGCTAGGCTATGTCCTTACCGCCGTAACAATTAGGGAACGGAACCTCGCTGGGAGGGGAAATGTCTGGCAAACGGCTTTGTCTTGCAGTGCTCACCGTGGCGACAATGCTTTCGATCTCGGCGGCTGCACAGGACGAAAAGAATGAAGTCGGCGGACTCCTGGGACGCACGTTTATCAGCGATCAGGGCATTCAGAACGCGACCTACTTCGATCCCATCATTCACAGCGGAAAGGGCCTGACATTCGAGGGGGAGTATGCGCGGCGTTTTTTGGTGACTCCCATCTACTCAGTCTCTGCTGAAGGCCTGCTCGTATACAACTGGGACGTTGATCTGAACGCAGGCCAATACGGAAACTCAGTGGTCCCTTCCGATATGAAGAAACTGTTTGTCACTCCGGCCGCTCGAGTGAACCTTTTTCCCACCACTGCGGTTTCCCCGTGGATCAGCTTTGGAGCCGGGTTCGGCCACATTAGCCAAAACAATCAACTGATTTACGGTGGCACCAATCCTGGTAAGTCCACGACCAGTGCGGTCATCGAGGCTGGATTTGGACTTGATGTGAAAGTCTGGAGAAAGCTCAGCATACGCATGGACGTGCGTGACTTTTGGGCAGGCGAACCGGATTTCCCGCTGGCTCCGACCGGCAAGACGCGCCAGCATAACTACTTCGTCGGTGGCGGAGCCCTCTGGCGGTTCTAGCAACTTGCCCCTTGTCCCCCGGCAATGATTCAACTTTCGGATATCCATTCCGCCCTTAACAGGATTCGTGCAGACATCCGCGTCTCGCCGTGCACACATTCGGAGACGTTTTCCGGGCTGACGCAGAATTCCATCTTTCTTAAGCTCGACAACCAACAGCGCACCGGGGCATTCAAAGAGCGCGGGGCGCTGAACAAACTGCTCACATTGACCAGTGACGAGCGCGCACACGGCGTGATCGCGGCTTCGGCAGGCAATCACGCGCAGGGCGTTTCGTATCACGCGGGGCGACACGGAATCCGGGCACGGATCGTGATGCCGCTGCCCACTCCGCTGACCAAGGTTTCGGCGACGCGTGCGTATGGCGCTGAGGTTGTGCTCTACGGACCGAACTACGACGAGGCCTATGGCAAGGCCATCGAACTCAGCGAACAGGATCACCTGACTCTGATTCACGCGTTCGACGATGATGCCGTGATTGCGGGGCAGGGGACTCTGGGGCTGGAGATTCTCTCGCAGCATCCGGATATCGAGGTTATCGTTTCTCCAATCGGGGGAGGCGGGCTGATCGGCGGTATCTCCTGCGCGGTGAAGGAAACGAATCCCAAGGTAAAGGTGTATGGAGTGCAGCCGGCGCGGATTCCGTCGATGAAAGCCGCGGTGGCGCAGGGAAAGCCGGTGACTCTCGAATCGGCAAAGACCATTGCCGACGGGATCGCGGTACGCCGCGCCGGAGAACGGACGCTGCCGCTGGTGCAGAAATACGTGGACGACATCGTCACGGTGGAAGAAGAAGAGATTGCCAACGCCATCCTGCTGCTGCTGGAGCGCGAGAAGACTCTGGCCGAAGGGGCGGGAGCGGCGGCCATCGCGGCCGTGCTGAATCGCAAGCTGCCGCTGCAAAACAAGCGAGTGGCAGTGCTGGTGTGCGGCGGAAATATCGATGTGACCCTGCTCTCGCGCATCATTGAACGCGGCTTGGTGAAAGACGGAAGGCTGGTGAGGTTGCGCGTTCACCTTCCGGACTATCCCGGCGCTCTGCACAGGCTCACCGGAATTCTCGCGGATCATCGGGCGAATATCGTAGAGACCTCGTACGACCGGGCGTACCACGGAGTCAATCTCGGCGATACGGCGATCGACATCACGATGGAAACGCGAGGGCCGGAGCATATTTCAGAACTGCTTGCGGCTCTGGAATCGGCCGGGTATACGCACGAGAGAATTCTGTGAGGAACTCGCCTTGATCGATAAGCGGGTTGCTGGTGGGGACAATAACACAAAGGACACCAAGGATTACGAAGGAAAACCAGTCGTCCTTCGTGTGACCTTCGTGCCGTTTGTGGTTATTGTCTTGCACACCTGGCGAAAAGCTTGTACCTAGTGCAGGCTACGGTACTGCTGGGCTGGCAGGAGTCTTCGGGTTCCCGCCATGGATCAGCAGCCAGATTAGTATTCCCGCTCCCGCCGCACCTGCGGCGATCCACTTCGGGCTGATCCCCGCCAGGGCAGATGTGGGACGGGCAGCAGGACCGCAGACCTCCGATTCGTCATAGCTTTTCTGTTCGCCTTCGTGCACCGAAGCACGCTGCTGGGAAGGCTGGGGCTCTGGCGCTTGCTTGCCGGGTGCGCCCTCGTGTTCCACGTTCACGTCCAGCTTGCGCGCCGCCACCTGAACGGTTCGGTTCACATCGGTCACGACATACTGCGTCCACTCATTGAGCACGGGAACGACCAGAATGCAATTCACCCGCACTTTGAAACTCTTCGTGGTGACAACGGACACTCCTCCGTGATCGAGTTCGAGCAGATCGGCTTGGAATTTGGAAACAGATTCGGGGGCTATCAGGACCGTGGATCCATCGAGGCTAAGGTTGGCGGAAGAGTCGGGCTTGGTTTCGATGACGTCTCCCGGGAAAACAGCGGACGAATCATGAGCCTCGTAGCCATTGACCCACACTCCTCCCTGAGTGTGAAGGATGGCTCCGCCAGGTTTCTCCGGCAACGCCTGCCCCATCAAAGACAGCGGCAGGATCGCCGAAATTGCCCAGCATAAGCATGAACGTACTATGGGTACACGCATCCCATGGTCCGATTTCGACAAATTCACTTAGCGAAATCGTAGCTCCCGGTGGATGCACCGTCGATAACTCTCTGGGTGCGCGGCAAGCCTCTGCACTCTCTCATTTGGGCCTGTTTGTAATGGATGTTTTGTGTTGGGTAAAACTTTGTAAATCATGGAGTTGCGCTATCTTCAACGGTTTAAAGTAAAGGTGAGCGTATGACGGCAAAAGACAGAGTGCTGGTGGCGATTTTTGTGGTTGCGTTTTTTGGAGCAGGCTCCGGCGCGGGGACGCTAGCCGCTTATGGGCAGGCGACAGATGCTCAACCGGCGATCGCGAAGCGGATCGGCAAGATCAAAGCAATCAGCGGCGCTGCGCTGACCCTCGCGTCGACGTCAGGATCGGAGGTTTCCGTAACCCTGCAACCGACGGCGCGGATTCTCAGGCTTGCGCCCGGCGAGAAGGATCTGAAGAACGCGACACCGCTGCAGGCGGAGGATCTGCATGTGGGCGACACGATTCGGGTGCGCGGAGCGGGATCGCCGGACGGCAATTCCATCTCCGCGCTCGAAGTCATTGTGATCACGCAGGGGGCAGTTGCGGCGGTGAGCGATCAGATTCGCCAGGACTGGCAGAAGCGTGGGCTGGGTGGGCTGGTGGAATCGGTCGACACCGCAGCTGGAGCGGTCACCGTTTCAATTCCAAGCCTGACGGCGAAGAAGACAGTTGTTGTCCATACGACGAAAGACACCGCGGTGCATCGCTATGCACCCGATTCGGCCAAGCCCGAGGATGCGAAGCCCAGCAGTCTTGCAGAGATTCGTCCGGGTGATCAGCTGCGAGCGCGCGGAAATAAGAATACGGACGGCACTGAGATCACGGCGGAAGAGGTGTACGCGGGAGTGTTTCCGCAATATGCGGCGACGGTGAAGTCGGTGGACGCCGGTTCGGGAATGATCAGCGTTCAAGACCTCGCCAGCAAGAAGGTAGTGCA